>DASZDU010000129.1:0-19614 GCA_035941655.1 Pyrinomonadaceae bacterium | reverse complement strand
ACCAAAGCGCTGACAGGTCAGCGCACTCCAAAGCTGCGCACGGATCGTGGCTAATGAATCAGCCACTCGCTACCGTGAGATCGCTGCTTGGGTTAAGATTGCCACCAGGTCGAACCATGCAGGAAGCCCCCCTTAGCCAAGTAAACGCCGCTAAACCAATCCGAGTTGCCCTCGGATTATTACTTTGTTTGCTCGCATTTATCGCGACCGCCTGTAAAAGCGACTACCAGGGCGCCGCCCGGCAGGGCCGGCCAGGCGAAAACAAAGCAGCTCGACAAGTTAAAACTGCCAGGGTTGAGCAAACTCCATTCGGGGAGACCGTGACTGCCAACGGCACCCTGGCGGCGTTCGATCAGTCGACTGCGAGTGTGAAAGTTGCCGGTCGACTCAATTCCATCGGCGTTGATCTCGGCAGTGTTGTTCGACGTGGACAGGTCATTGCTCAGCTGGAGCCAAACGATTACAAGCTGCGCGTGCAACAGGCAGAAGCAAGCTTAAGCCAGGCTCGTGCTCGGCTGGGGCTGTCGCCTGAAGGAGTGGACGACAAAGTTAATGCGGAACAAACCGGCACGGTCAGACAAGCCAAGGCACAGCTTGATGAGGCGCGCCTCAATCGCGAACGCGCGGTGCGTTTGGTAGAGCAGGGAATTGTCGCGAAGTCTGATTACGATGCGGCGGATGCAACGTTCAAAGTTGCGCAGAGCCGCTATCAGGATGCTTTCGAAGAAATAAGGAATCGTCAGGCGGTGCTTGCCCAGCGCCGCTCGGAACTCGCGCTCGCTCGCCAACAGCTTGCCGACACAACCGTTCATGCTCCCATCGACGGAATCG
This sequence comes from Pyrinomonadaceae bacterium, assembly GCA_035941655.1. Taxonomy (GTDB): domain Bacteria; phylum Acidobacteriota; class Blastocatellia; order Pyrinomonadales; family Pyrinomonadaceae; genus PSRF01. Next base: position 18,783 of record DASZDU010000129.1, on the reverse strand, counting down.
TGCAACAGAAACGCGCCAGCGTCGGCGAGTATGTGGCGGCCGGCTCACCCGTTGTTGACATCGTACGCATGAATCCGCTTCGACTACAGGCACAAGTTCCTGAGAGGGACGCAGCCACGGTCCGCTTCGGACAAAGTGTGCGGGTGAGCGTTGAAGGCGATGGCAAGGTTTATCTGGGACAAATAAAACGTCTGAGTCCCGTCATAACTGAGCAGAACCGCATGCTGATGGTTGAAGCAGATGTGCAAAACGACGGCAACCTGCGCCCGGGTTCGTTTGCTAAAGCCGAAATCGTTACCAACGATGCCAAGATGGCGGTGACGGTTCCAAACAACGCTATCGTTACCTTCGCCGGAATCGAGAAAGTGATTGTCGTCCAAAACGGCCAAGCCCTGGAGAAACCTATAACGACCGGGCGACGCAGTGGCGAATGGACAGAGATTTTGGCGGGCCTGAACGTGGGCGATCAGGTAATCGTCGACCCGGGAAACCTGCAGTCAGGAATGGCTGTGGAAGTGATTCAATAGTTTTAAGTTCCAGGTTTCAAGTTCCAAGTTCGGAATTTTGGAGTGCGCTGACCTGTCAGCGCTTTGGGTCGGTGGCGGCCTGACGCCACCTTAGTCGTTACATGAGTTCAACGAACCGTGTTCGCGACAGGTCGCGAACGAACTAAAGCGCTGACAGGCCAGCGCACTCCAAAATTCCGAACTTGGAACTCGAAACCTGGAACTTGAGACTCAGAGTTTTATGCAGAAATTAGCTGAAATTTGTATTCGCCGTCCTGTCTTCGCGACCATGATCGTGTTGTCTTTGGTCGTCGTGGGCGCGGCAAGCTTTTTTCGCCTCGGCGTCGATCGCTTCCCATCTGTTGACCTTCCCACCGTCAGTGTTCGCACCGGATTGCCAGGCGCATCGCCGCAGGAAGTTGAGTCTCTCGTAACGCAGCAAATCGAAGAGGTCGTTAACACAGTTGACGGCATAGACGAGCTGCGCTCGATCTCCGGACAGGGAACGTCGTTTGTCATCGCCACCTTCAAGCTTGATCGAGATCTTGAATCAGCCGCACAGGACATTCGCGATCGGGTGAACAGTCTCGGCCGAAACCTGCCTGAAGACGCGACGCCGCCAGTCGTACAAAAGTTTGATAATGACAGCACGCCGGTTGTAACTATCTCGCTTTCGGCCGATCGCTCGCTTCGTGAGTTGACCGAATTTGCCGACAAGACCGTTCGGGTTCAACTCGAACGCGTCAGCGGCGTTGGCGAAGTGCGCGTGGTTGGCGGTCTCGACCGCGCCATCAATATTTGGATCGACGCTGAACGCCTGGCCGCTTATCAGATTCCGGTTACGGCTGTCCGATCAGCATTGACACGGCAGAATGCTGATGTGCCTGGCGGAAACGTTAACACCGGACGCGAGGAGTTGGTCCTGCGCACCATGGGGCGATACACCGACCCGCGCGCCTTTGAAGATTTGGTGATTGCGAATGTAAATGGTTCGCCGATCCGTTTGCGAGATGTTGCGCACGTCGAAGATGGAACCAAAGAACAACGCTCGATAGCACGGCTTAACGGCGTGCCGACTGTCACGCTCGAAATCCGACGGCAGTCCGGCGCCAACACTATTGAAGTAATCGAGGGCATCAAGCGGGAACTGCCACGCGTCTCCGGCCAACTGCCTGCTGACGTGAAGATGGAAGTGATTCGCGATCAGTCGCGTTACATCGAATCCGCCCTGCACGAAATTCAAAAGCACCTGGTGCTGGGAAGCATTCTGGCGAGTCTGGTGGTGCTGCTTTTTATGCGGTCCTGGCGTTCGACGCTGATTGCAGCCATCGCGATACCCTGTTCGCTGATCTCTACTTTCGGCATGATGCGCGCGCTGAACTTCACGCTCAACAGCGTAACCATGCTGGCGCTGGTGTTGATGGTCGGCGTGGTAATCGACGACGCTATCGTGGTGTTGGAAAATATTTTCAGGTTCATTGAGGAGAAGAGGATTGAGCCAAGAGAGGCGGCCCGGGAAGCAACTAAAGATATCGGGCTCGCCGTTCTCGCCACCACGCTTTCCCTGGTCGTGATCTTTTTGCCGGTTTCGTTTATGTCGTCCATCTCCGGACGCTTCCTCTATCAATTCGGCATTACCGCCGCCGTTGCCATCCTGGTGAGTTTGCTCGTTTCCTTTACCTTGACGCCCATGATGAGCTCTCGACTGATTCGCGTGAAGGACGCGGGTGGTGGTCATCACACCGTAGGGTCGAGAGGCGGGTTCTACCGTTGGATTGATCTGGCCTACACGAAGATGTTGGGGCTGGCGATGCGTCATCGCCTTGCCGTTTCTGTGTTGGCGCTGATCGTGGTGCTTTCGAGTATTCCCCTCTATCGCGCGGTAAAGCAGGAATTCATTCCCACGAACGTTGATGAAGCCGAGTTTGAAGTGAACGTTAATGGGCCTGAAGGCACGAACCTCGCGATCATGAACGAATCAATGGAGGCGATTGAAAAGGATATCCTATCGACCCCTGGCGTGAGGCTGGTGCTGTCGAACGCCGGCGGCGGTTTCCTCGGTGGCGTAAATCAGTCGAGCGCATATGTGCGCATCGCGCCGCATGAAGAACGCACTTTCTCGCTCGGTCGTCTCTGGACTGAGACAAAAAAAGGAACGCCGCTGCAAGCTTTCAGGAACAATTATTCGCAACAGGACGTGATGCTGGAAGTGCGTCGGCGATTGCAAAAGTATGCGCCCATGCGCAGCGGCGTGCGCAATGCGCCATCGTTTAACTTCGGCGCCGGTGGAAGGTTTGACATTGATTTCAATTTGCGTGGTCCGGAGCTGGTGGCGCTCGCCGGGTACGCTGACGAGTTATTGAAACGTTCTCAATCGTTGGGTGGAATCGTGGATGCCGACACTTCGTTGAAACTCAACAAGCCGGAGTTACGCGTCGAAATTGATCGCGCGCGAGCGGCAGACCTTGGTGTAGACAGCACCGATATTGCGACCGCACTGAGGTTGATGGTCGGCGGCGAGGACCGTGCCTCGCGTTACCGCGATGAATCGATTAATGAAGACTACGACGTGCAACTGCGACTTGACGAAAGAGATCGCAGCGACGTGGCCACGATTCAGCGGTTGTATGTGCCCTCTTCACGCGGCGGGCTGGTCCGTCTCGACAACCTCGTGAGTATCAAACGAGATACCAGCCCCTCGCGAATCGATCGCCTTAACCGGGAGCGGCTGGTCTCAATGCGCGCTTCGGTAGCGCCGGGATTCGCGCTGGCAGATCGAATTGAAGCTCTGCGCGGCGCGGTCGCGCAGATGAATCTTCCGGCCGCTTATACGACCACAGTTTCAGGACGCGCGCGCGAATTGGAACGAACGTTCACCGAGTTTGTTTTTGCGTTCATCCTGTCGGTCATTTTCATGTACATGATTTTGGCTTCGCAATTTGAAAGCACGATCCATCCGGTCACAATCCTGCTGAGTTTGCCGCTCTCGATACCTTTCGCGCTGCTCTCGTTATGGCTCACCGGCGACACGTTGAACCTGTATTCCGCCCTGGGGATCCTGGTGCTGTTTGGCGTGGTAAAGAAAAACGCGATTCTGCAGATCGACCATATGAACAGCCTGCGGTCGCACGGCATGGAACGTTATGAAGCGATCATGCAGGGCAATCGCGACCGGCTGCGGCCGATCCTGATGACGACCCTGGCACTATTAGCCGCTATGGTGCCCCTCGCCCTGGGCACGGGGCCCGGCGCGGAGGAGAGACGCTCGATCGCGGTGGTCGTCATCGGTGGACAATCGCTTTCCCTGTTGCTCACCTTGATTGCGACACCAGTGGTGTATTCGTTGCTCGATGATATGAGTCATACGGCGCGCTGGAGAAAACTGGCAGGCGCTACCTCGGGACTTCGCGAAAGACTCGTCAAGACACGCCGCCGGCCGCGGGTTGTGGCAGCAGAAACAACGGTCGAAGCACGCAACGTTCATGATGAGGAACGCGAGCACGCACGTGCTGCCCTCACCGGCGAATAATATTTGGAGTGCGCTGACCTGTCAGCGCTTTAGTCGGTCGCGACCTGTCGCGACCATGATTCGCTAAAGTTGGTTGAGGATGCGGCGTCAGGCCGCCGCAGACCCAAAGCGCTGGCAGGTCAGCGCACTCCAAAAAGTTGCAACTTACGTCGCCGCCTTTATCAGCTTTGTAATCTTTCTTAGGTTGAGCGTGTCCGCGAGACCTATCACGGCTCCATCTCTTTTTACAATTGATCGAATCACGCTCACTGTTCGCGGTGGCGAATGCTTGCTTCTCACCTCAATGGGCCGGAAGTCGATGCGTTCAATGTCAGGCCAACGACAAGATTCCATGTGACCTTTGTTCTCATAGGTAAAGCCTTGCTCGTAAATTGCCAACCTCACCGTTCTCGTCGCCGACCATTTGCGAAAATCGCTTACGCACATCGCGGCGAGAACTGCTAAAAACAACCCCGAGCCGCCCAGGCAAAGGAAAGGGCCCGGCGTCCTTGAAGTGACGGCAAAGATCGCAGCCGCTGCGGTTACCAACAACAGAGGCGCTACGCAAAGTATAAGCAGCCACAGCCAGGCCAATGATGCTCGGTGCACGCTACGTTTCTCGCCAAGCTCAGGATACTTTTGCATCTAAAGTTTCAAACGCTTCGCACAAATCAAGAGTGGGGGCAAGCCCACCTTTCCTGACCTCGAGCTGATCAGAGTTGACGTTGTATCTCAGCGGTTAAAGCCCTTCAACGTGAATGCAATCGAGCAACTCAAGAGCTCAAGGTCAGAAGGTGGGTTGCCTCGCTCTTGCGTACTACTTTGCTTGCGGGACTTTATCAGGAACTTCCTCCGGCATCCTCACCACTTCCTGCCAGCCGGAATTGTCTGCGCGCATCTGGGCCGTGAGATCGTCGCGGAGTTTGCGCAACTTGTCGCTCAGCGTGTGCGGGTAGTTGTCAAGATCGTGAAAACGCCTACGTTGATCAGTGACGAAAGATTTCTGTTTCTCAATTGAAGGAATCGAAGGGTACTGACCGTTCTCCCAGAAGGGAACCAGCAAACGCTCGACACGCGCGGCGCCGGGAATCTCGATCTCTTCTTCTTCGAGGCCAGTAACGTCGCCAACGTAGCTGCCGTTCGCATCGCTGCCGCGGAATAGTTGCAGCCGGCCCGGCAACGTGGTTTTTTCCTCCGTGTTAGACGCCTTCAGCGTTGGCCGGCCTTCAATCAGACATTGTTTGAAGATAACGCCGGCAACCGCGGGCACTTCACTCGAGAGCTTGGTGCCGATGCCGAAGCCGTTTGCACGCGGAAAGTCTCGAACAATGCTGCGCACCTTTTCGACATCCAAATCGCCGGTAAGGTTCGGCCGCAGGCCGCAGATTCCGTTCGCCTCGAAGAAACGCAGACACCACTCGCCGGCTCCCGCCAGATCGCCCGAGTCAACCCGGAAGCCTTTGAACGCGCGGCGTCGCGCTTCGGTTGAGGTAGCGGCCATGGCGGCGTGCACGGCGCCCATATAAACATCGATGGTGTCGAGCAGCAGCGTGGTGCCGTTTGGATTCGCGTCAAGCCAGCGCTCGAAGGCTACCTGTTCGAAATGTTTTGGTTTGCCTGTGCGCGGCTCGATTTCCGGCTGCGTCATGTACTCGATGTACGACTGCTGCCAGTAATGGGCTTCGGTGCCAACGGCGGGAATGTCGAGACGATGAGCAGCTTCCATGTTGGAGGTGTCGTTGAAGCCGCCGATGAACGCATAGACCGCGATGTCGACGGCGCGCTCGATGTCACCATTGCGACGCAAAGAGAAGTCAGACAACCAGCGAGCTTCACCGGCAGCCATGCGAAACTGCATTGCCGTACTCGCAGTCGTCATCGGCAAATCAAAAGCATGCTCAAACTTGATCTCCTGCGCTTGTGTCAGACCAAAGGCGCCCGTGATATCGGCGAAGGGTTGTTGGGCAAAAACGATAGTGCCCGGACGCACCGCCCTGATCGCTCCCACGAATTGAAGATCTTCCATCGCCTTGGCAAATCGCTGCAGGCCGCCGCGATCCTGTTCGAGAAACCGCAAGCGAGGGCGGTCAAGCTGGCTGTCTACCAAGAGCCGGATAAGACGGGCGTGGCCCAGACAAGGCGCGAACGGCAACTTGCGTTGCGTTACATAAAAAGTGGCTTCGGCATCGCTGAGCGGGCGATCGTGAAGTCGCGTCGCATCTTTGTAAGACGCGTCGCCCATCGCGGCGTGGTAACGATCGATGTTTAGAGTGCCCATAAAAACTAAGTTTCAAGTTCCGGTTCGGAATTTTGGAGTGCGCTGACCTGTCAGCGCTTTCGCCGGTCGCGGCCTGTCGCGACCATCGCTACGTTGGACAATACCGAAGGCACTGGGCGTCAAGCCGCCCAGGACCAAAGCGCTGACAGGTCAGCGCACTCCAAAATTCCGAACTTGAAACTTGAAACTTGAAACTCCAATTCATGACTTGGAACTTGAAACCTGGAACCTGGAACTGGAGACGATCTCCGCGCCTGCGTCGCGCATTTCCGCAATTGCGCGCTCCCCGTCGCCGGGGTTCACTTCAACGGCGCGCATCGCATCTTCAAGTGCCTTAACCCGAAAGCCTTCTTTCAATCCGTCAAGCACAGTGTTCTTAACGCAGTAATCAGTCGCTAACCCCCCGACCCAAACCTCTTCGATGCCCAGCCGGCGCAACTGCAAAGTCAGGTCAGTGCCATCGAACGCGGAATAGCAATCCTCGTCGCCAAGTCCTTTCGAGATTACGCGAATGTGCATGTCATCAATCAGATCGGGATGAAACTCCGCGCCCTTCGTGTTCTGTACGCAGTGGACCGGCCAGGTGCCACCATAAGCCGCGAAGTGTTTCGTCTTCTCCGTATGCCAGTCACGGCTTTTGAAAACGGGTTCACCACGCTCGAGAAACTCTTCGATCAATTTGTTGAGCGGCGCCACCACCTCGTCGCCCCCTGTCACCGCCAACGATCCGCCGGGACAGAAATCGTTTTGTACATCCACGACGATCAGTGCCCGCTTGCTGGAACTCGACATACGCCTTGTTACCTCCGCAAACATTGTTCGTTAGTATGATGAAGCCAATACGACTCTGAAACAAGCCGCCAGACCACGCGGGAGGCTCCCGTTACAGGCCAGCAGTTTAGAGTTCAGCTTTTAGGCTGCGGATTTAGCTTTTAATCTGACAACCAAGCTAAAGCTTGAACTCTAAACTGCATGAGTGACCGCGCGTGGTAGACTGTTTCCGTTACGACAACTTCTAATAAACTGTGATCATTCTCGAGGTCCAATCATGAAGGATGCCGCCAGTGAAGCCAAGGGAGACACCGTTTCGAACGAGCAAAGCGGTAGTCCTGCAGCCACAACGTCTGCTGCGATGATGACGTCGCTGGGTGAATACGCGGCAGCAGTCAGTGCCACGCTCACGGAGGCACATCAGTCGAAGGTGATCGAGCGCATCTGGAGCAAAGATTCGTCGCTTTGGAAGCCGGAACCTTCGCATCAGAAGATCATCGCAAACTCTCTTGGTTGGTTGACTGTTCCAGGCGAGATGATTGAAGTCGCTGAGGAGTTGAAAACGTTTGCCGAGAGTATTAGCGCTTCAGGATTTCGGTACGTGATGATTTGTGGCATGGGCGGCTCTTCGTTGTGCCCGGAAGTGTTGCGACAAACCTTCGGTCGGCAAAAAGATTTTCCGGAGTTGCTGGTGCTCGACTCTACCGATCCCGACGCGATTAATAATTTCAAACGACAGATTGACATTGGCCGTTGCCTATTTGTTATTGCGTCCAAGTCAGGCACAACCACTGAGCCCATTGCTTTCCATCGGTATTGGTACAAAGAAGTCGCGCAACTTCACGACTCGCCTGGCAATGCCTTCGTCACCATCACCGACCCCGGCTCGCAGATGGCAGAGACGGCTGCGGCTGAAGGGTTCAGACGAATCGTCCTCAACCAGCCGGATATCGGCGGACGTTATTCGGCGCTTTCATATTTCGGCATGGTGCCGGCGGCGCTCATGGGTCTGGACGTTGGCCGGTTGTTGCGACAGGCGCAGTCGATGGCGGAGCGTTGCCGCGCAACTGCGAACGAGAACGCGGCGGCAATTCTTGGAACCGTGATGGCGGAATGCGCACTCGCAGGTCGTGACAAGCTAACGATCGTGACTGACGAAACGCTCTCTGCGTTGGGCTTGTGGGTGGAACAACTGGTCGCCGAGAGTACCGGCAAGGAAGGGAAGGGAATCATTCCCGTGGTGGGCGAACCGCTCGGCTCAGCCTCCGTTTACAACAACGACCGGGTGTTTGTTTCGGTTAGCGTGGGTACAGTTTCGGAAGCGACAAATGCAAAACTAAAGATGCTCGAGGCTGCAGGACATCCGGTTGTGTATCGCAACCTGACGGATATATACGATCTCGGTGCGGAATTTTTTGTCTGGGAAATGGCAACTGCGTTTGCCGGTTGGCGTTTGAGCATCAACCCGTTTGACCAACCGAACGTGCAGGAGTCGAAAGATGCGACTAAGTCGCTCCTGGAAAGTTTTAAACGCGAAGGAAAACTCGCGGAGCAAGAGGCATTAGCAAGCGACGGACAACTTACCATTTATGCCTCCGATAACAACGCCGCTCCCGCGGCTGCTGTTTCAATCCGCGAGGCTTTGCGCGCACACTTGGCGAAAATCAAACGCGGCGATTACGTTGCGCTGCTCGCATACGTCGAGGAGACCCCGGAAACAGAAGCAGCCTTACAAACAATTCGCACGATCATTCGCGATGCGACTGGCTGTGCCACGACGGTTGGTTATGGGCCACGCTTTCTACACTCAACCGGACAGCTGCATAAAGGTGGGCCGGATTCTGGAGTCTTTATTCAAATTACTGCTCCCGACAAAGTTGATTTTCAAGTGCCCGGCGAAGAGTACACGTTCAGCGTTCTGAAGGACGCGCAGGCGCTCGGCGACTTTCAGTCGCTTCAGTCGCATGGTAGGAGAGCGATTCGAGTTGATCTGGGAAGCGACGTGTTAAGTGGTTTTGCGAGTGTATCGGAGATTATTAGGGAGTTATTAAGTTCATGAACAATGGCGCCTGGATTATGAGGTCAGTACCACCGCGCGTTAGCCGGTGGGTGATCTCTGGTTGACAGAAAAGCTGCGGACCCACCCGCTACCGCGCGGTGGTACTGACTTCACTCCGGCTCCACTTGAGTATATGAACAGCTCAATTGATTGCTATGACTAAAACAGCCAGTATCGGATTAATCGGACTTGGCGTGATGGGCCAAAACCTGGCACTCAACATCGAGCGCAACGGTTTTCCAATCGCGGTCTACGATCGCGAGCCGGCAGTGCTTGACGCTTTTATCGCTCGTGAAAGCGGCAAACGGATCAGCGGCGCACACACTCCGGAAGAATTCGTTCATTCGCTCGAGCGGCCGCGCAAGATAATTCTCTTAGTCAAAGCCGGTGATCCTGTCGATTGGACCATCGATCTTATCAAACCCGCTTTGGAAGCCGGCGACATCATTATTGACGGCGGCAATTCCCACTTTAAAGATACGGAGCGACGGCAGCGCGACTTAGCGACTTCGGGTCTCTTCATGGTTGGTTCGGGAACTTCCGGAGGAGAGAAGGGCGCACTGCTTGGTCCAAGTCTAATGCCGGGAGGAGACGCACAGGCTTACGAACAGATTCGGCCGATTTGGGAAGCAATCGCTGCGAAAGTGCCTGACGGGCCGTGCGTTACCTACATCGGGCCGGGGGGTTCAGGTCATTTCGTCAAGATGGTTCACAACGGCATCGAGTATGGTGACATGGAATTAATAGCCGAGGCGTATGGAATTATGCGTCACGGATTTGGACTGGGAGTTGAACAGTTAGCGGATATTTTTGACGAGTGGAACCGCGGCGATCTCGAGTCTTATCTGATTGAGATCACCGCAAAAATTCTGCGCGTCAAGGATGAGGATACCGGCAAGCCCCTCGTGGATCTCGTACTGGATAAAGCCGGTCAGAAGGGAACCGGCAAGTGGACCAGCCAACTGGCGTTGGATCTCGGGGTGCCCATACCAACGATAGATGCTGCGATCGTGGCGCGAGTGCTTTCATCACAAAAGGAAGCGCGGGTTGAGGCGAGCAAACGCATTAGTGTCAGGACCACGGGAAAGTTTGATCAACTCACTGAGACGGTGAAGGGCTACATTCACGATGCGCTTTATGCCTCAAAGATTTGTTCCTATGCCCAGGGAATGAATCTCATCAAGACCGGCTCTGATGAGTTTGGTTGGAACATCAACCTCAGCGAGATTGCACGTATCTGGCAGGGGGGCTGCATTATTCGCGCGAAATTTTTGGGAAAAATTAAGGAAGCTTATCTGCGCGCTCCTGACCTGCGGACGCTTCTGCTTGATGACGAATTCAACTCGAAAATTGATAAGGCGCAGAGCGGCTGGCGAATCATAGTGAGCACTTCGATGCAACAGGGTTTACCGGTGCTGGCGATGTCCGCGAGCCTTGGGTATTTCGATATGTATCGGGCCGCTACCCTGCCGCTTAACTTGACTCAAGCGCAGCGCGACTTCTTCGGTTCACATACCTATGAACGCATCGATAAGCCGGAGCTCGGCTTTGTTCATACTGAGTGGGAGAAGTCGTAGTAAAATGAGGTCAGTACCACCTCGCGGTAGCGGGTGGGTCTGTGACGCCATAGATGCCGGCGCAGACCCACCCGCTACCGCGAGGTGGTACTGACCTCATGCTCATCGCTTTATTCGTTATGGATCGTTCCCTTAAGATTTCAGTATTCGGTACTCCTGAGCAGCTTGCCTTTGCGGCGGCGGAAAGATTTGTTGAATGCGCTGAGGAAGCATTGCGCGAGTTCGATCGGTTTTGCGTTGTGTTAGCCGGCGGCAACACGCCGAGAGAAGTCTACCAACTGCTTGCAACCGGGCCATTCAATAGTCGCCTGGACTGGACAAAGGTGCGTCTTTTCTTCGGAGATGAGCGGGCAGTCCCTTCGGATCATCATGACAGCAACTACGCGATGGTGTATGAGGCGCTGATTTCAAAAATCGCGATTCCAGCGCGGAACGTGTACCGCATTCAGGGCGAGGGAGACGTTAATGAGAATGCGAGGCAGTACGAAAACGATTTGCGATCTTTTTTTACTGGACAGTCGTGGCCCCGTTTCGATCTGGTGCTGTTGGGAATGGGCGAGGATGGACACACGGCCTCGCTATTTCCAAACTCAGCAGCATTGAACGAACACTCGCGATGGGTGTTGGCTACCAGGAACCAGCAGTCCGGCCAGGATCGCATTACTCTGACACTACCTGTTTTCAACCATGCGCGGCGTGTGATGTTCTTAGTCGTTGGAGACAAAAAGGCGCAACGCCTCAAGGAGGTGTTGCGCCCTGAATCCGCGTCAGATCAATTGCCTGCCCAGAGAATCAAACCGACTAATGGCGTGATCGAATGGCTGGTCGATGCCAAGGCGGCGTCACTCCTGTAGCGCGCGCTTCAATCTCATGGGATCGCGGCCGTCTCGCCCGCTTCGTGGAATGCCACTCGTTCAGAGATCACCCAACAGTATCCGTTCTCTTTCCCGGAGCTACGACAGTGGCGTTCGTCCTCAGCAATGCACATAGCCCAGCAGCCAAAAAACGATTATGAAAATCAAGACTGTGGAGATGCAGCCGCCGCCAAATTTCCACGCTGCCGCTCCTGCAAGTAACCCGCGTAAAGGTCCTTCCATATTCAAACTCCGTTCCGGTGATAGAGATTGAGGTCTCGCCAGCAAAGCTGCTGCCTGATACCGACGCCCATGCTCCCAGCAGAGAAGGGACAAGCCTTAGCCGCCAGCCGCCGCCCTCATTTGATCTTTCTTCGCTTCTTCCAGGCGCGTCCCTAATTCCTCGGCCTGCTGCTCGCTTAATACTTTGCGCGCCTTTGGAAACATCTCGCCTTCCTCATCTTCGACATGGTGCTCGACGTTCTCCTTGAGCACAGTAAACTTTGCCGTCCACTCTTCCTGATCTTTGCTCATCTCCTCCAGCTCGGCCAGAAGCTGTTTCACCAGACGATGTTCCTCGAATGCTTCGAGGGTGATATCGCGAGTTTCTTTCGCTTCCTCAAGCGCGGGATAAAAAATCGTTTCCTCAATGCGCGCGTGCACGTCGAGTTCACTTTTCAGTTGAGCAAAGAGCTCTTCCCGGGTCTTAACACCGCGTTCAGTTGTTGAATCTAGTTTTTCCAGTATGCCTGCGACCTTTTTGTGGTCGGCTTTGAGTAATGCGAAAGCGTTCATTTTAGTTCCTCCATTTAGATACAGGGCGTTACGAATTGGTTAAATGACATCAAACGAATTTCTGTCGCACGTTAACCGGACAGTTTTTGTGCGTTCCTCATTCAGGGGCAATAGCAGTGCCACGCGCGTTTATCTGCGGGGTGCAGTCATCTTGCTCAACGTCGTGGCCATAAAAGCAGCAGGCAGGATGCCTGCGCTCCCAGCAGCACGAAGCAGCAGGCAGGATGTCTGCGCTCCCACACCCGAACGCTTTCTGAATCAACTAGCCCACTGCGTTCCGCTTCATGAAATTCAGCAGTGACTTTTCAGCTGCGTGCAATTTCCTGCCGCGATAACTGATTAATTCATTCAGGGTATTGAAGTAACGCTTGATCATTTTTCCACTCTCAAAGTTCTGAATAATTTCCGGGCAGATGTAAGCGCTACGGCAGACGGCAACCGTATTTCCCAGGACTTCTGCGGTCTCCTTGATTGCTGCTACCACTTTTCGTTTGCGCACGGTGGGCTTCTCCACGACTTCTGTGCCCAGGCGTGCGAGCGCACAGGCGCACACCAAAGTGCCCGCCCAGGTGCGAAAATCTTTGGCGCTGAAGTTTTCGCCCATAACATTCCGGATGTAGTCGTTGATGTGTTGGCGCGTTACATTTACAAACTGACCGTCGCCGTTCCGGTATTTGAAAACTTCGCGAGATGGATGCCGCAGGAGATGACGTACAACTTTTGCGACTTGACGATCCTTCAACTGTTGGGATTGCTGAACACCCGACTTGCCGGGGAAATCAAACTCCACCACGTCACCCTTAACCTTCACATGTTTCGGCCGCAGCGTGGCTAATCCGTAGCTACCGTTTTCACTTGCATAAACCTGGCTGCCGGGCCGCATGAAACAGGCCGACAAAATTCTCAATATCGAAGCCATGACGGGTTCTTTCCCTAAACCCGGCTGCCTTATGTCTGCCGCCACGGTCGCACGCATCCTGGGTAACGCCTCGGCAAATTTGATCAGTCGTTTGAACTTCTTAGTCTCTCTTCGGCGGACGTGGTTCGCATGATAGAGATACTGCAGACGACCGGCGGCATCTTTACCAATCACTTGCACGGCGCCACCGGGCAGAGCATTGATCCAAACCTCAGTCCAGGCTGGTGGGATTTTGAGTTCGTCGATTCGTTTGAGATCCGCGGCGCTGATTTTCTTGTTATCAGCTCGTTTGTACTTGAAGCCGCGCCCAGGCGTTCCGGTGCGTTGTATTCCCGTCTTTTGAAGTTGTTCGTATCTTGTCATCGGGAAAAAAGAACTCTAAGACTGTGCGGATTCTGGAGTCAGGTATTTAATTTTCGGGAAGATGTAATGGACTAATCATCGCCCCATGACGAATAGCTGACGATGCAGTGCGCGAAATGCTCGGAGCGGCCGGCAATCAACTACGCTTTTGGTCGCCGCGATCCCCCTGGCCCGATTTAACTTTCGTTTTCGCCTTTTGCTTTACGTCTCGAGCCAGCGAACGACCCTGGTCATCGGATTCCTTAAACTGGCCTTTGCTATCCCGGCGGACATAACGTTTGTCCGTGCCAGTGTCTATCAACTCGCGTTTGCCGTTTACTTTTTTGTTTGGCACTAGAGCCTCCTCATTGTCGACTTTGAAAGGTCAATCTTGTGTACGCTTCCTGTGCATATTGCAGACGCACTTGTTTACTAACAGACCACCTTCAAGGCTTAACTGATCGAACGCGTTGAAGATGGGCAAACGCAATGCCACCATTTTCGCTCGCGAAAACTGACCGGGCATGTTGTGGACCACTCGCAGACTTCCCAGGAATGGATAAACCGGTCTGGGGCGCAGCATTTGCAGAGTGTGGAGAAACCGTGATCACATCGTGCCCAAGGAGGAGCAACTGATGCCGAGAGGAGACAAAGGCGCGTATACGGACAAGCAAAAGCGCAAGGCTGAACACATTGAGGAGAGTTATGAAGAGCGGGGCGTTTCCAGTAAGGAAGCTGCGTCGCGGGCTTGGGCCACGGTGAACAAGGAATCGGGTGGCGGCAAGAAAAGCGGTTCCGGGCGGGGCAAGAAAGAGAATCGCAGCGCTGCGAAGAAGGGAGGCAAGAAAGCGGGAACGAAGAAAGCCGCGAAGAAGGGTGGTAAAAAGAAAGCTGCTAAGAAAGGCCGCTAAGAAAACGAGGTGCCGTCCGATAGGCTTTAGCTTGTCGACGGTTGAGTACGCTGAAGGGGCGACAAACTAAAGTTTGTCGGACTTGTTTGTCGGACTTGAAAGACCGGAAGAAATCTTCGAGAAGTAATCCGAATACTATGGCTGCTAAGGCAAAAAAAACACCGGGTAGCAAGACCGCCACGCGCGCGAAACTATCGCGTCGTGTGAACAAGCTCGGCGCGTCCGACAAGCAGGGCGCTTCGAAGACTTCGAAGACAATTTCCGCACGAAAATCTGCGCGGCAAGCGAACGAGACTGGGCAACTCGAAGAGCCAAAGTCACCGATGCCACCACAACATCAGCGAAAGCCGGGCATTGAATCGAAGTTGGATCCGCGCCCTCGCTACGAAGCTCCGCACTACAAAGGCGCGGACAAACTGAAGCGTAAGGTCGCACTCATCACCGGCGGCGACTCCGGCATTGGCAGAGCGGTGGCCGTGTTGTTCGCGCGCGAGGGAGCTGATGTTGCGTTTACTTACCTTCCGGAAGAAGAGAGTGACGCGCTTGAGACGGCAACAGCCATCGCAGCCGAAGGAAGCAGGGCGCTACCTCTTTCCGGTGACCTGTTGGATTCAGAATTCTGCCGGCGCTCGGTAACGCAGACCGTGGCAAGACTCGGTAAGCTCGACATTCTCGTAAACAACGCCGCCTATCAACAGCACCAGGACTCTCTTGAGGATCTTACGGAAGAACAGTGGGATCGCACCTTTCGTACCAACATCTACGCATACTTCCGAATGGCTAAGGCGGCCCTGCCACATTTGCAAAAGGGAAGTGCCATTATCAACACCGGATCGATTACCGGCCTGGAGGGCAGCAAGGGGTTGCTCGATTACTCGGCGACGAAGGGGGCGATTCATGCGTTCACAAAATCGCTGGCGCAGAATCTCGTGGAGAAGGGCATACGCGTAAACTGCGTTGCACCGGGTCCTGTGTGGACCCCTTTGAATCCTGCCGATAAGCCGGCGAAAGAAGTGGCCGAGTTTGGCGCAGACACTCCGATGCAGCGTCCCGCCCAACCGGAAGAGATCGCGCCGGCGTTTGTTTACTTCGCGTCAGAAATTGATTCCAGTTACGTTACAGGCGAAATTCTGACATTGCTCGGCGGCGAGACTACGGCCGCTTAACTAGAACGTTCAGAGGAGGAAATATGGGAGACGATGGAGGCGGCGGTAGCGCTGGGGTGGTAGCCGTACTGGTGATCTTTGTGATCATCGTGGTGGCTGCGTTATTCGTTTTCGGTGGCAGACTGTTTGGCGGCAACAAAAAAGTTGACGTGAACATCAGTGCGCCAGCGAAATAAACCAGTCTAATTGATCGAATAAATGCCGGTCTTTCCGACGACACCCTCTGAAAAGGGTGTTTCCGCAGGTCCGGCTGAGTGTAACTGTCCACTATCGTGACAGCCACGCTGCGCTCGTGGCGGTTGAGACGACCGTCTGCGACGCGGCTTTGTTATGAACGAAAATTGGGGGGTAATATGAATCAAATCTTCAGGAAGTTTTCGCTGGCGGCTGCCAATGCTCTCGGTTCGTCGTGGATGTTCATCGCAAACGTCCTACTGATTCTTGTATGGGTCATCGCTGGGCCCTTTTTCAACTATTCGGATACCTGGCAGCTGGTGGTTAACACTGCCACCACAGTCTTCACTTATCTCGCCGTTTTTCTAATTCAGAATACGCAGAATCGAGATGCGACCGCGATTCATTTAAAACTGGATGAGCTGATCAAAGGAGTAAGCGGGGCCCGCACTCACCTGGTGCATTTAGAGGACCTTTCTGACGAAGAATTGCTGCTGCTGCAGGAAGAATTCAAGAGACTCGCAAAGACAAATTCAAAAGCAGCCGACGGCCAGGATGTTGCCGGCGCCGCCTGACGTTTCGAGGCTTGCGAATAGTCCGAAACGTTGAGGGATATTTGGAATTTGAGCCTTATTAGGAGTTGTTTATGGGTGTTCCAGCGAAAATTATGAAACGTTCGGCTCAAAAATCCAAAACCTTATCTCTCGTGCAATCCAGCACCAAGTCGTACGAGTCCGAGG
The DNA here is from genome assembly GCA_035941655.1 of Pyrinomonadaceae bacterium. Lineage (GTDB taxonomy): Bacteria > Acidobacteriota > Blastocatellia > Pyrinomonadales > Pyrinomonadaceae > PSRF01. The sequence continues at coordinate 2,183 of DASZDU010000129.1, read as the reverse complement.
CCACTGATAAATCAAGTGTCTTGCGAGACTCGTTCGATAGTTGGCTTAGTTCAGTCGCTCCAACGCTGGTTCAAACTCCTGTCGTTCCAACCCGCCGGGACAGCGTCGATCCCTGGCGAAGCTCACTTAGTTCGAGGGACGTTACGCGAGTCAATCGCGCGACAGTTCGCGAAAGCTCTGATCATCGCCACTGGCCACCCGAAGTTGTTATGACTTTCCTCGCCGCTGAAGTGATCAAGCGCCGTCAATAATTCCTGTCAACCAAAATCCCCATTGATCTGCTGCGCAGGACGGAGTTGAAGAGCGCCTCGTATTGTGCGATGACGGTCCGTAGAGGCGTTCGAAGGCAAAGGCTCATCAAAAGAATCAAACGTCCACGGCCGTATGGACGTTCTTCGGAACGAACCCTTCGTCCATTAGGTAAGTGAGGATCCGCTCGGCGTTTTCTTCGGCCGAACAATTAACGGCGTCGATAGTAATCTCGGGATCGAGGGGTGGCTCATAGGGATCGTCGACGCCCGTGAAGTTCTTAATCTCACCTGCACGCGCCCGCTGATACATCCCCTTGGTGTCACGGGATTCGCAAACCTCAATCGGCGCATCAACGAAGACTTCAAAGAAATGGCTTCCCCCTACCATCAGGCGACACTCATTTCGTGTGGCCCGGTAAGGACTCACCGCAGCACAGATCACCGCACCACCATGACGCACAACTTCAGAGGCCACATATCCGATGCGTCGGATGTTTGTATCGCGATCCTCTTTGCTGAAGCCGAGTCCATGTGAAAGATGCGTGCGTACGACATCGCCATCAAGCAAGGTAACCTGGCGACCATGTTCCAGAAGCCGAGTGGTGACGATATTTGCGGTTGTGGTCTTGCCTGAACAGCTCAAGCCCGTAAACCAGATGCAAAAGCCCTGGCGATGTTTCGCGGGGTAGGATGATTCCAGAATTGCTGACACTTCGGGACGGGTAAACCACTCGGGTAATTTGCGTCCCAGGTCCAGGTAACGGCTTCTGACTTCAGTGCCCGAAAGAGAAGTCGTCGGGGAGCCGGCTGGAATGTTATGAGTCTCTTCGTAACGTTTTCCGTCGGAAAGATACAAAAACTCTCCGAAGGGCAACATCGTGACTTGAGTCTCGGCGGTGTATTTTGCTAACAGTTCCTGCGCCGCATAAGGTTCGTAGAAAGGCAGACCATTAGAATTCAACCCAGGGCTGGCATGGTCTCTGCCCACGATAAAAAAGTTAGCGCCGAAGTTACGGCGAATGATTGCGTGCCATACCGCTTCTCGCGGACCAGCCAGTCGCATCGCCAAAGGGAGCAGTGCCAGCAAGGTTCTATCTGCATCGTAGTAGAGGTCGGTCAGCGCCATGTATGACCGCACTCGCGTGTAGTGGTCTATGTCTCCCGGCTTTGTCATGCCGACGACCGGATGTAGCAGCAGAGTTCCGTCGACGGCGTCCATCGCCTTTTTCGTCATCGTTTCGTGGGCGCGGTGCAGTGGGTTACGCGTCTGAAAAGCGACGACATTTCTTCGTCCGAGCAGCTTCAGCTGACTGCGGACACCCGACGGCTGCAGGCGCAACTTTTTGAAGTCGTAACGAAGCGGAAGTTGCAACACCTCGAGCGCACCACTAATGCAGATGTCGCCCCAGGTGTTCATTTCCGCGACCAAAGGGTGGCGAGGATCGCTCGAGCCACAAACCAGGGCCGCCTCACGAGCGCGGTCCCAATTGTAAATCTCATCAACGCGAAGAAGGGCCAGCAGGTTGTTATAGGGGTCGACTAATGCCACCTTGGCATCGAGTTTGACCGGGCCTTCTTTACTGATCGGCAGAGTAACGGGAATGGGGAAGAGTGTGCCGTTGTCCAAACGCATCTCTTCGATTACGTGTTCGTAATCTGCACGGCCGAGGAAAGTCTTTAGCGGCGAAAAGCCACCAGTAGCCAGTAACTCAAGGTCGCAAGTTGCCCGCTCAGAAAGTTGCACGCGCGGGAGACTGGATGCCTGCTGAAGTAATTCTTCTCTTTGTTCGAGCCGCACAACCAGGTTGACGAGCGCACCACCATACGGCTCAATCAGATCGTCATTGTTATGCATGATGAGTCTCGCTAATTGAACCAAAATGGCCGCGGATTTGTGCGGACAACGCGGATCAGAAGAGCAGGACAATAGGT
>DASZDU010000128.1:0-3459 GCA_035941655.1 Pyrinomonadaceae bacterium | reverse complement strand
TCGAATGCCTTGAACACCGCGAAGCCCGCGGGAATGGCCCCCGGCTGCGCGTAAGCTCGCGCGTAAAACCTACGATCTGCTTCGGGTACAGAGTGGTTTCGATCCGCTGCAAAGTCGTTCCAAAAGTGCTCGAGATAAATTCGCTCGCGACCGGTGACTAGCCTAAGCGGCGTTTCACCGTAAAAGTGAAAATGCCATAGATCGCGCAGTAGCCAGACGTTCGTCCAATCGCCAACGCCAGGCAGAAACGCATCCATCAGCACAATGCGATCAACTTCGGTCGGATACTGAGCGGCGTAGGCATAGGCGACCATGAGTCCGATATCGTGACCAACTACACTCGCGCGTTTGATGCCGAGGGAATTGCTCAGCGCGTGAATGTCCTGAGCCAGTGTTTTCTTGTCGTAACCATTAACGGGTTTTGAAGATGCGCCAAAGCCACGGAGATCAGGCGCGATAACCATCCGGGTCTTCGCAAGCTCAACCATCAACGGCCGCCACATGCGACTAGTCTGTGCAAACCCGTGCAGGAGAATGATGGGCTCACCTTTCCCGGCGATCAAATAATGAATGCGAACTCCGTTGACGTTCGCAAAACGATCCTCAATGCCTTGCTGCGCTTGAATCGAAGTGTGCGTAGTCAGGGAAAGAAGGACAATCGCTACGGTGCTAAATAGAGCATGCATTATTGTTTTCATTGGGCCTCTTGCCTGTTCGGCGATCGATCTTGATGTGAATCTCACTCTTGGAGTGCCGGTCCTTTCAAGTGCCGTTAGGCACGAGATGTTTATGGAACTTTGGCCCTGTAATATATCCAGCTCCGTCATGAGCGAAACATATTTCGCTCATGACGGAGCGAAGCGGTTCAAGAAGGCACGCGTCACTATAAACGTTCGGCTCCTAACGGAGCCTGAGCAGTTAGCTCCCAAAGAATTGTTGATCAATGGCTTTGCAGAACGCTTCGTCTCCGACCTGCAAGCGCATTGCATAGGTCGCTTTCGCGTCTTCACCGGCTACGTAACGAAGCTGGTCTTTTCCGTCGGTAGCGGCCTCGTACACCACCTCGGCAATCTGTTCTGGAGAAGAGTAAGTCTCCATTCGCGAAGGATCAGTAATCACGCCCATGACTTTATCTACCAGGTTGTCATAAGCGGGGTGTCGCCCGGTGTCAAAAGAGCGGGTGAAGAAATCCGTTTTCATTCCGCCTGGTTCAACGGTTTTCAAACCAATGCCAAACTGCCTCAACTCAAATGCGAGGCTCTCACTCCAGCCTTCCAACGCCCACTTGGTGGCGTGGTACATAGCGTTAAAGGGAACGGTGATCAATCCGCCGATCGAGGTAGTGTTAATAAAAAGCCCTGCGCCTTTCTCTCGGAAATAAGGAAGAAAAGCCTTTGTCGTACGAATAGCTCCCATCATGTTGGTCTCGACCATTCGAACGATTTGCTCGTCCGTAAGCCCTTCCAGCGGTCCCGCCATTCCATAACCCGCATTATTGAAAACCACATCTACTCCACCCGTGGCCAGGGCTTTATCTACCGCACGTCTTATTTGATTTGAGTCGGTAACATCGAGTGGCAGCAATACAACGCCCGACAGTTTGTCGAGTTCTGTCTCCTTGTCGGGGTTGCGCATGGTAGCGATCACTTTCCATCCCTTCGACGCAAAGAGTCTGGCGGTGGCTCTGCCGAGGCCGGAGGAACTCCCGGTAATGAAGATCGTTCTTTGACTTTGCGTGCTCATATTTCGTACCTCCATCAACTTGCAAGCGCGCGCAGGTCGCGATTCTCAAGCACTCGCTTTGGCGCACCTTCGCGAGCAACACGTATCATCGCGCGGCCCAGCTCTTCGGTGGTGATCATTGTTCCGGGCGCAACCGCCTGTAACATTGGCCATAAAGGACGAGAGACGCTGTATAGGATTCGCGTCCAACGAGTTTTCGATACTTCACCATGCATGGCCCGCACCGCTCCGATGCGAAACATGTAGGCATTTGGAAACAACTCGAGCAGCGCCTTCTCTGTGCGGTCCTTTACCTGAGCCCACATCGATTTGCCGCCCGTGCCGGCACCGGAGACGTAAACGAAAGTCATCGAGGGATTGATTCCAGCCAACACCTTGGCCCAACCCAACGTGAGATTGAATGTCAGGCGAGTGTAGTCAGTCTCGCTCATACCGGCCGATGAAACTCCAAGGCAAAAGAAGCAGGCGTTGTAACCTTGCAGCTCGACTGCCACACCGCCAAAGTCAAACATATCAGGCCGCCTCAATTCGCTTAGCTTTGCTTGGGTTTGGCCGATTGAGTTGCGACCGATCACAAGCACGTCATCGACAGTCTCATCACGCAGACACTCCCGCAGAACGCCTTGACCAACCATGCCTGTGGCACCGAAGAGAATCACCTTCATGATTGGGCTTGACCCCGCTTGCGCATTCTTCGATAGCTAAACTAATTCCGATCAGGAAAAATGCACACTCTCCAAGCTTAGACCGTCGGAACTGTTCCGCCGTCAATGACGTATTCGCTTCCAGTAATCGATGAAGCTCGATCCGATGCCAGGAATGCGACCAGTTCTGCCACTTCTTCAGGACGGTTCGGCCTTCCGAGTGGGATGCCGCCGAGTGAATCCATAATGCGTTGCCTTGCAGCATCCTGGCTGATGCCCGTTCGCTCCGCGATCTCGTTGACCATTCCCACAGCGGCGTCGGTTTCCGTATATCCAGGCGCAACGGTGTTAACACGAATACCTTTGGGACTGACTTCTTTGGAGAGTCCTTTGCTGTAATTGGTCAGCGCCGCCTTAGCTGCTGCGTAAGCAAGCGTAGCGTCGAAAAGCGGAAGTGTTCGTTGAATTGAAGAGATGTGGATGATCACGCCTGAGCCGCGTTCCAGCATCGATGGCAGAAACGCGCGATCGAGACGAACAGCTGCGAAGAGGTTCGTATCAAACGCCTGTTGCCAATCATCATCAGACAGCGCTAATACGCCACCGCCGCGGGCCGCGGAACCACCTACGTTGTGAATCAGGATATCCAGACACCTGAAACGATCTGTTACGGCCTTTACAACTAACTCTATTCCTTTTCGAGTACTGACATCTGCCTGAACAAAACGATCAGCGGAAGTTTTCGGCGAAACAGATCGGGCGGTAGCGATTACGTCTCCACCGCCTCGAATCAGACGGTCAACTATGGCCTCGCCAATGCCTCTGGTCCCACCTGTAACCAGAATTCGCCTGCCGTTGAATTCAGTTGGTTCCGCGTTTGGGTCGTTGTTGTGCACTTGCAAACTCCACAGGCGAATCGTTGTTCAGGCTGTCGCGGCTCAATCAGTCTCTCGCGAAACGTGCCATGGATTCCTCGCGGGTGCGATGCCGAGTCTCACGGCTATCTTCACCAAATCGGCGAGAGAGTCCGCCTTCATCTTCTGCATCACTTTGCCCCGATGCGCCTTTACCG
>DASZDU010000127.1:0-7005 GCA_035941655.1 Pyrinomonadaceae bacterium | reverse complement strand
GCCGTCAACAATCGACGCCGGAATATTGTAGCTTGCTGCTTTCTCCGCCAGGTCTCTTACCGCAGTTTGTAAACTCGTAGGCGTTGAATAAGCGTAGTGATTGTATTCCGCGACCACGATCAGCGGCAGCTTCTGCACTGCCGCAAAGTTTAGACCTTCATGAAATGCGCCCGTACTCATACCACCGTCGCCGATGTAAGCCACCGCAACGATCGGCTTCTGCTGCATGCGAGCGGCGAGTAGCACGCCTGTCATCACCGGGATCATGTCTCCGAGATGCGAGATTGGACCGATGAAACCCTTACTCATATCGCCAAAATGAATGTTGAGATCGCGCCCGCCGGATGGGCCCCAGGCTTTGGCCATGTATTGCGCGAAAATATCGCGCGGGCGAATGCCCTTCACCAACACAGCGCCCAGATCGCGAATTAAAGGCGTGACGAAATCCTGTGGCTCGAGCGCGTACGCAGTGCCAACCGCAGTCGCCTCCTGGCCCAATGAACGAAAGACGCCGCCGACAACTTTCGTCTGACGATATAGATTTACCAGACGCTCTTCGACCAGACGCGTCAGCTGCAGATAACGATAAAGCTCAAGCATTTGCTCCGGCTTGAGCGTGGTGTCGGCCGTGCAGGTTAGTGGCTTACCTTCTGCAGGTTTTTGCGGCGCGTACTTCGTGCTGATACGCATCTCGAAGTGCGGCCGCTTTGGGCCACGCCGCCGACGCGCATCCGTGCGTGGTCTTTGGACTGAATTTTTGGATTCGTCGTTCATGCTTTTTTGCTTGGAATGTCTGTCCTAACAGGTCGTGACCTGGGTTCGAACATCTCTGTGCCACCGTTGTGCTCTCTGTGTCTCAGTGGTGAATTTAACTGGGTAACCACTCACCACAGAGGCACAGAGAACACAGAGGACGCACAGAGAAATGCTGAAACTAGGCGACCCTCTCCTTCTAAATATGCACGGCCAACCCGTGCACGCCTTCCGCGGCTTCCATTACTGTTTCGGAAACAGTCGGATGAGCGTGCATCGTGCGGCCCAACTCTTCGGCAGTCGATTCCAGTTGCATCGCCACGCAGGCTTCGGCAATCAACTCGGTCGCGTGCGCGCCGATGATATGCACGCCGAGTATTTCGTCATACTTCCCTTCGCCGACAATTTTCACAAAGCCTTCTTCTTCACCAAGAATGCGCGCCTTGCCCGAAGCTGAGAATGGAAACTTGCCAACCTTCACATCGTAACCCTGCTCGCGCGCTTTCGCTTCGGTTAGTCCAACTGAAGCGACTTCCGGATCGCAGTAGGTGCAGTTTGGCACCAGGCGCAGATTGATTGGCCGAACGTCCTTTTGTCCGGCCAGATGCTCGACCGCAACGATGCCTTCCTTCGACGCCAGATGCGCGAGCAGCGGCGTGGGCACTACATCGCCAATCGCGTAGACGCCCTTCTCCGCCGTCTGCTGATACTCATCGACTTGAATAAATCCTTTTTCGACTTTGATCTTGCTGCCTTCAAGGCCCAGGCCTTCGGTGAAAGGCATACGTCCGACGGCCACCAGCAACATCTCAGCTTCCAAACGCACCGCTTCACCCTTCGAGGTCTTGCCGGTAACAATTACGCCCTTATCAGTCTTCTCAAGTTTCTCGAGTTTGGTGTCAACCTGCGACTTGATCCCGCGTTTGCGAAACGATTTCTCCAGCTCTTTGGAAACTTCTTCGTCTTCCAACGGCACAATCCGCGGCATCAGTTCTACGATTGTGGTCTCCGCGCCGAAGCGTGAATAGACGGAAGCAAACTCGACGCCGACGGCGCCGCAGCCCATCACAATCAGCGACTTCGGCACGTCTTTCAGTTCCAGAATATGATCGCTGTTGACGACATGCACGCCGTCAGTTTCAAAACCGGGAATCGGGCGAACGACTGAGCCAGTTGCAATGATGATATTTTTAGTTTTGATAGTCTGCTTCGCACCATCAGCGCCGGTGACTTCAACTTTTCCGGGCAAGGCGAGTTTTCCCGTGCCTTTGAAAACCGTCACCTTGTTCTTCTTCATCAGATACTCGATGCCCTTGGTGTTCTTCAGCACGACTTTGTCTTTGCGCTTTTGCACGTCGGCGAAAGCGAGCTGGATGCCCGAAGCCTGCACACCGAAATCCGCCGCGTGTTGCATCTGCTCGTAGACGTGTGCTGACATCAACATCTGCTTGGTGGGAATGCAGCCACGTAGTGTGCAGGTACCGCCGAGTCGCGTGTCCTTTTCAACCATCGCCACCTTCAGGCCCAATTGGCCCGCGCGAATTGCGGCCACGTAGCCGCCCGGCCCACTGCCAATGATCGTTACGTCAAACTGTTCGGTGTTTTGCTGTTCGACTTTTTTGTTATCTGCCAATGCTATGAACCTCTCTCGTGGTTGCGCTGGGAGCGCAGGCATCTTGCCTGCATTCGCCCTGGGCATCCTGCCTGCAATGAGCGCCGTTTCGGCGCGAACAATTACGCACACGCTGGTGCGCGATTACCTCTATTGTCGTTAATGCTTTCTATTAGAGACCGGCATTATAATCATTCGTCACAAATTCATCCAATTGACGTAACAGACGGTACTGTTACCCCACTACCTAATAGACGGGACGATGCAGCTTGAATCCAACTTGGTAGGGTGATTGGGACCGGCGGTTCCATCAAGTCAGTACCACCACGCGGTAGCGGGTGGGTTCTGGCGAAAAGCAAACGAAACCCACCCGCTACCGCGCGGTGGTACTGACCTCATGACCGCACGTTGTAATATTCGCGCCATGTACTGATGAACTTTGAAAGGTTGCTAATGAAACACTCTGAAGGATTTCTCAAACTCGTCAACGACGCCAAGAGCCGCATCCGCGAAGTCTCCGTCGACGAGACGCGACAACGCATGGCCGCGAACAACAACGTCCGACTCATTGACGTTCGCGAAGACAACGAATGGAGCGCCGCGCACGCCGCCGGCGCCGAACACCTTGGCAAAGGCATCATCGAACGCGACATCGAAGCGACTGTGCCTGACAAGTCAACCGAAGTAATTCTGTACTGCGGCGGCGGCTTTCGTTCCGCTCTCGCCGCCGACGTCCTCCAGCAGATGGGCTACACCAATGTCTTCTCCATGGCCGGCGGCTGGAAAGCATGGAAAGACTCAGGCGCGCCAGTCGGAGAAGGTTAGCGTAGGCAACAGGTGGGTTTTCCAGGAGAAGATTATTTAGCGCAGGTATGGCACCCTCTTTTGGAGTGCGCTGACCTGTCAGCGCTTTGGTAGCCTGCGACCTGTCGCAGGCTTTTGCTATAGAATCTCGCGAAGCGCGGCGTCAGGACGCCGCGGGACCAAAACGTTGACAGGTCAGCGCACTCCAAAAATTTCTAGTCTGTGAATCCAAAGTTTCTATTCCAGAAATCCGGAGTTCTTCTCTTCAGCCGTCACCTTGAACGTTGGCGGGGTGCGGAGTTCGCCTTCTTCAAAGTAGAACTCTTTGATTACCTCAACCTCCAAAGGCTTCGCGTTGCTGCCGGCCAGTGGCTTGCCGTCGGTGCCGGCGAGCTGAAACATGCCTAAGACTTTCTGCTTTTCCCGGAGTCTCGTCTTCGCGGCGTTTGGCCGGCCGGCAAAGCTGGCTTTGATCCCGCTTGCCAATTGCTCGTCAGTAAATTGCTGTCCCTTCACCTTCACACCGATGACCTGATCGAAGTCCGGTGGCTGGGCGATGAAGTGAGCCAGGAAAATCTCCGGACCTTTGCCAAACAGGATGTACTGCAGTTGCGCCGGTTTCGGAGCACCGGGCGTGAACTTGTGGAAGTGAACAACTCGCGTGACGTTCACATCAAACAAGCCGTTCCTGGGAGGATCGCCCCGTGAGTCCATGAAGCCGATGATAGGCGTGTTCTGCCGCTCCAGGTGGCCGCGAAAGATGGTGTTGCCGCGAAAGCTTTTCAATGCCTTGCCGTCGGGATCCAGATCCGGAAGCACGAAGAGCGCCGGGTTGATCGAATACATCTTCTCGCTGGCATGGGCCACGCGGTCCGCGGTGTAAACTTCGGTCAGCTTTTTGTCACCGTCAGTGAAGGTGGCTTCAAGAATTACCTGGTAGCGATGCGGAGAAACGAAGTCAGTTCGTCTTCTATTCAAGCTGTCGAACATGGGAAGATGGGATAGATAAGCAGTCTGCTCGCCAACCACCAACATGTTATGCGTTCCCGGCAGGTCCTGTGGCGGCAGAGGCAGGAGAAGCGTTCCAGGACAGGACAAGGGTTGCGCGCGTATCCCAAGGCTGATAAGCCCCAACCCGGCGGCCGCCGTAGCGGAGCGCGTGAGAAACTCTCTGCGGTTATTGCCGGGGTTGTTGTTGGTGTTGCTGCGAATAGTAGTCTTGCTCATGAGTGTGGCTCCTGAAAACGCGGAGATTACTCGGAAAGCTGTGCCTTACACTAGTAATGATGGCATTTACTGTTTCCTTTCATTTTCACCGTCTCCCCAGGTGATGCCTGACAAGGCGGGCCAAACGCGTAAACGGGGCATAGCCCGACCGTCAGGGAGGGCTTGAAATTGAAGCCCCTCCCTGACGGTCGGGCTACTGCCCCGGTCAACACAGCTTTAGGCCGCGACTTCCGCCCGTGCGAGGTTTAAGCCCGGCGAGACGTGAGGTAGAATTAGTGTGGTCGGACCGATGACAACTCCACTCAACACGCAACTCGCAATTCAAATTCAGACTACACTCGGAGCGGGATCTTAAGCCTACACCCGATACACCTATGTCACCTGAGGCAAGCGAACGAAAAGAAAGCGGAGTGCGGATCGAGTCCGATTCGATGGGCGAGATCGAAGTGCCTGCGGACAAGTATTGGGGGGCGCAGACGCAGCGCTCACTACTTCATTTCAACATCGGCAACGACGTGATGCCGCGTGAGATGATTCGCGCGCTCGGCATTCTCAAAAAAGCCGCGGCGCAGGTAAATGCGGAACTCGGGAAACTGCCGGCGGACAAGCTGAAGCTTATCGACCAAGCCTGCGACGAAGTCATCGCGGGCAAACTCGACGAGCATTTTCCGCTGCGCGTGTGGCAGACAGGCAGCGGTACGCAGACCAACATGAACGCGAACGAAGTGATCTCGAATCGCGCGATCGAGATTGCGGGCGGCGTCATGGGAAGCAAACAACCGATTCATCCCAACGATGATGTGAACATGTCGCAGTCGTCGAACGACACTTTCCCGACTGCGATGTACATCGCCGGCGCCGAACAACTGAATAAGCTGATTCCGGCAATTCAGGAAGTTCACGACGCAATCGATGCGAAAGCACGGGAGTTCAAAGACGTTGTCAAGATTGGCCGCACGCACCTGCAGGATGCAACGCCGCTAACTGTCGGACAGGAAATGTCGGGTTGGGCCAGTTTGGTTGAAAGGGATATCGAGCGGTTAAAATTGGCAGAACCCGGTTTATACGATCTCGCCATCGGAGGCACGGCGGTCGGCACGGGCCTCAACTCTCATCCGGAATTCGGCGAGCGCGCGGCAAAGAAAATTGCGGAGCTGACCGGTCTGCCGTTCAAATCGCACCCAAACAAGTTTGCCGCGTTGTCTGCACACGACGAGATCGTGTTCGCCAGCGGGGCGCTCAAAACGCTCGCCACTTCGCTGATGAAGATCGCAAACGACATTCGCTGGCTCGCTTCCGGCCCACGCTGCGGCTTAGGCGAACTAGTGCTGCCGGAAAACGAGCCCGGCTCATCCATCATGCCGGGCAAAGTGAACCCGACGCAGAGCGAAGCGATGACCATGGTTTGCGTGCAGGTATTTGGTAACGATGCCGCCATAACTTTTGGTGGCTCGCAGGGAAATTTTGAGTTGAACGTTTACAAGCCAGTAATGATTCACAATTTTCTGCACTCAATTCGCTTGCTGCACGATGCGTCGCACGGCTTCGTCAAATACTGCATCGCCGGCATTGAACTCAATCGCGAACAAATCGACGAACACTTGCGACACTCGCTGATGTTGGTCACCGCGCTCAATCCGCACATCGGCTACGACAAGGCTGCGCAGGTAGCGAAGCATGCCCACAAGAAAGGGATCAGCCTGCGCGAGTCGGCAGTGGCGCTGGGCTACTTGAGCGGCGAGGATTTTGATAAGTACGTAAAGCCGGAAGAGATGACGCATCCGTAGAGCGAAGTAAAAAGAGAAAAGTGAAAGGTGAAGAGTAAGACGGGCGCACATCCTCATTACTTTTCACTCTTCACTTTTCACTTTTTACTGCAGTCCACAGATTGAGGCCTAAACGAATTGCCTGATCGAAACGATCGAGTTAAGGAAAACGTGCCCGGCGCATACTACGTCGATTCCACGTGCATCGACTGCGATGTCTGTCGAGACACGGCGCCGGAAAACTTTTGCCGCTCAGATGCGAATAATTATTCGTTTGTTTACAAGCAGCCGCTAACTGAGGAAGAGCTTGCGGCCTGTGAAGAAGCGGTGCTGTGTTGCCCGGTTGAGGCGATCGGCAACGATGGGTCGTCGGATTAGGTCTTTCGCTCTTGATTAATTAATCTCGTCGGCCAGAACCAAAGAAATTTACCATTTACCATTTTTCATTGTTCATTTTTCATCTTTCATTACCGGACCAGGAATTTTCGATACCTGTTTAGATAGGACACTTGTGTCTCTGCCACGCGCAGGCGGACAAGTCCGCTCTCTAAACGCCTTCTCTTGCCGGCAATGAAAAATGACAAATGAAAAGTGGTAAATGGAAAATCTCTTTATTGTTGCCGATTGAATGGTACTCATCAATAGATTACAACAGAACCCTAATCAGTCCATCCTGCACAACAACCTCATAAGTCAAAACCTTCTCAGGCACTGTAAGACACTCGCCGGTGCGCACATCGAATTGCCAACCATGCCAATCGCATTCGATTACGTGCTCGCACAGAATGCCTTCGGCCAACGGCGCGCCTTTGTGAGGACAAGAGTTTTCGGTGGCATAGAATT
>DASZDU010000126.1:0-3083 GCA_035941655.1 Pyrinomonadaceae bacterium | reverse complement strand
GAGAATGGGGACATCTTCGGGCCTTGCGCCGAGGTAGGTATAAATGCCGCTCATGTTGGCGAGCTGCAGGCCCCAACCAAATTGGATCCCCAGGAACCCAAAACTCATGTTGAAGATTTGCCAGAAGCTCAAGCGTGGTTTTTGCATTCCAACCTCCAGAGTCGCATCCATCGAACCGGTTCGTGGCTCAGCCACCTGATGTGCGGAAGGTCCCTGACCTTCCGTATGTTTATGATCGATTCTGGAGCTGCGCCCCTGCGTCTTGAATAGAGGGCGCAGCCCAATTCATTCGGTATCGTTCCGGAAGGCCATAGGCCTTCCGCACATCAGGCGGCAAAGCCGTTTCAAATTAGTCAGGGCTGACGTGGCAACTGCTTATCGCGAATAGATGTTTACATCTTCCAGCACCACATTGCGATCGAGCGATAAAGCGTAAACCAGCGTGCGCGCCATGTTCGCAACATGAATGAACCCATCCCGTGGTTCTTGATTGGCGCCGGTGTTTTCCACATCTACCAGTCCCGGACAGAAATTGAATACGCGTATATTCGCGCCACTCTTTCGCACATCGTCGCGCAACGCCTCGGCATAACCCAGCAGTCCAAACTTTGAAGCGCAGTAAGAAGGAACGTCGGCGTAACCATGTTTGCCTGCTTGCGACGAGATGTTTACGATGTCGCCAAAATCATTTCGACGCATAAACGGCAAGACCGCGCGCACCAGCTGCATGACTCCATGCAGATTAGTGTCCATCACCGTCTCCCAACCGTCATCCGTTATTTCGTCGACTGTCTCAGGGACCGCCAGGCCGGAATTGTTGACGAGCACGTCAATCGCTTGCCATCTACGAAACAACTCGTCGGCCAGCCCTTCGGTCTGCTCGCGATCGCGAATGTCGAAGTGGTATGGGAAAACCAGTTCGGATTTTACGGCTTCATTTATTTCATCGGCGGTGCGACGCAGAACATCTTTGCGTCGAGAAGCAATTACGACCCGGCTCCCGGCTCCGGCAAGCGCCTGTGCAAACGCGCGCCCGATGCCGGTGCCACCGCCGGTGACCAGGGCGACCTGTTCAGTAAGCGGTTTGGTTTTCATCTCTGCACAAAAATCGACGCTGAACGCTCGGGTAGACTCACGCGCAACTTGCCATTTGAAATCTGCACCTCCCGGCTAACACCGAGGCGGTCAACGAGCGTAACGCCGTCGGCAAGACCGGACGGTGAAGTGTCAATTTCCAGTTCCACCGCTTTGGAGCTGTTATTAATTACCACCACGACTGCCGCGCTCCTCGTCTTGCGCGCGTAGGCGTACTGCTGATCTGAAACGTAGAGATTAATAAGCTCACCGTGCTTGAGCGGCTCGAGCTCGCCATGCAGGCGCGCGAGCTGGCGCACATATTGGAACAAATCCTCCTCAGCCCTGGTGCGATCCGAGCCGGTGAACGCGCTGCGCTTATCACCCGGGAAGCCGCCCGGAAAGTCCCCACGCGTTGTTGGTTCATCGCCGCCGGTCATCGCAATCTCGTCGCCGTAGTAAAGCTGTGGTACGCCGCGAGTGGTCAATAGCAGCACGTTCGCCAACTTGAGGCCCTCGATGGTTGCTCCTTTTTCACTCATGAAGCGGCCATCGTCATGTCCGCCGAGTAGAGTTACTAAAATCTCCGGGTTGGTGTAGAGATAATCCTTTGCCAGCGTCTTGGGGATCTCATCGAGCTTATGTCCCTCAGCGAATGCATGCCGGATCGGATAGAACAGCGGGAAGTCCAGCAATGAATCAAGACCGGAATCGAGGCCATCGAAGCGCACTCTCCCGCCCTGGAAAAAGGAGGTGTGGACCACGTCGCCGTCTTTAACTTCACCGACAACTTTGAAATTCGGGAACTCACGCTTCAACGCCGCATTCCAGTCGCGCCAGAAATTGTTCGGGACATACTGCCAAGTATCCATGCGAATGCCGTCCAGGCCGGTCGTGCCAATCCACCACAAGGTATTTTGAATCAGGTAACGAGAAACTTCCCTGTCGTGCTGGTTGAGATCAGGCAGGAAGTCGATGAACCAACCCTCCATCGTTTCGCGCTTCAAGCGGTCCACCGGACGCGGATCATGCAGCACCCAGGTTTGAAATACATTCTTCAGATGCTTTGCTTTTGTGCCATTGAACCAGGTCGCGGTAGGCGGATCATCAACCCAGGGGTGATAAGGACCGGTATGGTTTACGACTTCATCCTGAATGATCTTGATACCGGCGCGATGTGCAAGCTCCACCAGCTCACGCAACTTCCGGAGCGAGCCGAAGTGCTCCTCCACCCCGTAAAAGTCCTGCGGGTTGTAACCGTGAAAGCCGGTGCTGGGCTTACCTTCCTTGAGCTCGATTTCGTTTGGGTGATCGTAGTTGTCATACCAGGGCGTCAGCCAAATAGCCGTAACGCCAAGGTCTTTGAGATACGGCAAGCGATCGATTACGCCCTGTAGATCGCCGCCATGGTAGTAAAACTTGTTCTTGCGATCGTAGGTGCCGCGCGATTGCGGCGGGTCGTTATTTGTCGGATCGCCATCGCTAAAGCGATCGATCATGATCAGATACATGACGTCCGCAGGTGAGAAACCCTGAAACCGTCCAACGCGATTGAGCGACGGGAGAATTTCAAACGGAGCCTGCGCAGTTCCATGAGTGTTTGTAATCTTTATTTGCCGCGTTCCGGCAATTGCGCCGGGCGCGATGGCGACATCAACGAACAAATACGTGCCGCGCTCATTGATCTTTGGGCTGCCAACTAAACGTAAGCCGCGACCGACAGCCTGCACGCGCGCGTTCTCAAGACCTTTTCCCCGAATCATCACACGCACGGGATTCAACGAACTGCCGGCCCACCAGTTCGGGGGTTCCACTTTGAGAACCTGGGGCGCGTTTTGCGCAAGGCCACAAGTCGTTGCGAAGAAAAAAACAACGATCAGCAACAGCAGGTGTGGAAACCCTGGTGATCGATTTTGTTCTAATATCACCGCTTATTCGCTCGCTTCCTATCAGTCTTGAAAGTGCACTCGTGCGCTTTAATTTGGAGTGCGCTGACCTGTCAGCGCTTT
>DASZDU010000125.1:0-3486 GCA_035941655.1 Pyrinomonadaceae bacterium | reverse complement strand
CATTAGTGTTGCATCCTCCGAACTTGCCCTGGTAGCGGCGTCGAGTCAGATGCAATTCTTTTGGCGGTTGTCGGCCTTTGTGATTAGTGGAGTGGTGTTAGCCGCCCACATAGCCTATGAACACTTTCGACTTCGCAACGCCTTGTGGCCAATAGCGTGGCACGCTGCCTTCGCCGTGGCTCTTGGCGCCTTTGTAATCGCACTCATGGCCAACATTCATGATCTGGTAGCGGCTTCTGGTTATCGACCCCGAATGCTCCTCGCCCTGGTGGCCTGGCCCATGCTGACAGCAGTCCCGGCGTTTATTGTCGCGCTCGTGATGGCCGCTGTGCTACAGAAATTGGGCTCCAGGGCGAGCACGGAGAACCAACCTAGGTCTCAGCCCGAAGCCAATCCCCAATGAAGCCATAAGGAGGGCACAAGCTATGAGAACCGCTGTCGTCTTGCTTTCGGTCCTGTTCGCGTTGACTGACGCCGGCGCGCAGACGCCCGCTGCGGCTGAAGGACCACCGGACTTCCAGATGGTCAAATATAGTTGGTCGAAGGAGCGTATCGGCTGGGAGAGAGATCCCTTCGCCGCTCCGGTCGAAGACTTCAATGACATGCGCGGTCGCGTTAGCAGAGAGAGGCGGCCAACGACTGCCCTGGAAGAGCGCTCAGCCGGCGCGGAAAAGGCCGCCAAAGCGCGCCCGGCCCCCCCGCCGCGCTATGCCTTCAACTATAAACTCTCTGTTCAGAACACCGGGTCGAAGACGATCAGGACGATCGACTGGGACTACGTCTTCACGGATGCCGCTACCGGCGAGGAACTGGGCCGGCGCGAGTTCACCAGCACTGAAAAGATAAACCCCGGCAAGCGGAAAGAACTCTCTGTCTTCGCTTTCTCACCGCCGGCTCAGCGAATCAGCGTCTACTCGCTCGGAAAAAATGAGCGTGACGGAATGCTTGAACAGGTTATCGTTGTCCGCATCCTCTACGACGACGGCAGCGTTTGGCAGGCCCGTTGACGGGGACGACCGGCTGCAATGGTTCTGATCAAGACAATAATTTTTACTATCTTTATTCCGGGGACAGTTACGATCCTGGTCCCTTATTGGCTCTTGTCTTCTGCATCAACGCCGTTTCAACCGGGGCCCTTTCGCTATTTCGGAGCGTTGCCGCTCTTAATAGGCGTATTGATTTATTGTTGGTGTGCCTGGGACTTTGCGTTTGCCGGCAAGGGAACACCTGCTCCGTTCGACCCGCCAAAAGAACTTGTGGTGCGAGGATTATATCGTTACGTCAGGAACCCGATGTACGTCGGAATTTTATCAATCCTTCTTGGCGAGGCGCTGCTCTTTGCATCGTGGAGATTATTCGCATATACAGCTTTTGCATTTGTCTTTTACTCGCTTGTTGTAATGCTTTATGAAGAGCCGACATTGAGACAGAAGTTTGGCGAATCCTACCGTCAGTATTGCAAGACTGTTGGGCGATGGATTCCCCGCAGAGCGAAGAACTTCTGAAAGTCGGATAGGCTAAGGCGCACTTCAACACTATTAAGTTAAGCCCAGGAGGCTCTATGTCACAGGAAAACGTCAATTCTAAATAAAGGATTCGGCGTCGGCCAAGTCAGAACCCGGACGCCTCGGGGGAGCGACCAGCCAGATGTTCAACAGTCGAAATTTGGGAACTAAGGCGCGCTTAATGCGTCAGCTCCCGTAGTTGACTCTATCAGCCGTCGCTATCTCAAGGCGTCGGGGTTCTGATACAAGTAAGACTCTTCGTGCAAAGCTGTCCGAGAGGAAAATTACATGAGTAGCGAACACGAGAGCATGATGGGCATTCTCAAATTGTATGAGTTGCGATCTGAGGAGACCATGCGTAAGGCACGTGATTGGTTCGCCACAGTTTTCAACCCCGAAAGCACGCAGGATATTCTCAGAGTTCTGGTTGGCGAGCACAGCGCTGATTTTCGGATGGTTGCTTCCTATTGGGACATGGCGGCCGCGTTTGTCGTTTTCGAGGCTATTGATGATGAAATGTTCAATGCCATAAACACGGAGCACGTAGCGGTCTATGCGAAGCTTCAGCCGTTCCTGGCAGAGCTTCGCGCGATGCCCGGTATACCGCCATATTTATACTTGAAACACTTAGAATTGGTGGTGCAGCGAATACCGGACGCCGAGGATCGACTGGCGGCAATGCGGCGTTACATGAGAAGTCGCAGGGATCAAGCGCAGGCAACCCCAAAAATAAAATAAATGTCGCAAACGCGTTAGGCTGAGGACGCACAGAAGAAGAAAGAGTTATACCTATTTCTAAGGAGACGATTTATGAGTGCAGTTAGTCCTGAGATGGAATCTTTAAAGACCCGACTCAAAGCTATGTGGATGACCGGCGACTTCGGTCAGATCGCAAAGATTATCGAAACGGGTGCAGAGAAGTTTGTCGCGCGCCTTGGGCTAACACCGGGCGTTCGCCTGCTGGACGTTGCTTGCGGCAATGGTAACGTGGCGATTCCTGCCGCGCGTGCGCACGCAATCGTTACCGGTGTCGACATCGCACCTAATTTACTTGAACAAGCGCGCGCGCGTGCCACGTCCGAAGGATTGACAATTCAGTTTGACGAAGGCGACGCGGAGAGTCTGCCGTATGACGATGCAGCTTTTGATACGGTGGCGAGCATGTTCGGTGCGATGTTCGCGCCGCGCCCTGAACTGGTAGCCGCCGAACTGGTCCGTGTCTGCCGGCCCGGTGGAAGGATTGCTATGGCGAACTGGACGCCGGAAGGATTCATCGGCCAGATGTTCAAGACCACCGGCAAACACGTGCCGCCCCCACCGACTATGCCGTCGCCGCTCAAGTGGGGTGATGAGGAAACAGTGCGCGAACGACTGCGTGATGGAATCGGGGATTTACAAGTGACGCGGCAAATGTGTGACTTCGAATTTCCCTTCGGGCCGAGCGAGGTGGTTGAGACGTTCCGTAGGTATTACGGCCCAACGCAACGGGCTTTCGAGTCACTCGACACTGACGCGCAGGCCGCCTTACGAACCGACCTGGAACGGCTATGGGCCGAGCATAATCAGGCAACGGATGGAACGACGCGGGTTGAAGGTGAGTACCTGGAAGTAGTGGCGATAAGAAGCTAAGCCGAAACATCGGCGGGTGAGTTTGGCAGCGGCTTAGTGCGTCCAGAACCCCGACAGGTCGGGGTTCTGTAATAAGCTGTCTCTGAATTTCAAACTGATCAATCGAAATTCTCCCAGGGAGTTCACCATGATCATTGGCCTCGCCTCGCCGCGTGTCGCCTCAACCCTTGACGAGGGTTTAGACAAAGTTAAGCAGCTTCTGGCAGAAGCCTCGGCGCAGGGAGCTGAGATCGTGTGTTTCCCGGAAGCTTATCTTCCGGGTTTGCGTGGCCAGGACTTTGAAGTTTTGCCATGGGATCTGGCTGCGCAGGATCGCGTGCTCACGACTGTCGCCGAGTGGGCGCGCACGTAT
>DASZDU010000124.1:0-2536 GCA_035941655.1 Pyrinomonadaceae bacterium | reverse complement strand
AGTTCCCAACCGGCAAAATGAGGGCCACTCACGTCCCACTTTTCACGCTTTCCATCTGAAGTAAGAATGAAGGCGCCCTTACGGGTCCCTACGAGTACTCGGACATTGCTCATCATTTGCTCCTTCCACGCTGAATCGTTTTATTGTTCGATATGCTTCAGCTTGTCGCCGACGCGAACACACTCACGAGTTTTCATAAATGTACCAACAAACGTATCCCTACTCATAAGTCGAATAGCAACCTCTCAAATCGACAGCGCAAGAGTTAAAATTTTTCAGTATTCGCATTCAACCAGCCGCGAAGCGGCGGCATTCAGTAGCCACGTGCGTGAGCGCGTGGTTGGGTATTGCATGGAGGGGTTGAGCGCCGAAGGTGCGACAGTAGATGTCAACCCATTGCGTGCCGGGCAGTTCCCATCCACTGTCGCACCTTCGGCGCTCAATTTTTTGCTGCGTTGCGCAAACCACGCGCTTACGCACGTAGCTACTGAATGCCGCCGCTTCGCGGCTACTGCCATCTAAAAATCTTCAGCGCAACTACAAAGCTAATCAGCAGCCACGCCAGCAATATCGCTACCTGGATCCAGTTAGTCCAGAGTGGTGCCCCTTCGTTCATCACCGCTCGCAGGAGTGTGTTGAGTGCCGTCAGTGGCAACGCCTTGATGAACGGTTGGAAGACTTGCGGAAACCGCTCCGACGAGAAGAAGGTCCCGGAAAGCAACCACATCGGAAGCATGATGAAGTTCATCAACCCCGACACTCCTTCAATCGTCGTCGGTCGAGCAGCTACAAGCAGGCCGATTCCTGAAAAAGTAAAGCCTCCCAGTAAGACGATTAAAGAAAGGCTCAGCCACGAACCCCGCACCGTAAAACCAAAGACGAGCCAGGCGAATACGACAACGGCCGCGACTTCAACGAATAAAAACCCCAGGCGCGACAGCATGAACGAAAGCAGATAGTGCGAGCGCCGCATCGGTGTCGCCGCAAAACGCTTAAGCAGTTTGCGCGAGCGGGCGATCACAACGGTAAATCCCAGTCCCCACAAGCCGCTTCCCATCAGGTTCATACCAATTAAACCTGGAACCAGGAAGTCTACATATCGGGCACCGGTTTCAGTGATTCTTTCTTCTCCGACGCGAACGACATCGGTTCTTCCTTTTGCACGCTGCAAGACATCGTCAACGATGAGTCTGGCAGTACGGCTCTCCGGCCTGGTCGGATCAAAACGTAGGGAATAATGGTCGTTACCGGGTTTTACGACTATCGCCACCTTGCCGCTTCGCAATGCCCGTGCTGCTTCGTCCGGAGCTAGAACGGATGAGCTGATTTCCGGAGAGTGCGCGAGAACATTTGCGAGCTCGCTTACCCTCGGGTTCGTCGCATCAGCCTCAATAGCCACAAATGTTTTATCAGGTGCTGTGTTGCGAAAAGCTATGCCAAGTGCAAAGGTCATTAACACCGGAAAGACGAAAACCCAGAACACGGCCTCTCGCTCACGCAGAAACTCGCGCACCCGCAGCGTAGTCAGCTCAATCAGAGGATGCAATGATTGGTTATTCTGTTGAGTGGTCTCTTTTTGCATGGGTTCCGATCTGAAATTTGTACTTGGAGCTTTGAGCTTTGTACTTAGAGCTTTGTACTTTGTTCTTTCGTCTTTGGTCTTTGTTTGTCGGATACAACTCAGTTCAGGGCGAACAAAGAACAAAGTACTAAGTACAAAGTACAAAGCTCTAAGTTCTATTACCCTTCCCGCAGCATTCTCCCAGTCAAACTCACAAAAACATCTTCCAGTGTCGCCTGATGCGTTGTTAGCGAGACGAGTTCTGACTGTTGCTGTTTGATTTCTTCAAGCAGCGCCGGCAAGGCCACGCCCATCTCCGCAACAGTCAACGAATAATCGTCATCACGTTTGTGCAAATGACTCACGGCCGGAAGACTCTTTAACACATCGTCAGCAATCTCTTTTGTCACCCGGAATTCTATGATCTGATCCGCACCAAGCGATTTAATCAGTTCTAGGGGCGTTCCCAGCGCGATGATTTTCCCGTGATCCATGATCGCCACGCGGTCGCATAGACGAGTCGCCTCTTCCATGTAGTGAGTAGTCAGCAGCACGGTACCGCCGCCCTCTCGGAATTTATCGACCACGTCCCACAGCGATAGACGGGCTTGCGGATCAAGGCCGGTGGTCGGCTCATCAAGAAACAGGAGTTCAGGATCACTGACGAGTGCGCAGGCGACTGCAAGGCGCTGTTTCTGTCCACCTGAGAGTTTGCCGACACGTGCGTTTCGTTTCTCTTCAAGTGCGACTGTTTGAATGACCTCGTCTACAGAGTGACCGCGTTTATAGAAGCTGCGAAAGAGTCGCAACGTCTCGACCACGGTAACCTTCTCTGCGAGCTGCGTTTCCTGCAGCTGTGCGCCGATACGTTCACGCAGTGCGCGGTCGCGATCTGACCATTTGCCCTTGCCGCCCGAATTCCACTCTTGGCCCAGCACCTCCAATCTTCCTTCGTCCGCCGTTGTTAAGCCTTCG
>DASZDU010000123.1:0-4070 GCA_035941655.1 Pyrinomonadaceae bacterium | reverse complement strand
CGTCGTCATCGAGAAAACTAATGTATTTGCCCCGGCTACTGATGATGCCGACGTTTCGCGCACCGCCTAATCCCTGTTGCCGCTCAACTCGAATGTACTTGATATCCGTAAGCGATTGGCAAACGCGCGCGGTTTCTTCGCAGGAAGCGTCATCCACTACGATGATTTCCAGCTCAGTGGCGGCAGAGCGCGCGCTGCTCACGGCGCGTGATACGAACTCGGGTCGATTCCGCGTAGCGATGATGACGCTGGTCAAGGGCATGTTTCATTTGCCGACCGGGAAGACGCGGCCAGGGCCGATGCTGAGTTACTACGAAAGTGTACGAACAGATTGAGTCAGTTTCCGGCGCGCTCGGCAAGTAGAGTTTGCCACAGTTTTCGATATGCTCCGGGCCGAGCCGCGCGGAACGGATTTAGTCTAATGGCGACCGCAATATTCTCATACGCGTAGGCAAAATCGCCACGTGGCAGGTGACGCGCTGCGCTCCAAAGCAAGGTGTCGGCGATCCGATTAATCAGTCGACGGCGAATGGCCCGCCGTTCTTTCGCCGGCAAGGCCATGGCCCTCGGCAAGCGAAGAAGCCGCAACTGATGGCGTGCGGCGCGATTAAGCTGGGCGGCGCGCGCGGAAGACCCCTGATCGGATTGAGGCGTCGGTTGCCGGTAAAGGCCAACCGGTTCCTCAATGACCACTGCGGGATAAAGTTCAGCCAGCCGAATGAAAATATCCCAGTCGTCGATGCCAATCAGGTTTCGGCGCAACAGTCCAATGCGAAGAAAGCATTCCCGGCGAATCAACGTAGACAGTCCCATCACCGGAAAGTCCAGCTCGAGCATTTTCCAAAACACGTCGCCGCCCGGATGGTTCGGATGCGTTACTTCGCCCGTGGGACGATAATCCTGATCAGCCATAACCATCGCGCCGCAAACGAAACCCGCTTCGGGGTGAGCATCCAGCGTTCGGGCCTGAAGATCCAATGAGCCGGGTAGGCGTAAGTCGTCGTCATCCAGAAAAGATATGTAGTTGCCCTGGCTGTGCATGAGGCCGATATTGCGCGCCCCGGCCACACCCTGGTTCCGATCGAGCCGCACGTACTTAATGTTTTCCAGGTTTTTGCAGACCTCGGCAGTGTCATCGCGGGAAGCGTCGTCAACGACGATGATTTCCACGTCAGTTCCCGCCGCTCGCGCGCTAGCCACCGTGCGAGGCAACAGGTGCGGCCGGCTGTGAGTGGGAATGATTACGCTGATGCGGGGCATTGTTTCTTTTTTTAATGAGCGGCAGATGTCTAAAACGGTGGCTGGCCCCGTTGTGCGATAGACTTTGCCATTCCGGCTTTACTTAGCGCATCAGTCTATTAACGCTCAGACAGAGCGTCAAGCAACCGTTGCGACGTCAGATGTATTTGTTCATGACTGTCATCGCGAGGTGGAACAAATCTATAGCGGCCGCATTCTGCGGCCGGAAAACTTGAAAGCAGAGATTGGCTGGCTAAGACCTTATCGCCTGGCAAATCCTGGTAGTTGAAATTTGGCCCGCTTAACCCGTTTAGATTTTGTGTGGGCGCCAGCGGACATACGGGCTGTCAAAAACATCCTGGTTGATGCTGTCGATGTGGCCGGCCAGGTTCTTCCGCCAGATAACATAAGGAAGTGATATCTGGTCCCGGTTTGATCCTTTAAGAAGCTCTTGCCACCACGCCTGTCTTAACTCAAACACCGCCGGACTGTTTCTAAAAGCGAAAACGCCGGCGGCCCAAAGGCCGTACTGTCTTGGCATGCCGGCATTCGCATACCTGACAATTTGTTTACTGACAACATTGGGGTCGCATTTGTCGATGGTTTGACACACGGCAGCTTCATCATAAACGCAGCTTCGGTGAGGGTGCGTTAGAAACGCGATTTGGTGGTGACTCAGGCCGGCCAGGATGAACTCCAGAAAGTCGGGCCTGGTGATTTCAAAAGCGCCATCAAGGTAAACACAAAATTCGTAGTCCGGTATTGACTGCGCGATCTTGAAGTACCGCGCCGTCAGGATCGGATCATCGTTGAATTTCAATGGCCTCTTTTCAATTTGCCACGTACGCGGATTGAAGTCTTGATCAGAATGGCATTTGGCGTCGTGGGCGATGGTCTGAGCCGGCACTTCACATAGCTCGTCGTAAGCCCCAAATATGCTGGTGTAGAGCAGGACCTTACGCGTTTTGGGAACATTCATATTTAGTTCGACGCGCCGCTTCAGCTTTCATAGTCGCAGGTCAGTCTTGCTTCGGGTTCGTATGCTCTGATACCGTTCGGCAACAAGTAAACTCAGAGTCTCCTCGATCGGGTTTGAAAGAATCAGCGAAATGTCATCGACTACCGCGAACGCCGTTTTACAAAAATTCCGCGAACACAGGCTTGCACATTTTCGGTTAGACGGACGTCGCGGGCTGGAAATCGGCGCGGCGTCACATAATCCCTTTGGTCTTAACACGCGCAATGTGGCCCCGCAGGACGATTTCGATCATTATGCGCAAGAGACGCATAGGCTCTTTGGTCTTGAGCCCGCGCCGGTTGATATCTGGGCATACGCCTGGGACATCCCGGTGCCTGACCAAAGCGAAGATTTCATAATTTCAAGCCATGTGATCGAGCATCTCCCGGACGTAATAACCACCTTCATCGAATGGAATCGGGTAACCCGAAACTCGGGCCAGATTTTTATGATTGTTCCCGTCAAAGGAGCGCTGCCCGAAGATGAACCGCGAGAGCTAACGCCGCTCCAGCATTTCATACAAGACTATGATCAAAAGCTCAACCTCGAAACTCATCCGACCGAAGGAGTACCCGGAGGGCGGATGGGCCACTACCACACATTCACGCCGGAATCATTGATCGCGGTCGTTGATTATATGCGCGTTGCGCGACTTTGCGATTGGAAATTAGTGGCCCGCGAAAATGTTGACACCAAAGTCGGTAACGGATTCACCCTTGTGTTTGAGGTGGCCCATGAACAGTCAATTCTGAACCTCGCTGAGCTCGACGCTGAGCCGGTGGCGCAAGCACCCGAATCATTACGGTCCTTGAACAATAAGAATGGCGACCGCGATGCATCCGAAATTCTGGCCCAATACGGCGCGCTTCAGCAAGAACATGACGCGCTGCGGACAACCGCTGATGGTTTATCGGCGAAGCTGGATTTCTCGACAGTTGAACTCGCCCGGTATGAAAAAGATGTAGTTGAATTCAGAACGAAAATCTCGGAATACGAGCTGGCGATCGCTGAGATCTTGAATAGCGAAACTTACTCGATCGGTGCAGCCCTCTGGCGAATGCGAGCCGCGCTGGCTCCGCTGGGGAGTTTTCGCGAGCGTGTCCTGAAAACGTTGTTAAGTTTGAGAAAGAAGTCGCGGGCCTTCGATCCTTATAGCGCCTGGATAACTCAAAATGAACCATCCGCAGCAGAGCTGAAGGAGCAAGGCGCGGCTGCATTGAAGTTTCCATACCGCCCTCTCATCAGCATACTGACGCCCGTTCACAACACGCCGCCGGAACTTTTACGGGCCGCCATTGAATCCGTGCTCAGCCAGACTTATGACCATTGGGAATTGTGCATTGCGATCGGAAAATCCGACAGCGATAAGCTACACGGGCTGTTGCAGGATTATGCGCAACGGGACAAGCGAATTCGTATCAAGCTTCTGGAAAATAACCTCGGGATCTCAGGCAATTCGAACGAGTGCCTGGGCATGGCTGAGGGCGAATTCATAGCGCTGCTCGATCACGATGACTTGCTGGCCCGGCCCGCTCTTTTTGAAGTTGCCCGGCTGCTGAACACAGATCGCACGATCGATTTCATATATTCCGATCGCGACTTGATAACTGAACATGGCGAGCGCCGTTACGATCCTTTCTTCAAGCCGGATTGGTCACCTGAGATCATGCTGTGCGCAAATTATGTCACTCACTTTAATGTCGCGCGAAAGGATTTGGCTGTGGCCATTGGGGGATTTGATCCCAGCGCTGACGGCGCCCAGGATTGGGACTTCTTTCTGCGGCTTACTGAGCGGACCAGCCGGGTGGCCCAT
>DASZDU010000122.1:0-5525 GCA_035941655.1 Pyrinomonadaceae bacterium | reverse complement strand
CACGACATTCGGCCCCTGGGCCAACTCGACGAGAGTTTCATCATCGCCACTGACAACGAAGGCCTGTTACTCATCGATCAGCACGTCGCTCATGAGCGAGTGTTGTTTGACAAGTATCGCGCGCTCGAGTCGACGCGCGCTCCCGAGTCGCAGCAGCTCCTGATTCCGGAGACGTTTGATCTCACTCCGGCGCAAGCTGCTGTCTTCGATGTCCTCGCAGAGGAATTGGAGAGCTATGGCTTTGAACTGATGCGCTTGTCGGGTCGCACCGTCGCCATCAAGGCTGCGCCCGCAGATTTGCCCGCGGGTGAAGCTCGCAACATGCTGGCCGAACTGCTGGAGACAGTCGATGCGGAGAAAAAGGGAACTGCGCGCGAAACCCTGCGTGACGAGATCGCCGCATCGCTCGCCTGTCACGCGGCCATCAAAGTGAACATGGCGCTGACGCCGGAAAAAATGCGCTGGCTAATTGATCGACTAGTAAAAACCTCTTCACCCACAACCTGTCCCCACGGCCGGCCAGTAATCCTTCGTCTCGCGACGCGCGACATTCTCAAAGGCTTCCATCGCATCTAATCCTTAGTTTGGCTTTTTACTGTTTGCTATTTACTGTTAACTTCAGCGATGTACGGACCTTTCATCCATCGGATTGATCCAGTCTTCGGAGAATTTGCTGGTTTTTACTTGTGGTTCTATGGTCTGAGTTATTCGTTGGGGTTCCTCTCCATCTTTCTTTGGTTCAAGAGAGTACGCACTAAATTCGGGCTAACGACAGACGCCGTCTATAGTTTGACGATCTATCTAGCAGTGGGCGTGCTTGTCGGTGGCCGTCTGGTTGAAGTCTTCTTTTACGAGTGGCCATATTACCGGGAACATCTCCGGCACATCCCATTTGTTTGGTTGGGCGGAATGAGTACTCACGGAGTTCTGCTTGGAGTTGTTATAGCCGCCTGGCTGTTCTGCCGGCTTCAGGGCAAGAGCTTGCTCCTGATTGCGGACCAACTTGTGATCCCCGGTAGTTATCTCATGGGCATGGGCCGCATTGGCAACTTCATCGACGGACAAATCGTCGGCAGCATCACCAATGTTTGGTGGGCCGTCCAGTTTCCCGATGCGCCGGGCTTTCGCCATCCCGTTGTGCTTTACGACGGCGCTAAGAATTTCTTCATCCTTGGATTGCTTTTGCTGCTGCGAAGATCTAAGCCTGCGCTCGGAATCCTGACCGCGCACTTCATTTTCTGGTACGGATTTCTCCGAATCTTTGTCGACCTTTTTCGCGAGTACCCAACAATTCTATTTGGTATTGCCACCGGTCAGGCTTTCAACATATTCATGGCGGCGCTAGGTGCGTTTTTATTTTTCTGGTTCTCACGAAAACAACGCGCCGCGCACGCTCAAAGTGTTTTGCAAACCGCACTTGTTTCCGAACCGCCAATAGACTTGAGACGCGTCTGGCTGAAGCGGATTGTGCTCGCTAGTTTGTTGTTGTTCTCACTCACGCTACCGAGTGATTGGACACAGGATATTCCCGCGCGTTATGGAAAACGACATCCCGGCATGCATTACTCTCGATTGTATCCACATGTTCAAGGAAATATTCCCGCCAGTTCAAAATGAGAATCCTTCAAATACACGTCAGACTAGCCGAGCGCGGCTAGCACGCGAAGGTCTTCCGCTTATGATTTTCAGAAACAGACAGGGCTAAGATCAGCAGCCGCCGCCACCACCAGTTGGTGGGTCGCTACAGCGACCGCCGCCAACTCCGGTTGGTGGATCACTTGAATTAGTGCGGCCGCCGCCACCACCGCTGCCGGTGGGCGGGTCACTCGGAGCCATGGAGCCTGATGAGATCGCTATCGCCAGGGCGAGAATTAAGATTTGCAACATTGTTATTCTCCTTTAGAGAGGAAGCGAGGGTGGGAGCATAGTAGCCGTTGACAACTACTGTCAATGCTCTTAATAGCAAACAGCAATCAGCAACAGCAAACAGCAAACAGCACTTGGTATTCTCAGGCTGTTTGCTGATTGCTGATTGCTGTTTGGCTTGTGCGGCCGTATTCGTTATTGCCTGGCAGAGTTTCCCGCCAGTTCGTCGGTTAATTTCCTGACGATTTCCTTCGCGCCTGCGGCATTGCCAAACGTGGGATTTGTTTCTAACGCCTTCTTGTACGACTCCAGGGCTTTAGCCTTGTCGCCCTTCTTCAGTTGAAACTCTCCCATGCTGTCGTAGAGGTTTGCCTCCTTCGGATAGAGCTCAATCGCCACCTGTAGAATTGCCAGCGCATCGTCGACCATGCCCACTCCGGCAAGTTGGTACGCGATGTTATTCAAGCCACCCGGACTCGCGGCCGCGTTCGGAGCCGGATTGAGCATCGCCGCCTTTTTGAGAGACACCAGACCGCGAGCTTTGTCGTCGTTGACGATCCAGGCAATTCCTTCGAGGAAATTCGCGGCGGGCGCCTCGGGATAAAACTCGACGGCCAGTTGACTCGTCTTCAGCGCCTTTACCCGATTCCCCTCCAATACAAATTGCCGCGTCAGACTAAAGAAGTCATCCACCAGACTTGGATAGACGGTGGCGCCTGCGAAACTTTGTCTCAAGGCTTTGGCAACCGCGTCGAGATCGGCGTCGGGCATCAACCACAACTTGCGGACGTAATCTGTATTTGACTTGTTCCAATCGCGAGCCATTTCCTCGACCAGTGCCGCCAGGCCGTCGTTGAAGCGCAGCTCCTTAGGAATGGTCGCGTCGGCTTTGCTCAGTGTGATGTAGTCCTGAAAAAATGCGAGACCACCCTGCGTCGCGTAGGCATCAAGACTTGCCGCGCCATTCTTTTCTCTGAGCTTCTGCGCCATGAAAGAGCCAACTTTTGTGAAAGCCTGTTTTGTGACTGGATGTGCGCCCTGCCGTATTTTCGTCAGGGTGTCCGGGGAGTCTGTCTTCAGGGTTTCTGGATTCAAGAGAGCGTTGGAAAAGGCAAACGCTTCCGCGAGTTCGTTCTCGTTCGCGGCCAGAGATCTTTGCGTATGTTCGAAGTTTGAAAGGCCGTAATCGAAGGTCGCTTTGATCGCTTCCCAAGCTGCTGCCTTGAGTTTATCTGAGGAATAAACGTTCATATAGAGCGGCGAGCCGGTAAGCAACTGGAAAAGCCGATCGACATAAACGCCAGGATTTGATCCCTCAAAGTTGACGCCAACGGCGATGGCCATCCTGCGGGTTGGCAGTATGTAAAGGAGCGTGCGCGTCTCCTGTTGACCGCCGGAATGAACCAGCATATAGCGGCCGTTGTATGGGGTCGTCTCCCAGCCCGCGGCGTAGTTAGTCAGTCGACCCGCTCGTGTGCTCATGGAGTTAGTCATCACATTCATGCTCTCGGCAGTGACGAGTTTTCCGTCCATGATTGCTTTGGCAAACTTGAGCAAATCGGGGATCGTTGACCGCGTACCGCCGGCGGCAAAGCGGCTACTGATATCTATAAACTCGGAGTTCTTAACTTTGCCGTTGATAAGCTGATAACCACGCACGCGATTAGGAATGACATCGAGAGGATCATCCATGCGTGTATCGCTCATACCGAGCGGCTGCCAAATGTTTTGACGCATGTACTCGCCGTAAGGCATTCCACTGGCAGCTTCGACGATAGCTCCCAGCAGATTGTATCCGTAGCTCGAATAACTGTAGCGCGTGCCCGGCTCCGCCACGAGATCGAAGTTTTCGAAGATGGCTATTGCCTCGCGCGTCGACTTGGGCGTTTTGATATGCAGTTCATTTTCGGGATTCTTGTAATGACTTATGCCACCGAGGTGACCAAGCAACTGGCGCACGGTGACAGGCCATTGCTTCCTGGGAAAATAAGGGACGTAGGTTTGCACTTCAGCGTCCAAATTGATTTTTCCCTTTTCAACTAACTGCAAAACAGCGAGCGCCGTCATGGGTTTAGTTACTGAAGCCAGTCGATAAGCCGACTCAGGTTTTGCGGGACTCTTGTTCTCAAGATCGGCGTAGCCATAGCCGTTAACCCACACGAAGTCGTCCTTCATAAACCCAATCGTCAAACCTACGGTCTTGTCCAGGGCCATCTGTTTCCGAGCAAATTCTTCGAAGGCTTGAATTTGTTTAGCATATTGCCCGGCGTTCGCGGCCCTGTTTACCGGTTTTCGATTTTGTGCGAAAACAAGTGGTTGAGCGAGAAAGGTGAAGTTTACCAACAACGCGAGCGTCAAAATGCGCGCAAGCTTTTTCATAGAACCTCCTGTAGACAAAAGGCAGCGGGAATGCGTGGTCGTATGGCTGACGCTATTGGGGACATTTACGTCCAGGGAACAAACGCACGGAGATGATGCCCGCCATACACTGCTCACCACCTGGCAAGTGTTTGCATTACCAGGTCAAGATTCGAAAAGTCTGGCAGCAGCGCATCCGGACTACAATCGAGGAGATCTTGCGCACTATACAACCGACCCGTTCCTATTGCCAGCGAGCGAGCGCCGAAGTGTTTCGCACACTCGATGTCGTTAGGTGTGTCGCCGATAACGATGAATTGTTCGGGCGCGAGATCGAGCTGTAGGTGTTTGCGAATACGTCCGGCGGCGAGTGCGGGAAGATCGCGGCGATCGTGAGACTCGTCGCCAAACGCGCCGGGCAAGTCGAAGAATTGCGAGAGACCTACCAGCTCCATCTTTAAGTAAGCCGCCGGCTCGATGTTGCCGGTCACGAGTGCTGAACGATAACGCGGATCAGCGGCGATAGCTTCGAGCGTTTCGCGGACACCGGGCAGGAGTTCAAAAAATTGATCGCCGTTGCCGGTGGCTTTGCGCATTGCTTCCATGTAACTCTCGCGCAGATGACCGACGCGCGCGAAGATGTCTGCATGCGTAAAGCCCTCATCCTTTAGCGCTTCGGCAACGATTTGCAAGTCAGTCATGCCGGAAACGATCATTTCCGGCAAGCGCCCCGCAGTGCCAAACACTTCTTCCAGCATCGGGATGGTGTAATCCTTGAAGGCGCCGCGGCGCCGGGAATGTATCAGCGTACCGTCGATGTCCCAGAGGAGGATACGAAAGGATGAAGGATGAGGGATGAAGGATGAAGGAAAGGCTTCACTCACAGCATCGGGATTTTCCTCTATCGACTTCGGGTCTTCTGTAACGGTGCTGGCCTCTTTTTCATCCTTCATCCTTCATCCCTCATCCCTTCGTTCATCCTTCATCCTTATTCTATGACCGCCAGCACGTCGCCGGCGTTAACGGTTGCGCCTTCGTTGGCGTTGATTGAAATAACAACCCCCGCTTTAGGTGCTTTCATTTCGTTTTGCATCTTCATGGCTTCGACGACGATAACGCCACTCCCCGCTGCGACCTTTGCCCCCGCTTCTACGAGTACGCGGACGATTTTGCCCGGCATCGGCGAAACGATTTCCGCGGCGCCGGCGTGATGTGCGGCAGACATCTGTCCGCTACGCAAACGCTTTAAGTCGATCAAAGTGACGGCGTAGTCCTGGCTGCGCACAGTCACATCAAATGAT
>DASZDU010000121.1:0-3052 GCA_035941655.1 Pyrinomonadaceae bacterium | reverse complement strand
TGTTCCCAGGATAGTAGGCTCTTCGACATATTGAAGGTGCACTCCAAATTCCTTGCCGTCGCCCAGGGCGCGCATCACCGACTCTGGCCGATGATGAAGGTTGACAACGATTTCGTCACAACCGTAACGAGCCAGATATTCAGCCACATAACCAACTAGCGGCTTACCCAATATGGGAATGGCAGGCTTGGTACGATCTTCGGTTAGAGGCCAGAGACGCGTGCCGTAGCCTGCCGACAGAATCAATGCGCGCATAGTCAGTTATTCTATTCGTCGTGGCGGCACGCGACAAAGAGAGCGACCGCGGATTTACCATTTACCATTTGCCATTTACCATTTTTCATTAGCCATCGATCAGGAGTTCGCCGACGTTGTTTAGCGCGGGCACTTGTGCCCTGCCTCGGCCCCGCGAGACTCACAAGTCCGCTTTCTAAACGAATTCTGTTTGTACCGATGGCAAATGAAAAATGGAAAATGAGATATGGAAAATGTCTTAGAACGGTGTTTTAGGCACCTGGTTTGTCGTCAGGACGCTCTGGAAGCGTCGCGGATCATGAGGTCAAACGTTCCAGGGGCGGTTTTGCGGAAGCGCGTGTTACGGTTCAAAGAAACCGCAATGCTGATCGTTGGATTCTGGCCGGTAAACTTGAAGCCGCCTTCGAGTAACCGGTTGTAAATCTCATTCACGTGAAGTGATCCACCCTCTTCCCGCAACAACAGAGTAACGGCCTGAGGAATAGTCCGGTCCATGAAGCGGTCGCTCATCGGCTCGGTGTTGGGCCGAAGTGTGGGAATCTCTTGTCGCCTGGCGTCGACGGCGAATTGCGTTCGCGGTTGCGCGGAGGTGGGGCGCATCGCGGCTTCCAGTTCTGCGTCTGAGGGTAGGCCACCTGAAAAACTGCTACTCGAAAGATTGCCTGACGAGAGCACCGAAGTCAGCAAACGATAAATAGCCGCTTCCGATTGACTGGCGAGTGTGTCCATCTCGGCGAGTTCCGCGCGAACGGCATCGGCTTCGACCTCCAGCTCCCTCAGCCGCGCAGCCAGGTGCATCCGCGCCGCCCGGGATTGCCGCAGGCTCTGCTCAAGTCGCGACAGAAGGTTTTCGTTGGGCCGGTCAGTCATTGGGCCAATGTTAAAGGCATTCGGGCTTTTTCACAACACTTGAATTCAATCTCAGTTTCCTCTGTGCCTCTGTAGTGTTTTCAAACTATGTGCACCTCAGAGACACAGAGAACACCGAGGCTGCACAGAGCAAATCGAAACTCAGCTAGCGATCGCGGT
Organism: Pyrinomonadaceae bacterium; assembly: GCA_035941655.1. Classification (GTDB taxonomy): domain Bacteria; phylum Acidobacteriota; class Blastocatellia; order Pyrinomonadales; family Pyrinomonadaceae; genus PSRF01. The sequence continues at coordinate 1,768 of DASZDU010000121.1, read as the reverse complement.
CTATGACGTAGTTCGGTATTGCGGCCAGAGAATTGCGAAACTCGGTGTGCGGTAAGGCATCGAGCGTGGATTGCGCTGCCCTCGCAAATTCGTCCGCGCGAAGGCGCGACCGATCGAGCGCGCCGACGCGTTCAACTGCGTCGTGAAGCTGACGCCGAGGAACGTTTGCATAGCTGCCTGAAGTCATCACCGTCTGAACCATATCACGCGCTGACGGCTCACTCGCCATCAAGTAAATCAAGGGAAGCGTTACTTTGCCGCCCAACAAATCAACGCCTGCTCCCTTTCCCAGCGTGTCGTCTGTTGAAGTGAAGTCGAGCAGATCGTCGGTTAACTGAAATGCCATTCCGAGGTTCAAGCCGAAGTCTCTCAGCGCATTCTGCTCCGACTCATTTGCGCCGCCGAGTATCGCGCCAACTTCACAACAGGCGCTGAACAGAAATGCCGTCTTACGCTGGATGATATCGAGGTAATGCGGCTCGGTAATATCGCTGTGTCCAAGCGTCGTCAACTGCAGTAGTTCGCCTTCGGTCATTTTTCGCGTCACGCTGGTGAGAATATCCAGAATCGGCAGCGAACGTTCGGCGAGACTGGTTTCGAAAGCCGACATGTAGAGCCAGTCCCCCATTAGGACGGCGGTTTCGTTTCCGTAAAGAGCATTAACCGTGGGCCGATTTCTGCGAGTGTCAGCGCTGTCGATAATGTCGTCGTGGACCAGAGTGGCGGTGTGGAGAAATTCCATCACTGTGGCCATGCGAATGGAATTGTAACGGGAGCCGTCGCCGCCGACGGCGTAGTTTGAAAGAATGGTTAATGCCGGCCGAACCCGTTTGCCTCCCGACTCGCGGAGGTAGTCGGCCAGGTACGCAATGACCTGAACGTTTGATCGCGCTTGTCGTTCAAACTCGAGTTCGACCTGAGCGAGCTCCGCAGCCACCTGACTGAAGATGCGCTTCGCCGTCGCCTTCACATCTTCGATGACGACGCTGGATTCTGTTACTTGCATTTTGTTTGACAGCGAACGCGTGGGGTAAAATTAGTGTAAATAAAATGCGACACCAAAAGTCATTACCAATCAGTTCGTACGGTAGTTGGAAAACTGCATATTGATGCCGAAGTCCTTACCCTTAAGACTCTGGATCACCCCCTGCAACGTATCGCGATCCTTTCCCGACACACGCACCACATCGCCCTGAATTGCCGCCTGCACCTTCGCTTTCGAATCCTTGATAAACCGCACCACCTCTTTGGCCTTCTCCTGCGGAATACCCTGCTGAATATCAACCTTTTGCCGGACCGTCCCACCAGCGGCGGGATCGACAGTGCCATAACTGAGCGCCTTCAAGGGCACACCGCGACGCACAAGCTTCTGCTGCAGGATGTCGTTCATGTTGCGTAGCTTGGTTTCGTCTTCAGCCGTCAGAATCAGTTCATTTGCTTCGAGCGCGACGTTTGCTTTGCTGCCTTTGAAATCGAACCTCTGCCGGACTTCTTTGACTGTTTGGTTGATCGCGTTCGTTATTTCAGCGCGATCAACCTCGGATACGATATCAAACGAGTTCTGCTGGGCCATTGGGGTCTAAATGTTTTTGGAGATGTTCAATTTACTAGTGTTCGGGTCATCTGAGGATAACACCAAATTGTCACCATGTGAAAGTTGTCGCTAGGCGGGGGCATGCAGTCAGCTCTGGGTCAGGAAGGCGGGCTTGCCCCCGCTAATTCGTTAAGCTCAAGTTTGAAGAGCCTCTCAAAATTTGCGGAGGTTATA
>DASZDU010000120.1:0-10325 GCA_035941655.1 Pyrinomonadaceae bacterium | reverse complement strand
CTTGGTTGAGAGCCTGGCGGAAAAATGGTTGGCGCCATACACCAATCGGGCCCACTCGCGATCCTCAATATCCTCAGTGCTGTCGTTGCGCCGCTCCATGTTTTGTAACAACTGGCTCTTGGCCAGTTTGATGCGGTCCTCTTGGAAGCGTGGATTCCTAAGCATATCGAAGTAGAGCGCCAATCCCTGATCGATGTCTTTAGCCAGCAGGTTAATACTGGCGTTGCCCTGCAGTGCTCCGATGCTGTTGGAAATGTTGGCCGCCAGAAACGCCGCCGCTTCGTCAAACTCTTCGGCAGACTTCGAAGCGGTTCCTCCCAGGCGCATTTGCGCTCCGGTAAGGGCTGCCAGACCCTCTTTGCCTGGAGGGTCGAGATAAGCTCCCGTGCGCACCAGCGTAGAAATATTAATGAGCGGCAGATCGTGATCTTCGACCAGGTAGACCACCACGCCGTTTGCGAGTACCTGCCGGTAGGGCTCTCGCTTCGGTGGCGTGAAAGTCAACGTGGTGTACTTCAAGTCGCGAGGGTGCGAGGGAATATCTTGTGCCTGCGTCACTACGCCCGCCGCCGCGAACGATATAAGCAAGGCTACAATGGCCAAAGGACCGCCCTTCCTAATCCGTGTTTTCATTATTTCTTATTACCTCCCTCGAGCTGCTTGAGGCGATCTTCCAGCATCTTCCTGACCACCTTGATGAAATTCTGTTTCTCCGCCGGAGCGGAGCCTGCTTGTTGTTCCAACTGAGAAAGCATCATTTTGAGTTGCTCGAATTTCGCCTGCGCGAGCATTGCTTTCATCTGGCCAATTTGCGCCTTCTCCTGATCACTCAAACCGGCGAGTGCAGGATCTTCCGCGGCGCCATCAGCTTTCTTCGTGTAGTAGATGCCGATAGTGCGATTCTCCGGTTTGAAATAGGTGTTGGCAACGCGACGGATGTCTTCGGGAGTTACTGCCTGGTGTTTCGCCGGATCGGTGTTGATTGTTTCCCAGCCGCGGTTGTTATCGCGCAGCAGCAGTTGGACCATCAAGCCAAAGTTTGACTGAATACCGCGAAAGTTATTGGCCGCATATTGGTTCTTCACTTTTTGCAGCTCGTTCACCCCAACCAGCTCTTTCTGGAGCCGTTCGATCTCTTTGTAAAGTGCCTGTTCCACTTCCTCCGGCGTCTTGCCGGGTTTGGCTACTCCATTGATCTCGAACAGCCCTTCATACTTCCTTGAGTCCTGGCCGGCGCCGGCGCTGTTCGCGATTCCCTGTTGCAGCACGAGAGATTTATAGAGCCTGCCCGTGCGGCCGCTTAACAAGCTGCCCAAAATGTCCAAAACGAAATCATCTTTGTGTCCTTCGGCCACCGTGTGATAGCGAACCCGCACCTGGGGAACCGTTTCAGCCCACGCGACCATGCGCTTCTCGGCGAGTTGGGGCATCTCGGCGGTGCGCACTGGTTCTGGCGGTCGCGGTCCGCGCGGCAGTCGGCCGAAATATTTTTGCGCGAGCTCCTTCGCGCGCGCCGGATCGATATCGCCCACGAGGCAAGCCGTCAAATTATTAGGTGCATAGTTGACGGCAAAATAATCGAGCGCCTCTTCGCGCGTAATCCCTTCGAGATCGCTGGGCCAACCGACGACCGGCCAACCATATGGTGACGACTGCCAGAACATCGATTCATACTGTTCATCGAACTTTCCGGTGGGCGTGCTGTCGGTACGCATGCGACGTTCTTCGTGCACTACGTCGCGTTCGGAATAAAACTCACGGAAGACAGGATTGCGCAGGCGATCTGATTCCATCCAAAACCATAGTTCGAGCTTATTAGCCGGAACGTTAATGAAATAGACAGTGAAATCGTTGCTAGTGCCGGCGTTCATGCCGGAGCCGCCTGCCGTCGTGTAAATTCGATCGAACTCGTCTTTGACCATCAAGTCCTTTTCGCGTTTCGTTAACTCGTCAAACTTCGCGAGCAGTTCCTTGTGACGCTCCGAGCGATATTTCGGATCCTTTACGTCGGGAATCTCCCCTAGCCGCGCTTTCACAATGAGCACTTGCTGCTCCTTCCGCAGCTCGGCCCGCACATCGTCCATTTCCTTTATGAGTTTTAGGTTCGCGTCGATGTCTTTCGTTCCGATGGCGTGCGTCCCCTTGAACATCATGTGCTCGAACAGATGCGAGAGGCCGGTGATGCCCGGGCGTTCATTAACCGAACCGACGCGAGCCACCCAGCCGGCGGCTACGTTAGGATCGCCTTTGCGTGGTACCAGCAACAGGCGCATTCCGTTGTCCAGGACGATTTCCTGCACCGGAACTTTTTGCGCCACAGCGAATTGCACGCACAGAAGTAGTGCCAAAAGGCTAAGAGAGATTTTTTTCATTCTAATCCTCGGATATTCAATGACCTTGTATTCCAATTGGAGTTCGGACGCAGTTAAAGCCCACTGGCTGGACGAAAAATCCTATGCAAGCCAGAGAGTCTTAACGCGTCCGGCTTAATTTTGTTTCAGTTTCAGTTATAGCTGGTTAGTCTGTCCCAACTGAGAGCGGGAGTGGTACTTTTTGGGGATCCTGCGGTTCATGATAGCAATCGAAAAACGTTTTTTCCAGAAAGGGAGTGGTGGCTGCCCGGCGTCGAAATGGTCAAGTCAGTTTCCCGTGCCGGGCAAAATTCCTCCGAAGTGCTCAGCCAACCGCGTGCATGTCCTGACCATCCAAAATCCCGACACTGGAAGCTGTAATTTCGTAGACAAGGCAAACCTCAGCCCCGACGGGCCAGGCGCTTATATCGGGCTTAAAACCGACGCATCCAGGTATCTGTAGAACATTTACGGTTGTATACTCCAGAGACAAACATCAACCAAAGCAGAGACAAAATGACGATATCGAAGCCGAACTATCCCCAAATGTTTTCCGAAAGTCCCCTCAATGCCCACCGCGGGCATGGTGCCGTTCAATCGTTGTGGCTGAGACATACCTGGCTGTCGCTCCTGACGCTGCTGCTGATCGGGATTTCCGCGGTCGCCCAACAGCCCGCTGCTCAACAAGCCGCAACGCGCTTCGACGTGACAAATTATCGCATTGAGGCTCAGTTGATTCCGGACCAGCACATGTTGCGAGCCGGGGCCGACGTTACTGTCATTCCGCTGGATGCGACACGTTCTCTGGTATTTGAACTTAACGGCTCCCTGCGTGTTGAAAGTATTGATCTCAACGGCCGCGTCCTAACCGGTTTTGTGCAGGACGCTGTAGGCGTCGGTTCCGTTGGGCCAAGTGTCAGGGTTGATCTTGGGCAGGTTGTGCCTGCCAATCAACCGATAACTCTCCGGTTCCGCTGGAGCGGAGCGTTGCTTTCGCCTGAGGGTGGACCTCTGGCAACGAAGCGACTGGCTTATGTCGGGCCGGAAGGTTCTTATCTAATGTATGCTTCGCGCTGGTTTCCGTTTCATGACTACGCCGCAGACCGCGCCACCTCCGACATTACGTTGATCGTTCCCACCGGTTTACAAGTCGCCGGCACCAGCGACGATCCGGTAACGCCGCAGCCTTCTCCGAAGGACGGCTCCACGCGTTTTCATTTCGTTCATCGTCAACCAGTGCTGGTGGGAAACTTCGCGGCCGGACAATACATCAATCGCAACCTGCGTTTTGGAAGGTATGAAATTCAGTTTTACGCAAAACCCGGCAGCGAAGGCCGCATAAACAATTATGCGGAGATGATGGGCCAGGTACTGGAATTTTATTCGAAACAGTATGGCGCTCCGCTCTTCGGTAACCGTCTGGTGGTGGCGCAGCTTGACGACGAAAGCCTCGATACATATTCGGGTCCTGGCATCATGTTCCTGGCCTCCCGACTGTTCGACTCGTCTCGTCCGATGCCCGATGAAAAACTGGCGCGTGAAGTGGCTTACCAATGGTGGGGCCAAACCGTCGGCTTGAAGTCGTTTGACGATGCCTGGCTCTCACAAGGTTTGGCCGAGTGGAGTGCCTTTGCATTTCGCGAGTCAAACTTGAGTGGCGGCGCGCTCGAGGCGGCACAACGGGAGCAACAGGAACGCGCGCTAACGTTTGAACAAACCGCATCGATTGCGCGGGCGCCCAGCGCTCTCGACGATCAGTCGGCGGCGTATCAGTCGATAGTTTTTCACAAAGGCGCAATGGTCTTTCGCATGCTGCGCGAATCGATGGGCAAGGATAAATTCGATCTTCTGCTGCACAACTATCTCGAAGAGTATCGCGGCAAGAATGCATCGATCGATGATTTCGAAAAGCTGGCTTCGAAGGTCGCGGTCGAAAACCTGCGTTACTTCTTTGCGCAATGGATTGAGGGAACAGGCGTGCCGGAGTTTTCGATAGACTATCAAATCATTCGCACTCGCTCGGGCAAGTTCCGCACGCGTGGCACGGTGAAACAATCGCTCGACACTTTGCGCTTGCCGGTGCAATTGATGTTGCGCAGTGAAGGGGATAACCAGACCGCCACGATCCGTATAGAAGGCAAGAGCGAAGACTTTGATTTCGAATCCAATGGCCAGCCGATTGAAGTTGTAGTCGATCCCAACTATCGAATTCTGCGCATGTCTGACGATCTGCGCGTCTCGATAATTGCGCGCCGTGGGATCGAGCAAATGAAAGAAGGTCTCTACGCCGAAGCGCAACAGCAGTTTGAGGCTGCTTTGAAACTCGATCGCTCAAACTCATGGGTCTACTACAATCTCGGCCTGCTTTACCTCGAGCAGCGTAACTGGCAGCCCGCGCTCGATAATCTCGATGCCTCGCTCAACGGCACCCTGAAACCATCGTGGATCGAGGTTTGGGCACACATCAAAAAAGGCAACGCCTACGACGCTAAGGGTGAACGCAATCGTGCGGTCGCGGAATACAACAAAGCAGTGCAGTCCGGTATTAACTACGACAACGCTTTGGCAGTAGCTAAAAAGTTTCTCGCTACGCCATACGATCCCAAGGCAGCATCCGCTGAACTCATCACGCCGGGAAACTGATGTTCGGAGTCGCGTAGCGACGATCTGAGTTTAGCCCAGCCTTTCAAGGCTGGGATCGATCACAAGATACATTACGCTGTCGCGCTAGCGACGGTATGAATCATCCCCAGCCATTTGAACTCCATTGCGAGAAGACTCAATCGTCGCTAACGCGACGAGATCGATATCTCACAACTGTCCCAGCCTTGAAAGGCTGGGCTAAACTCACCCCGTCGCTACGCGACGCAAGAAATCTTGCTTGACTGACCCGTTGCCGCTCCGGTGCTTTTTCTGTTTCACCGCCTTCTGCTTTCCGCCTTTCTGCCGTAACCTTTTTCAACGTCAACAGTTTTAATAGGTAGGGAGAATATATGCCGGAGATATGTGCCGGTAACTTCCGAGCGTATAGCGAGGAAACAGGTTGAAGGGTCCAGAAAACCAGCACGACGAACGAGCATTGATTGAAGCGGCACAGCAGGACTCGAGCCGTTTTGCCGAGTTGTACGAGATTCACTTTGAACGTGTTTATGCCTACGTCGCGCGAAGAGTGAGGGAACGTTCGGCCACGGAGGAGTTGACCTCGCACGTTTTTCAGCAGGCGCTCGCGAACCTCGGAAAATTCAAGTGGCGCGGCGCGCCCTTCGCCGCCTGGTTGTTTCGGATCGCTGCCAATGCAATCGCCGATCGCGCCAACCGGCTAGGTCGTGAAGCGGTGCGCGAGTCTTCCCTTCAGCCACTGAATTCGTCAGAGGGTTCGACGATCAAAGCCGGGCTCGAGGTCGATCTCGAGCAAATCGAAACTGTCGCCCGCGTTTACCGTCTCGTGGATCAACTTCCCTGGGACCAGCGTCATGTGATCCGTTTACGTTTTGCTGAAGAGAAAACGATTCGCGAGATTGCTCAACAGTTGAGCAGAAGCGAAGGAGCAATAAAACAGTTGCAGTTTCGCGCGCTGCAAACGCTGCGAGCGCGTTTGAGTTAACAAAATGTCTGAAGAGTTATTCATCGAACAGCTGGACGAAGCCATCGACGCGCTCATCGAGCACGCCGCGAGCGGGGGAAGGGCAACATCGTCTGACAGCCCGCCAGACTTGGCGGCGCTCGTTTCACTTGCGAGTGAGCTGCGTCTATTGCCCCGCGAGAATTTCAAACTAAATCTAAAAGAAGCATTGATAAGGAGTGCACACATGACTAAAACCGGAACTAAAACCCAGCAAACTAAGAAACCCGAATCTGATTACCAAACCATCACGCCTTACTTAACGGTCAAGCGACCAGAGCAGTTAATCGCTTTTGTAAAGGACGTGTTTGGCGCTGTGGAAGTCTTTCGCACCACGGGATCAGCCGGCGGTCTGCACGCCGAAGTGATCATCGGCGATTCCAAACTGATGATTGGCGGCATGGACACGGTCGAAGAAATACCGACGGCGCTTCACGTCTATTTGCCTGACGCAGACGCGGCTTACCAACGCTCGCTTGACGCGGGCGCCACCTCGCTGGAAGCGCCGGTAGATCAGTTCTATGGTGATCGGGAAGCTGGTGTGAAGGACACGACAGGAAACGTCTGGTGGATTGCCACGCACAAGCTCGGAGGCCCAGGCACTCACATTCCTGAAGGGATGCGATCGGTCACGCCATTCCTGCACCCGGTCGGAGCACCGGCATTGATAGATTTCATGAAAGAGGCTTTTGCTGCTGAAGAAATTTCTCGGGAGCAGTCACCTGAGGGCATGGTGCACCACGCGGTGGTGAGGATTGGTAATTCGATGATCGAAATGGGCGAGGCTCACGGCGATCTTGCGCAGCCGATGCCGCCCGCCCTTTTCCTCAACGTCGCCAATCTGGAAGAGAGCTATCAAAGAGCGCTCGATGCCGGCGCCACTTCACTTCAGGTGCCCATTGACCAGGGCTATGGTCGCACCGCCTGGGTGAAGGATAACTGGGGAAATGTTTGGTACCTGGCAGCATCGATACAGAAGGGGAATAGGTAAGGGGTAAAGGGGAGGGGGGAAAGGGGAAAGGGGAAAGGAAAAGACCAAATACATTTTCCATTTTCCATTTCTCATTTTCCATTTTTCATCATCAGCAACAAAAGCCCTTGTTCAGAAAGCAGACGTGTCCACCTCCCGCGGCCCGGGCGCAAGTCCGCCTCCCGCGGCCGGGACACAAGTGCCCTATCTGAACATTGTGCTGGAAACTCGTCGTCCGATGACAAATGGAAAATGAGAAATGGGAAATGGAAAATGGAAAATGTATTCGTCTTTTCCTTTACCCATTCCCCTTTACCCTTTCCGATCCTATTGACCTGGGTAGTAAGTCAGCCAAAAGTAAATCGCCTGCCCCACGCCAATGAAGAACCCGATTATCGCGCCAAAGAGTTCGATAGTCTTCAAGTGATGTTTGGCAACCGACAACACGAGCTCTTCGAGTTTTTCATTCGGATAATCCGACACCTTCCTGCGCACCAGTCCGCCGACATCAAACTCGGCGATCGCAGTCGGCAGGCGTTCGCGTGCTGCCAACGTAATCCGTTCGACCAGAGCCCTGCTGGCGCGCTCCATTGAACTTCTCGACACGTGATCACCCAGGCGTCCAATCGGAGCCACTAACAGCCGCTCAATTTGTGAACTCAGAATGGCATTAATTGTCCGCGCAGTATCGTCGCGTGATAGGAGTCCAGTCAGGCTTCTGGTAAGAAACTGCCGCGCCGTTTGCACTAAGTCAGGATCGACATGTTGCAATGCGGCGCCAAGTGTTTGCGGCCGGTATCGTTCAATTGCTTCCTCAACGTAAGTGGCGACTGAGGTCGACAACTCTTCGCTTTTGATCAGTTCGATAATGCGATTCGCGATCTCACGTTTGATGGAGTCGAACTTTTCGGACTCAATCTGGCCCACCAGCACATTCAATGGACGCGCCAGCACGTTGTCGATAGTTGCATTCAGAAACGCTTCCGCTTCCTGCTCAAACGCCGGCCCACGCAGATAGTCTTCAATACGTTTCGGTAGTGTTTTGTTCACCAGCTCATCAACTTCGCGGTGGATGCGCTCGCGCGAGATAAAGATCTTCTTGATGAGCGAAAGCTGTTCGTAGTAATCGTCCACTTCGCGTTTGATGAGCGCGCCGATTTGCTTACGCGTGTTCTGGCTGGTGGCAATGTCGGCCAGGTGATGAACGATAGGCGGAACCTGGCTGTCAATGCGTTCCTTGATGAAAGCAACTGTCTCCGGCGTGAAGGTCTCGGCAAGGGTGGCGTTGCTGCGGGCGAGATCGTCGATGCGGCCGGAAACGAAGCCGGTGATTTTCTGTTCCAGCCCTTCGGCATTTGCCAGATATTGGAAACGCGTTTGCACAAAGTGGACGATCTGATTGAACGCGTCCTCACTCAGTGTCTCGCCCACGCGCCGTGCCAGCAATTCGTCGACCTGACGATCCACGAAGGTAGCAATCGCCATCCGGGTTTCTTCGCTTTTCAGCATCTCAGCGATGTATTCCGCCAAACGATATTGCAGCGCCGAGATCGTGTCGAGAATCGGCGCGCGAGCCTGAGTGGGCAAGGCGTCAATGAAGGATGGGTAAACTTTTGCCAGCAATTCGTTGGTGTAACTGGCGACGAAAGCTTCGACCTTGCTTTGAAAGAAACTGGTCTCGAACAATGCGTCGAACACCGTCTCCTGCGAGACAAGCTCGTTGCCAACCGCGTTGCCGATCGATTGCGCGAGCTTTTCGCGGTGTCGCGGAATCATGCCCTGCGGCCACACAGTTATGCCGAAAAGCTTCACCGGCTGATACGGATGAAACAACATCCAGATTGCCAGCCACGCCGCGCCAAATCCATGCAGGGTGGCGACCACAACGATCCCAATGCTGATTAGAAGTTTGAATGTAAATGGATCCACGGTGGGTAAATCGTAAAGCGTGAATCGCGAATAGGCAAAGGCCGTGAAAAGTGAAGGGTGAAAAGTAAGAGTGGGTAGAGCGATTGATCGATCTAATCCCTTTTCTTACTTTTCACTTTTCACTCTTCACTGTTCTATGGCCACCGGCGATCCAGGCGCTGGTGCCGCCGGTAACATTGAAGAGATTGGCAAAGCCGTGTTGCTGGAGGATGCTGGTGGCGGCGCTCGAACGATAACCGCCGGCACAGATCACTGCCGTCGGCCTGGCGGGGTCGACCGGTAGGGTTGCGAATGTTTTTTGCAGACTCTGCAGCGGCGCGGTGATCGCCTGCGGCACGTGTCCGCTGTCGTATTCGGGTGGACGACGTACATCAATAACCTGCAATCCGTTTTCAGCTATCATCTTCTCATTTAGGTCACTCACCGTGATTTGCGGTATGCTAGCGACTTCAAATCCTGCATCACTCCACGCAGCAAGACCGCCGGCGAGATACCCTGCAACGGTTTCATGACCCACTCTTGCGAGCCGCGTTACTGCCTCCCAGGCTTTGTCTTCTGAATCAGAAACAATCACCATCGGAGTTCCGATTGCGATCAGGGTTCCCGCCCAAATCGCAAACTGTCCGGCCAGTCCGATGTTGATTGAACCCGGCACGTGTCCAGCACCAAACTCTGCCGCACTGCGCACATCAAGTATTAGGGAGCCTTCGGCTACAAGTTTCTTGACCGCTTCGGGTGTGAGCGCTGCCGGGGGTGAAAGTTCCGCAAGGCTGGGCGCGCCGGTGCGATTTATTTCTGCATCGCGTGGAAAGTATGCCGGCGCTTCCGGCAGGTCGATAGTCATCATCCGCACGAACTCATCTTTGGACATTGGCTGGAGCGCGTAGTTCGACTTCCGCTGCTCGCCAATTGTTGAAGAAGTTTCCGCCGACATATTGCGCCCGCACATCGATCCAGCGCCGTGCGCCGGAAACACTTCGACCTCGTTGGCCAGCTTCAATAATTTGTCGTGCAACGTGTCATACATCATCGCGGCCATCATCGGGGGCGTGTAGCCTTTGCCACCCGCTAGATCGGGCCGGCCCACGTCACCGACGAAGAGCGTGTCACCCGTGAGGATCTTCTGAGGTTCGTTTGAAACTTCAGTATCGATGACGAGTACGGAAATGCTTTCGGGCGTATGCCCCGGAGTATCGATAATGCGCAGCACAACTTTGCCGATCTTGATCTCGTCGCCCTCGCGCACGGCACGATGGGGAAACTCCGCGCCGGCCTGCGCGCCAAACACAATCTCCGCTCCGGTGCGGGCCGCTAATTCTCGGTGACCACTAACAAAATCCGCATGCAGGTGCGTCTCAATGATGTACTTGATTTTCAGTCGCTGCGCCGCCGCCTCCTCCAGGTACTGGTCGACATCGCGTTGCGGATCAACCACCACCGCCTCGCCCTCCGA
>DASZDU010000119.1:0-35629 GCA_035941655.1 Pyrinomonadaceae bacterium | reverse complement strand
AGCGGCGGCTTGACGCCGCACGGCAAGGTGGAGTCAATTTAAACAGGTTGCGACAGGTCGCAACCGGCCAAAGCGCTGACAGGTCAGCGCACTCCAAACAAACGCATACGATCGTGACTCACACTACCGCGAGTTGGTACTGACCTCATGGGACCGTCGACGTATTTCTTCGGCGACATCCGCCAGCGTGTCTGGTTGTTGCAGCATTGTAATCGCCGCCACCCCTCGAGCTCCGGCTGCAACACAATCTCCAACGTTGACAAGGCCCACCCCGCCAATTGCAAGAATAGGAAACGGCGCCAGCTCTGAAGTGACGCGCGCAAGCGCCGGCACTCCCAGCGCAGGACCGTATCCTCGTTTGGAGGCAGTATCGAAGACAGGACCGAAGACCGCAAAGTTTGCGCCGCTGCTACGCGCAACAGTGGCCTCTTCAATTGAGTGAACGGAAACACCAATCACAAATTCGCCACCGAACGCCTGACGTACCACAGCGGTCGGTAAAGAAGATGTAGTCAGGTGAACGCCAGCTGCGCCGGAGGCGGCCGCAACATCGGACCTGTCGTTGATCAGGAGTCTGGTAGCGCTACCTTCTGTGATGCGCGCCGCGGCCGTTGCCAGCTCGTACAACACACCAGCGCTCAAATTCTTTTCACGGATTTGCACCAGGTCGATTCGCGCCGCTACCGCTGAACGAACGAGCCGAAGAATGTTCAAAAAATCTTCAGTTGCTGGAGTTGTGTGAGCGGTCGTTTGGCCGCTCGTGATGAGGTAAATCAACGCGGGTAGCTGTAGTAGATCGAATTGCATTCTCTTTGGCGTCGAGTGGATCGGTGCTCTCCTGGAGTGCGCGAACAGTCTGCTTGAAATGAAATATTTCCCAGAAAGCAATTCCGATATTCAGCAAGCCGACTCCGGTAACCGCTCCGCGCATCCACCCGGAAGCGACTACAGTTTGTATCGCTTGCATGCCGGTCTTCCGCGCGGCGTACAGAAGAAAATAATTGTTGCCCCAATCGCTTAGGCCCAAGGTGCCCTGTGGAACCCACGGCAACAACGTAAGCACAATGCCAATTTCAAGGCAGAGGATGATGTAAAAAATAACGCTCAATTTTGCGGACATGTGTAAAAAACAGTAAATCGTAAATGGTGAATAGTAAATAGTAAGAACGGAGTGGTTGCGATCCCGATTCGCTATACTATTTACGATTTACGATTCACGATTCACTTTTCCTTATTTTTCTCGCGTGCGGCCCTGCAGCGTCGAGAGTCGGTCACCAATATCTCGATAACTCACATCGACGCCATACACTTCGGTGAAGGCTGCGATTGCGCGCGTGAAATCGCCCATCTGTTCATAAGCAGAACCAAGTTCGTATTGCAGCGCCTTCAATTCTTCGGGGTCGCGGTCCGGAACTTCAAGTCCTTTCTTGAACCAAAGTACAGCGGCTTGCGGCATACCCTTTTCCACGAAGCAGTGGCCGAGCAGATTGCAACACTGGAAATATCGCGGGGTACTGTCAGCCGCCGAAGTTAATCCCGCCGCCAGCTGAAATTCGCGGATGGCCTCGTCCAGGAGGTCCATTTCCTTGTAGGCCGTGGCCATATTGTAGTGCGTTTCGTAATCTTCGTTTGTCGAGGCGGTTTCGCCCTCCGCCTCTATGCGAAATTCTTCAAAAATCTCAGCCAGTCCGGAATCAATGCCGCTACCAGAGACCGGAGGCCCGGCATGAGCGACAACCTGGGGGACTGTGTCGGAAACAAGGGGACCAACGGGCGAATCCGAGATCTCGATGTCCCCAAAGACCTCGACCGTTGCGTCGGCTTGAGTTGGCGCAGATCCTGAGACGGTTTCGCTACTCGGTGCTGCTGGGCTTGGCATGGCCGCCTCGAGTTTTTTCCGGCGCGCATCGATGTCAGGGTGAGTACCAAACTGTCGTTCCAGTAGTTCAAGCGTATCGAAGCCGATATCGTAATAACCCTGCGTAATATAAAAATCCACGCTCTCGAGTTCCTGACGCATTATTGCGTCAGCGTTTACCGACCTGGTTTCATCTCCGGAAGGTTCCGCAGCTGTTCGGCCATTCTCGTCGACTGACTCAATGCCAGCGGCAAAGGGATCTGCTGAAATCAATGCGCTTGGATCTGCGACTGAGTCGCCGGTAACCGGTTGTTCTGGTTCGTTAAGATCCGCAAAAGAGAGCGTTGACGAAGAAACGTCACCGGCAACCGAATTCCATTCGAAATCGAAAGCCTCCGACTTCGGCTGATGGGCAGGTTCGGCTTCTGTCTCCATAAGACTGAAACTATCAAACGAAGGAACAACAGCACCGGCCTCGTCCAATAAGCTCGCACTCGAGGTCAGCTCTTCCAAAGAACCCCCCAGATCGGTCAGGCGATCAAGATAACGCCGCTCTTCCGGGGCGAGCCGCACGAGTTGGGTGAGCGCATACCGCTCGTCCTCGACGAGACCGAGAGCCTCAGCGGATTCAGCCAGCCGTTCCAGCGCTGCACGGAGTTTCTCCATGTCGCGCTGCCACCAGTGCAGCCGGGCCAGCAGACGCAACCCCGGCACGTGCTCCGGATTGCGCGCCAGTAATTCGTTGATGAGTTCCTCTAGATCATTCTCTTCCCGGCCGGCCAGCATGGGCTCGATGACGGCGTCGAGAATGCGGGCGGTTTCGTCTTCCTGGTCCAGCTTCAAATAAAGCCGCGCTACCTCGATGTTACGGCGGTAGTGTGACGCGTCCTGCGCCATGAGCAGGGCAGTAGCGCGCTCCGCCCCAGGCGCGTCTTCTGCTTCAATATAAGCTTGCGCCAGCATGGAAATGAGTTGCTGATCGTCTGGCGCGTCAACAAGAGCTTGTTCGATCAGTTCAGCTGCTTCGTCAGCGGTTCCGAGCGCCGCGTGTGCCGAAACAATTCCCTTGAGCGCTGCCCGGTCGTGCGGTCGCAGCTCGAGCGACTTTGAATACGCTTCGAGAGACTTTTCAAACTGGGCGCTTTCAAGCAGACGGCGTGCGGCCTCACTAAAAGCCCTGGCAGCCTCTGCCTCCATGCCTTCCTTGAGATAACCTTCTGCAAGTTTGAGCCGGACCTCGGTGTTGTGAGGATCGAGATCGGCAATGGTGTGCAGCACGTTGAGACTCTCCCGCGTTTGGCCCGCGCGGATGTAGGCGTCAGCGACCACGAGATACTGCGCGCGTGCGTCGGCGGTTAGGCCCTGGGCGGAATAGAGAGCGCCGAGTTCCTTTGCGATAACCGGATCGCGAGGTTTCAACTTCTCGATCTTCCGGTACATCGCGATGGCTTTCAGTCTAAATTCCTTTTCACGATAGTGCTCGGCGATGCGCAGGAAACAAGACGCCGCTTCTTCTTTCTCGCCGGCGCGCGCCAAAAGATCTCCCAACATGTTGAGAGTGGTGAGATCGTCAGGATCATGTTTAATGATTTGACGATACTCTTTAATGGCAGCGCTAATCTTTCCCTGCGACAGGAATTTTTCAGCAGCCTTTATGACCTTAGCTTTTTCGAAAGCCATCAAGGGTATTATGTATCACCGAATATGGCAGCGGAGTCAAACGTGGGCGTGGCTTTGTGGAACACAGGATCGGATGTAGTTCTTGTTGGCCGGCGTCCCTAAAGAGAAAACGCTGAGAGTTACGCTAACATGCGTAAAATATGACTGTCAACGCACTTGATTTGTCACGATTCAGGCAACGAATTAAGTTACTACCACCTCGCGATAGCTGGAATGAACTGAGGTCAGTACCACCTCGCGGTAGCGGGTGGGTATGTTTGACAGATTCAAATAATTCACGGAACCCACCCGCTACCGCGCGGTGGTACTGACTCCATGTCCCAAACAACACAGCCGCCGCGCTTACCTTCCCAACGGGACCAGTGGGCGCGACGCGGTCAACAAGCAGCGACGGTTGGATTTGTTCTCTACGCCGCTTTCGCTCCGCATTCGATCGCAGCCGCCGAAATTTCATTAGCAATCGTAGGCGCCGGCTGGCTGCTCCGCACACTTTCAAGCGGCAAAACGAGATTTCGACGCACGCCGTTTGACCTGTGCATCTGGCTATTTTTTCTTTGGACCGTGGCCTCGTCGTTTCTTTCCGAAGAGCCGCGAATTAGTATCGCGAAGATCCAGTCGACCTGCGTCGTATTCCTTTTTTATCTCACTCAGGCAATCGTCACGAGGCGAACCGCTATCGTGCTTGTCGCGGTTATGATCACGTCGGGAGCAGTTGGGACTCTTTACAGCGTATACGACGTGGCCCGCGGTCGAGGCGTGCTGGTGGATTCTGTCATGCCGGAGAGCCCATTCCAGGCGCTGGATGTGCGCGCGGGCGATGCGATTTGGCGGATCAATGGACGGCGAATTTATTCCGTTGAGGACCTCGACGAGGCGATCAAAAAATCGCCGCTGCAAACTGAACTCACAGTGAGCATGATCTCGACGGGTGAACACATCGAGCGTCGCGGGTTGGTCATTACTGATGAGATCAGGCAACGTCCTTCGCCTTCGGGAATCGTTGGCAATCGATCGACGCACCGTTTTCGCGCCTCAGGATGGACGCGACACTACGAAACATATTCTGAGATTCTGCAGATTGTCGCTCAACTTGCTCTCGGCCTCGCCCTGGCAAATTACAAGAATCATCGTTTAAATCTTCGCTTCAAATTAATATCCCTCGCCTTCGTTTTGCTGGCTGTGGGTATTGCGCTCACCGCCATGCGCACTGTGCTGGTCGCATTGGCGATCGGGGTGTTGGTGATGGTGGTGCGTTCTTTAGCAGCGCGAGCCCGGGTGCTCACACTCGCCGGTGTTTGTCTGTTGCTCGGGTTTGGCGCATTCGTTGTTTACCAAACGCGCGCACAAAATGCGTTATCGTTCGGAGATCCAAGTTCATCGTTACGCGTTCAGGTCGCGCGCGTCGGTCTGTCTCGCATGATGCTCCATCCGTTATTTGGTCACGGCATGGATTCGATGCACATGCATTGGCAAGAGTGGGGCTTTCCGGGAAGCGATATGCTTCACCTGCATTCGACGCCGCTGCAATTGGCATTTGATCGCGGCTTGCCGGCGCTGGGTTTCTGGCTTTGGATCATGTGGATTTTCTGGCGCACCGCCTCGCGCGGCGAAAAGGCCTGGCGCGATTCCAGCGATTCGAACCGTTACGGCATTCTGCTCGGGGCAACTGGCGCGGTATCGGGTTTTTTCGTGAGCTCACTCGTCAACTACAACTTCGGCGACGGCGAAGTGGCGCTGGTATTCTGGTGGCTGATGGGAATGGTGGTGGTGGTGACAGCAGAAGAACGCGACAAGCCGAGTCAGCCAAACACCAACTCAATCTAGATATCGCGGCTTTGCCGTTTCGACATATGAAAAATCATCCTGACGCGAAGTTTATCTTGCTCTGGCTAGTTCTGATAGTAACTTCAGGTGACGTCACAGCCTCCTCAACGGTTCGGCAGGCGCACACGACTATTGATCTCACCGCGAAAAACAGTTCTTCATCCACTCAGCGGGCCGGAGGAAAGAAGCGGCCACTACGCAAGCCTGACGTTATCTATTATCCGACGCCTCCCGAGACTGTCGCCGAAATGTTACGCATGGCAAACATCAAGAAAGGGGACGTCCTCTACGACCTCGGCAGTGGCGATGGCCGCATTCCGATTGCCGCAGCGAAGGAGTATGGCATTCGAGCGGTAGGAATTGAGATAGATCCGAAACTAGTATCCGAAGCGCAGGAGATTGCGCGGCAGGCGGGTGTTTCGCAATTAGTCAATTTTCGCAACGAAGATATGTTTCATATCAATCTCCGCGAAGCGACCGTCGTCACTCTCTATCTCTCGGAGAAGTTGAACATATTGTTGCGTCCAAAACTGCTGAATGAACTTCGTCCCGGCTCGCGCATTTTGTCTCACGATTTTCGTATGGGCGACTGGAAGCCGGAACAAACGGTTCGCGTTCCCTGGGGCAAGCTCTATCGCACGGTTTATCTTTGGACAGTACCTTATCCCCGAAACCGGAGAAACAGGCGCAACTAGCCGGCGAGCGGTGTCAATATTCTTCTTTGCTGCGCTCGGTCGAAGGGCGGTTAAATCACGTCGGCGAAGTTTCGCCGGCTCTTCGCAAACCACCAGTAACCGAATACAAAAACAATTACTGCGAGGATGGTGAAATAGAGAAGGCTCCCCCAATCTGGTGGCAGACCTTCGAGGAAGATGCGGCGATAGCTACGCACCAGCGACGTGAATGGATTTGCATTGATGAAGGGACGATAGCGTTCGGGCACGATCGATTCCGGATAAATGATCGGCGTCAGATACATCCAGGCCATCAACACGAGCGTAATCCCCTGCGCCAGGTCGCGCAGAAACACCCCGAGAGACGCCACCAGCCAGGCGGCGCCGAGCGTGAAAATCAGCTGCGGAATAAGCAACACCGGCAACCATAGAATTGTGAGGTGCAATTGATGCTGCACAATCACACCGGCAACTATCAACGCCAACAAGCCAAACATTTCGTTAGCCAGCGCCGACAGCGCCTGGGCTACCGGCAGTGTTTCCAGTGGAAACACTACGCGCTTCACTAAGTTTGCATGCCTCACAATCGTAGTCGACGAACTCTGCAGCGTTTCCTGAAACATAGTCCAGGGCAACAGGCCGCAGAACAGGTAGAGCGCATAGTCCCAGGGTGTACCGCGCGGTCCGAACCGAGCATTGAAAATGCCGGCAAAAATAAAAGTGAAGATTGCAATCATCACGACCGGCGTGATGATGGCCCACAGAATCCCCAGGACTGAACCTTTATAACGCGCCACTAAGTCGCGCCGAGCCAGCGACAGGATTAGCTCCAACCGACCGGGGAGCTGCCAGAGTGGTCGCCAGACTGCGCGTCGTGCTGTTTGGGCGGATATCATCAAAGAATGGTGAATAGAAAATGGTAAATAGTGAATAGTCGGAATTCGTCCTGGGTCTTGAGTCTTGAACCTCAAAACTAAAACCAAAGAACAAAGCACCAAGTTCAAAGCTCTTTTTGAACCCTACCAAACCCGCGCCAGCTGTTCTTGTTATGCCAACCGATCACAACCTCGCTGGCTTCGATGTCGCGCCACCATTCCTCAAAATCTTCGCGGCGTATGTAGTGGGAGGTCGGCGCTACCAGGTGATCAAAAACAATGGTGTGTTGTTCGCGCCAACCGAAATGTGAAATTGCGCTAAGGTAGTCGTTATAAAAAAGGTGGCGCGCCAGGCGCGACCCGCCGTTGCGGTTAAGTGGTCCGTACACAAGTTTCGTTGCCAGATACATCAGCGCCGTGGGCGCCTTCGATAGATGCAACAACACCCGCCGGTTGATTCGCGAACTAAACTTCTCCCGCAATGGATCGATCAGGCCGGTAATCCAGCCATTGTTCTCGGCGCCATAGACCCAGGCTGAGATATATCCGCCACTCTTCAGCTTTGAAGCGAGAGAACGAAACCCGGCGCGCGGATCGGGCAGGTGGTGCAACACACCAATTGAAAACGCATAGTCAAACGAACGCGAGAACGGCAAGTGGTAAATGTCTGCCTGAACGATGTGAGCGTTGTCCAACCGTCGCGTCGCGGCAAAAGCAGTTTCTACAGCATCGCTCAAATCGACCCCGATTACTTCCCGCGCACCCCAGCTGGCGGCAAGTTGAGTATGACGCCCTTTGCCACAGCCGCCTTCCAGCACCAGCTTGCCGTAAAAAAAGTCGGGCGTAACCGGGGAGAGCCAACCCAGAAATTGGTTCTCGTAGAGGGCGTCGGTCTGCACGAAATGCTGCCACTGCCAGCCAAAGTTCTCAGCGGTGGCTGCTTTATCCGGTTCGACTGTTTCGGGCGCAGCGAATCGCGGGACACCGCGAACAATTGGAAACATGGCCGCGCATGACTCACAGGCCAGCTGCCCTTCCATGACCTCGGCCTCTTCCGACCGTTCCACCGCCTTCAGGACAATGTTTCCCGCGCACGAGGGACATATCAGGTAGTCGAGTAACTTGCGCTTCACGGAGTCAATGTATGTCAGCCAGAAACAGCTTACAAGATGGGAAGGGGAGCGGGGGCTGAGGAGAAAAGAAGTTTCTGATGCAGTTTGAGGCTAGTAGTTTAGGTTCAGCCTTTAGGCTGCGGGCTTGACGGAACATCGCCGAGGCAAGCTAAAGCTTTAAACTGCATGAACGCCGCGAATGCAAGATTCTAGTTTGCAGGATTTATTGTGATGCCGCCGACCAGATAGGCAAGCTCACCAGAGTTTGATTGCAGACGGAGAGTGTAGTCTCCCGGCCGGGCATTATCGGCAATGGTCACTTCAAAACTAATAACCGGGGTGGAATTGTAAAACTGCTCGCGCGTCAAACTTGCAGGATCGATGGTCATGAATGGTGAACTGAGCACAAGACCAGTGCCCGGTATCTGGTCTACTCCTTCTCCACCTACGTACATCGTAATCTTTTTACCCGCGTCCACCGTCACTGGCACGGTTGAGAGTTCGCCAATGAGTCCGATGAAACGAGGATTCAACACAGGCGGCGAATTTTGCGGTGGCACCAGAACATAATTCAAGGACGTGGCTTTGTCTGCAACCACGCGCAAACGGCTGCGAATTTCCACGCTGCGGAACGGCCGCTCGCGTGCCGTCGCTCTCCGAGCGGCGCCTGGGTCTGTGCCGTTAGTCTCCAGGTATTCGACCATCGCTCTGTAATTGCCGGGGGGAACGCTGTTGAGGCTGAACTTCCCGCCGATCGCAGTAAGACAACTCGCCATGACTCTTCCGGTTTCAAGATCTTCGATCCAAACATGCGCGGCGTTTGCCGGCTTGAGATTTCCGTCCACACTGTCAAGAATTCTTCCCTCCACCGAACCGGTTCTTTCTTTCAAGCCATAAAGACTCCGAACAGCTGCCTGGTCC
Organism: Pyrinomonadaceae bacterium; assembly: GCA_035941655.1. Taxonomy (GTDB): domain Bacteria; phylum Acidobacteriota; class Blastocatellia; order Pyrinomonadales; family Pyrinomonadaceae; genus PSRF01. The sequence continues at coordinate 26,685 of DASZDU010000119.1, read as the reverse complement.
GCTTCGCTCAAACTGCGTTCAGTGATCGCAGGCAAGCCATAGACTCCGTTTAGCGCTTGCGTCGCCTGCATGGTGGCGCCTATCACCGGCGAGTGATCGAGCCCGAGAAAATGACCGATCTCGTGTGCCAGCGTGGATTCCAGATCGTAAGTACCCGGTGTGCCGTCGGTTGAAAATTGAAGCGCTGTGCCTGTTTGCGAATAGGGATAAGGGTTAATAACGATATCCGCCTCGCTGATCTCTCCAGTGTCAGAATCATAGAAGACGCGAGTGCGCGCAGTCGTATTTCCTTCGGCGAAGAGAGCCAGATTGTCGCCGGTCGCAGCGACTGTGATCAGATTTACACCATCGCCTTTTGTAGTTGGACTAATCGACTGCGCTTTTGATGGAACCTCAATGAACGTGATGTTTGTTGTTTGTGCCCAACTAGCCAGCGCTCGGTGCACGGCCCCTAGAACGTCGCTTTCCGGTTTGATAGCTGGGGAGGGCGAGGTCAGGGAAGTAGAAAGCGCAATCTGAATAGTTTTCGCCGGCCATTTTATCTGTCGCTCGGGCGGCGCTGCGGTCGGCTCAAACGACGACGGCAGACTGGACGCAACAAATGCCGGTATCGCCATGAAAGCCAGAATCGGATTTAGACGTCGCATTATGAACGGGGAGTAGGAAAGTTTTGAGAAAGCCGTAGCGCCTTAAGGCGTCGCGGCGGGACGAGCTGACGAGGCTGATAGTATCACTTCCCGAGCTTGATGATGGCAAAAAAAAAGAACCCCGCACGTAATATCGTGACGGGGTTCAGTACGGGCGGGGACGCGCGACGGCGCTAAGGAATGATCGTGACTTGCGGAGCGGTGTCAGCGGGACGACTGGCAATTGCGCCACTGCTCTTGGTCACGGTAACAATCAGTTTGTAGTTAATGGATGCTGCACCAGCGAGCGATGCCGGCAAAGTTATGTTAACAAAGTCCATTCCAAACATATTCGTGTTCGGTCCGACTGAAGTGGGAACGACATCGGTAGTGGTGGCGCCGTTGACAAAAGAAACCTTTGTTTCAGTTGTCAGAGCGAAGCGAACGCCGGTTAACTGGATCTGGAGTCTCGTCGGCACCTGGGTACCAGTGCTGTCGGCCGTGGTGACTTGAAAGGGTCCGACGCAGATTGGACCTGAAGCGGTATTCGTTACGTTGCACACCACCGCCGTGCCGCCGGGACCAACCGGTACTGTAAAGATGTCCGGTTGTGACGGCACGATCTGAACAAAGCCGCGATAGGCTGTTCCCGGCGCGGGCGCGGGCACGCGCCCATTGTTAACCACGACAGTGGCTACGCCCGCCGACAAACCGATAGGTGTTACGAACCTGATACCTTCGGAAGCTGAGTCGCCGACGAAATATAGTCCAGCAGCCGCGCCGTTAACTGAAACAGAAACGCCGTTGAGTTCAATGGGAAGGATTGGACTACGCGCCGTTTCTGATCCGCCCACACCTGATTTGTCAGAGACAGCTAAACCGACTGTCGATTGAACGATACTCAGTTCACCGGGCGCCAGGCCTGCAGGAAGGCCCGGCGTCGGCGTTGGACTTGCAGCCGGGCTCGCGCTGGCAAATGGTCCCCAGTTGCTTGCGCCGGTAAAGAATGACAAAGCTTCAGGCGCTTGAGTGGTTACCGCAGGTGTTAACAGATAAAAGACCTCAGTCGATCCGTCAGCATTGCCACCGCCAAGCTCGCTCGCTTGCAGGCTGAACGTGATTCGTCGCAGCGTACTGCTGGCAAAGGGATGGATACCAACCGTGGATAAAGGAACCGGGTTCTTCGTGAGTCTTGCAAACGTGTTCGTTGAAGTTACTGGAACCTGCGTGACGAATATTTGGTTTGGCGGCAGTCCGGACGGCACCGAGTTTAAGCCGGTAGTGTCCTGGTTTCCCACTAAGGTTCCATCCGATTTGAAATTCAGAATGGAAGCAAAAACCAGAGAATGAGGCGCGAGGGCCGAATCGTAATCTGTGAACATGGGGAAATGTGAGACGTCATCCCCGCGCGGTCCAACTATCTTCGCCGTGCTGCTCGTAGCGGAAGTCAGCGGCACGTCAGCAACAAATATCGCGTGAAAATTAGTGTTGGTGCCGGTGTTTGCTGTCGGGTCTTCGGCTCGGGACTCATAAACAATGGATTTGGCATCACGACTGAGACGACGGCCGGGACTAAGAACGTTAAGAGTCGCTGCTCCCGTCCCTTCAACCTTAGTTTTGGTTATCTGGCGAATGTTGGCCAGTGCCGAGCCGGTAAAGTCTGCAACGTAAATCTCCGCATTTTTGTCGTCGTTAGCAGCAGCCAGATTTGCACGCGATAGAAATGCCACGGTCAACCCGTCAGCGGACAGCGAAGGGTTTTGTTGCAGAGTGTCGCTGATGCCTGCCACCGTGTCCTGCGTGCTGGTTGCCTGTGCAAACGTAAGCGTTCCGGTCAAAAAACCGCCCGTGGTGCGACAAAAGAAAAGTTCGGGATTGGCGTCGGCATTACCAGTACCAGTACCCGGATGATTTCGGTTCGAAATGAACGCGATAGTATTTCCGTCGTCACTAATAGTCGCTTCACGATTGTCGTCAATGACGTCTGGAACTGTAACCGTAGCGAGTAGTGGCCGGCTCGGTGTCGTATCTGTGATCTGTCGGAACGTGCCTGCGGCAAGCGGCTCGAAAGGTATTTCGTCGCCGGCGGTCAGATCGAACTGATCGTCGATCGCCGGTAGTTGGTAAATCCATAGTTCCTGATTAGCGTTAGCCGTCAATGCGGCGCTGTCAGCGCCGTCGAAATTTCGCGGGTCCGGAGCGTTTGAACTAAAGACGATCGTGTAGATTCGTTTGCCGGACACGAGTGCCGGTTCAAGCGTGATTACAGGACGGTTGTTGCTAATCTCAATCTTTACCTGAGTCAGATCCGGAGGCGTTGGCACCGGTGTTGGAGTAGGACTGGCGCCTGGTGAAGGAGTCGGTGTCGGCGTCGGTGTCGGCGTTGGACTAGCTGGGATCTTTTGAACGTTGCGCGTGTTAGTTATTTGGAAGATGCGTCGTTGCGCATAGTCGATAAGAAAGATCTCGCGATTGCCGTCTTCGTTGTTACGCGCACTCGGATTCGTAGTTCCGTCGGGGTTCTTAGTGGGAATTTTCTCGGTCGCTACGTCTCCATTCGACTGAAAAACGACGAAGCGTCCATTTGCGCTGATGTCACCTACATATGAATTGAAATCTTTGGGACTTGATGTCAGTTGCGCCACAAACGGATCGGGAGTGGCGCTTGCCGTTTGTGCCTGCGCATAAGAAACCACGCTAAACAACAGAATAAACGCAGCAATAGCGCAATGAGAACGAAAAACTGGCTTCACAGAAATCCTCCGAGATAAAGACGCAGATAAGAGCAGATTAGATGCCCTCGGGGAGCGAGCAGCAGCCGGGCAACGGCGAACAAAGAATTCCTGACATGACCCGCCGTTAAAAGAATCGACATTTTACGCAGAGAAGAAGCCAACCGCAAGCGGCCATAACCTTGAGAGAATTAGCATTAAGGAATTCGCGGCGAGACGTTTACCGTGATTGCGGAACCGTAACAAAAATCTTGACAGCATCTTTAGTCAAGCATAAAGTTTGCCCACCCCCTAGCATAATCTGGTTCAACTGAACCGCCTTCTTGGTTCCAAGGGATCAAGGTTGCTCAGACAACCGACCGAAACAAACAGCATATACGCACTTATCGGCAAAGATTACAGAGCACCAAAGTCTGCGAACTTTTGAACATCATGCCTTAGGGTAACTTTCCCTAGCTCGAACTCTAATTGAAATCGACGAATAGCCAGAAGGAGAATCCAATGTTGCGTTTGACTTCGAGAAGAACCCAAACTCGAAAGCTGGTGAGCTTGTCTCTCAGCTTTTTTCTTTTCTTTTGCCTGCTGCCCGTAATTCCGTCCCAGCCGGCTACTGCGAAGGCAGTGATCCCGAAGGTTGATACGACCGACGATCAGAGCCCGCAGAGCCCACAGATCCCAGTAATCGCGCCGGGATCTGCTTACCGGCAAACGAACTTTATATCGGACGTGCCAGGCTTGGCCCCTGTGCTGGATCCTCTTTTAGTTAACCCCTGGGGAATTTCGCTGACCGCGAGCAGCCCATTCTGGGTCGCCAACAACGGTACGAGTACGACGCAGCTAATCCGCGGCGACGTTAGCGGCTCACCAGTCGTCCTCAACGCGAACCCGCAGACCGTGACCATCCCGGGCGGGCTGCCGACGGGGACGGTCGCTAACCCGGTCGCGACCGAGTTCGTTCTTCCCGGCCCGTGCGCCAGCGCGCCGTGCGGAGCTAATTTCCTCTTCGCCTCGATCACGGGCAACATCACCGGCTGGGACCCCAACGCCCCGGCCGCCGGTTCGACGACGGCAGTCATCGCGGCCAGTCATCCCGGCCACGTCTACACCGGGCTTGCCTACGCCAACAACGGCTCGGCCAACTTTCTCTATGCCGCCGACTTCGCCAATGGCACGATTGACGTCTTCAACACGTCGTTCGCATTGCAACCCGCGGCCAGCTTCCCCTTCGCCGACCCGACCATCCCGACCACTGCGGGCAACACGTATCACCCCTTCAACATTCAGGCCATCGGCGGCTCACTCTATGTCGCCTACGCCAAGGTCGGCACCGACGGTCGTGACGAGGAGGGCGTCGGCAACGGCTTCGTCCGCCGCTTCAACGCCAACGGCGTTCGCGACCTGACGTTTGGCATCAACAACGGTGCACTCAACTCGCCGTGGGGCGTCACCCTCGCGCCCGCGTCTTTCGGCATCTTCGGTGGCGCGCTCCTGGTCGGCAACTTCGGCGAGGGCAACCCGAGTATCCACGCCTACAACCCGACGACGGGCGCCTTCCTCGGCACCCTGCAAGACGAGTCGGGGAACGGCATCGAGATAGACGAGCTGTGGGATCTTAAGTTCGGCAACGGCGGGTCGGGCGGCGACGTGAACACGCTCTACTTCGCCGCCGGCATCGGCGAGGAGCAGCACGGTCTCTTCGGCAAGCTCAACCCGACGACAGCCAGCGCCACTTCCCTGATCCAGTTCTCGTCCGATGAGTTCGCCATCAGCGAAGGCTCAGGCCACATCGACATCACGGTGACGCGAGCGGGCGACGCTTCAGGCACGGCCACCGTCAACTACAACACCTTCGACTTTGCAGCCGAGCCGTTGCCCACGCCGACGCCATCACCCACGCCGACGCCCGCGCCGGACATAAACGCCAACCAGAAGAGCGACTACGAGATCGCGCTAGGCACGCTCACGTTCGCGCCGGGCGAGACCTCGAAGACCTTCCGCCTCCTGCTCGTCGACGACACGTTCGACGAGGCGGACGAAATCATCAACCTCCAACTCTCGAACCCGACCGGAGCGGGCGTCGGGCTCGGGAGCCCGAACACGGCCGAGGTGTCGATACTCGACAACGACACGGGGGCGCCGACGACCAACCCCATCGACGACACCACCTTCTTCGTCCGCCAGCACTACCTCGACTTTCTAAACCGCGAACCAGATCCAGCGGGATTAGCATTCTGGACGAATGAGATTAGTTCGTGCGGAATGGACGCGGCTTGCATCGAGGCGAAGAGAATCAGCGTTAGCGGAGCCTTTTTCCTTTCGATTGAGTTTCAAACCACTGGCTACCTCGCCTATCTGACACACCGCGTGGCCTTCGGCGCAAACGCGACGGGCGGCTCGCCGGCACCCGTCCTGTACGGCAACTTCATGCGCGACGTACAGGCGCTACAGAAGGGCTTTATCTTCGGGCAACCGGGTGCCGATGCCGTGCTCGATGCGAATAAGGTGGCGTACTACAACGAGTTTGTCACTCGTCCGGAGTTCGTCGCTAAGTATCCGAGCACTTTAACCAACGAACAGTATGTGGATAATTTGCTGGCCAGCGCCGGTTTCAGTCCGAGTCAGGTGCGGCTGTTCGTTGTAAGCCTGACCAATTCACAGGAAGTTCCGCCGGCCGTTCCAACCACTACGACGGGCGCCGCGCGGCCCGCGTCATCCGGCACGGCACGTTTCCAATTCAACGACGCGCAAACCGCCCTGACGTTCAGCGCCACCATCAGTAACATCGACGTATCCGGCTCGGCGACTGCGGACACTAACGACAACCTGACCGCGGCCCACATCCACGCTGGGCCGTCAGTCGCACCGGGCGTTAATGGTCCAGTTGTCTGGGGCTTCTTCGGCGCTCCGTTCAACGACAACAACCCGAACGACCAGGTCTTCTTCGCAACACCGGGCGTGGGCGGATTTTTCAGCGGTAAGTGGGACGCACCCGAAGGCAACGGCACTACGCTCGCCGCGCAACTCTCGAACCTGCGCGAGGGCCGAGCCTACATCAACTTCCACACGCGCCAGTTCGGCGGTGGCGAGATCCGCGGCAACTTTCCCGCGGCCGACACCTTCCGCAACTCGCTGGTGGCAAGCCTGAACGCTGCTACAGACACGCGCGCCACTATCCTCAGGAAAATCTCCGAGGCAGAAGAGTTGAAGTTGCGTGAAGTCAACGCTGCATTCGTAACCATGGAATACTTCGGTTACCTGCGGCGCGATCCCGACACCGCAGGCTTCAACTTCTGGCTGAATAAGCTGAACACCTTCAATGGCGATTTCATCGCTGCCGAGATGGTTAAAGCGTTCATCTCGTCATCGGAGTATCGCCAGCGTTTCGGCCCAAGCTAAACGTTTGCCTCTGGCACAACAAAAAGGGAGCGACGGCGCTCCCTTTTCTTTTGCCGTAAAGCGAAATTCACATCAGAACCGGGAGCGGACCGGGGTCCCCGCGCGGGCAGCCCGCGTGGGGTGGTGGATGCGACCGGCTGCAAGCTCTGCCCAGGCTTGTTATTCGCCTTGTAAACTCAGGAATTTCAAGTTCAACTCAGTACCTCTCGCTACCGCTCCCGGTTCCGATCTTGTCTAACCAACCCGGCTTAGTTAGGTGGCTTCGGTTTCCTTTCTTCTGCTACATTCAGCGCATGTCAGTGGCCTTGCGTGTCGAAAAGGTTTCCAAGCAATACCGCATCTATGCAAATGCGGGGGACCGCCTCAAGGAATCGCTTACCCGCGGCCGTCTGAAACGTCACAAAGAATTCTGGGCGCTCCGCGACGTCGACTTCCAAATCGAGGCAGGAACCACTGTCGGAATAGTCGGCCCAAACGGTTGTGGCAAGTCCACGCTGCTGCAAATTATTTCAGGCACGCTGGCGCCAACTCTCGGTGAGGTTTGGCACGTGGGCAGGATAGCCGCGCTGCTTGAACTGGGTGCCGGCTTCGATCCGGAATTTACCGGCGTCGAGAACGTTTACATGAATGCCAGCTTATTGGGATTGACCCGTAAGGAAACGGATACGCTGTTCCCGGCTATTGAACGGTTCGCCGAAATCGGGCCCTTCCTGTATCAACCAGTGAAAAGCTATTCAAGCGGAATGTATGTGCGTCTGGCCTTCGCTATTGCTGCCAGCGTGGATCCTGACATTCTGGTAATTGATGAAGCACTCGCAGTGGGCGATGCAGTTTTTCAGCATCGGTGTTTGCGTCGACTAAAGGAACTGCATGATCGTGGAACGACGGTACTGTTTGTGTCGCACGACGCGGCGGCGGTGCGTGCCCTTTGTTCGCGCGCTTTGTTGCTGAAGGCGGGCGCGCTAATCGCCGATGGCAAACCCGCTGACGTGCTTAATCACTACCAAAAAATAATCATGGAGCGTGAGAAAGCTTATGAAGCTGACACTGCAGCGCCCGCGCAGCCGGATTTCGCCGCGCAGGAACTGCCGGGATCGCTCGACTACTCCTATCGTCACGGCGATGGTAGCGCGGAGATTGTCGGGGCGACCTTGAAAGACAACGCAAAACGCGATTTGCATGTATTAGAGAGTGGTGCGGCTGTTAGCTTGCGCGTGGTGGCGCGTTTTGTTCGCGATGTCGAAGATCCGGTAATTGGTTTTTTGATTCGCAACCGCCATGGCATTCATGTTTACGGCACAAATACAAAAGAGCAACAGGTTGAATTTGGCGAGGTCAGAGCAGGCGAGTTGATTGATATCACTTTCGCCTTCGAATGCTGGCTCGGCATAGACGAATATTCGATCTCGTTTGCTGTCCATAGCCGCGATGGCTTCGCTTATGATTGGCTCGATGCGGCGAGGTTTTTCAAAGTTACAAATACGATGTTGACCGAGGGCATCGCTAACCTCAACGCGACCGTTACTGCTGCTCGTCGCGCTGTCAGGCGGGGCGAAACACAAAGCAGCACCAGGCCCGAAGTTGTGCGTCAAGAGGCTTGAGTTATGGCTGATACCGAAGTCGAAAATATTTTGCGCGAGATACGTGAACGCGTTCACGCGGAACACGAGGCGGCTGCCACCGCTCATTCCGCTGGCGACAATGGCGCAACTGCCCTCGAGGACCGTGAGCTGGAGCCGGCCGGATCTTTACCACGGCTCGAATCCTACTTATCAACGACCGCGCGCGCCTGGGATCGTTTGCCGCCTGTCGTTAGCAATCGCAGCGGAACGAGCGCGCGCATTGAATTGTGGCTCAAACGTCATTTCAAACGAGCAACGCGCTGGTACGCCTGGGAACAGATCAACTTCAATGCGGCGGTCCATCATGCACTGAGCGATATGGTGCGACTCTTGTCGGCCAATCAGGAAACGATACAAAACCTGCGCGAGCAATTACGCGTGGAGAGCGAGAACCGTCGAGCAGATTCCGGCGAGGTGCGAACACTATTGGCGGAACAACGTCTGACGCTAGACGCGGAAAGCGCGATTATCGCGGCGGTTGAATCGCGAGCGGTTGTAGTTGACGACCGACTTGGAGCGATAGTCGAAGCCACCGCGCGCCTGCAGGAAGAGCAGCGCGTTTCTTACAAGCAACTCGCGCTCGAAACCAGCGAGGCTGCCGTGCTCGAAGATCGCGCGCGCCGCAAGACCGAGGCTCTGCTCGAACAACTCCAGCGCCGCATCGAAGAATTGGAAGCTCGTAAAATAGGAATCGTGAATCGTAAATAGTTCCGTTTAGATAGGGCACTTGTGCCCCCGCGTTAAGGGTGGACAAGTCCGCTTTCTAAACGGAGCGCGCGGTGTTTGCCTAAACGGTGCGCTGTTTTGTTGCTGTCATGTCTAACCCTAAAGAAAACTTATACGAGCGAGCCGGCATAAAGGACGTAGCCGAGTTCTATCGCACTAAGTTCGTCTCTGACGAAGTACTCGACCATCGCTACTTCAAAGCCCTCGATCGTTTCGACATCCGCTTCGCACGCACGATGTGGATTTTCGATAACGTCCGCGCACAGTCAGACGTGCTCGAACTTGGCTGCGGGGCCGGCATGCTCGCTTTGTTGAAACGCAAAGGTGTGACGTTGACTGGCGTCGACCTTTCAAATGAATGCGCCATGGCCGCGCGGCGAAATGGCTATGACGCGACTTTCAGCGCGCGTCTGTCCAGCTTGCCGTTCGCCGATGCCAGCTTCGATTACGTGGTCAGCCTTGATGTCATTGGTCACATCGAAATGGAAGAAAAGGACGCGGTGCTTGCGGAGATAAAACGCGTGCTCCGTCCCGGCGGGCTGACGATGCACGGCATCGAGTGCAGCGATCATTCCGCGCAAAAGACTTACGATGAAATGAACGCGGAAGAGTTGCGACGCTTCATTGAAGTCGACGGTCATGTGGGGCTGGAGGAAGAACAGGAGCACGCAGACAGGTTTCAGCGCTTCTTTTCACATGTTGCCTGGGAGCCGCGTTACACGCTCACTCTCAGCAGCGAAGAGTTTTTAAAACAAGCTGACAAGTATGGGCTTGATTTCGAAGACGATTTTCTCGACTACCTCCGCGGGCTCTCGTTCAAAGAGCGGCGCGCCTTCGATATGGCCATGGGTTACGTGTTTTCGAAAGTTTCTGATCTAAACATTCATCTGCCGAAGACCGGCCTGTATGTCTTCGTTAAAGCGTCTGACGCGCCGCTCGGTCCTTTCTACAATGAACATCGCGATCGACGCTCGCTCTTCTGGTCCGCTGAACCTGCCGCCGAAGAAGTTTTGCGTTGCCTCGATCGCAGCACGGACGTCGTGTTCGATGATGGCTGGTACGAGCCAAACACGCTGCCGCCGATCGCCCGCTGGATGGGCCGCCGCGCTGCGATTAGCTTCCGCGCGCCAGGCGTTTCAGAAATACGAATGGACCTCACCAGCCACTTGCCGGACCTTGGCGAAAATCCGCTCGGGCTTGAAGTGTTGCTGAACGGTGTGAAGTTGTGTGCTTTTTCGCTGTGTCGTTATGGATGGTTGGAGTTGCGCGTTCCGCTGCCGCATGCGCTGAGAGATTCGAATTACTTTGAGCTTGAAATTCGCGCCGATCGCACCTGGCAACCGCGACCCACCAAAGACGAGACGCGCGATGATCGTGAGTTATCGATCGCCGTCTGCAACATCGAAGTGAAGAGTGAAAAGTGAAGAGTCAGATGCTCGTTCATTCTTAACTCTTCACTTTTCACTCTTCACTTTTCACTTTTCGCAGTTGCCATGAACATCCTAATCTGCACCACACAAGTCCCCTTCACCACTGGCGGTGCGGAGGCGCACGTCGAGGGACTGCGTCGCGCATTGGTACAGGCGGGACATAACGCCGAAGTCGTAGCTTTGCCATTCAAGTGGTACCCGCCCTCCGAAATCATGCGCAGCGCGCTCGCCTGGCGTCTGCTTGATCTCAGCGAAGCCAACGGCAAGCCGGTGGACCTGGTCATCGGCATGAAGTTCCCGGCTTATCTGGTTGCACACCCGCGCAAGGTGCTCTGGATCATGCACCAGTACCGCGCCGCTTATAATCTCTGGAATACACCTTTCGACGATCTCTCGAATTATCCTGATGGACCGCAAGTTCGCGAGTGGATCCGCCAGGCCGATAATCGACTCATACCAGACGCAAAAAAAGTCTTTGCGAATTCGAAGACTGTCGCCGAGCGGCTTCGTCGCTATAACAACATCGAAAGCGAGCCGCTCTATCATCCGCCACCACGAGCCACTACTTTGCGATCAGGCGAACAGGGCGACTACATCTTTTATCCCAGCCGCCTCGAGCCGCAGAAGCGTCAGGAACTTCTGATTGAAGCCGCACAATTCCTAAAAACTCCGATTAAGTTAGTGCTCGCGGGTGGCTCGCGAGATCCAAAACATTACGAGAGTTTGATCAGGAAATATGGGGTTGGCGATCGGGTTTGCCTGCGCGGCTTTGTCGCGGAGTCGGAAATGACTGAGTTGTATGCGAATGCTCTCGGCGTCTGTTATCTGCCTTTCGATGAGGACTATGGCTACGTCACGCTGGAGGGGATGCTTGCCGCAAAACCGGTCGTGGTAGCGAGCGATGGCGGCGGCGCGACGGAGTTTATCGAACAGGGGAGCGAAGGCTTGAGCGTCATGCCTGAACCGCGAGCAATCGCGGACGCGCTCGACTCGCTTTACGCCGACCGCGCCCGAGCCAGGGCAATGGGCGAGCGCGGCCAGGAAAAAATAAAAGCGATGAATCTTTCCTGGGAAAATGTGGTGCAGAACTTAATCAATGGCGCTGGATAATTGAATCATCGTCAATAGCAGCCCCATCAGTGGCGAACTGCCCGAGTGACCTAATTTCAGATTTCTCTGTGCCACCTTTGTGTTCTCTGCTCAGTGGTGAATTTACTCTACCAACTGCCGATAACCCTTCCCTCCGGAATAAAACCGTTCTAAAATGCGCGTGCTCTCCCCTTAACCAAGCTTTGGTCTCCGCGTGAACTACCCAGCTTCCCACAAGCGACGCTCGAAGGCATTGCACCGCTCCGCCCTCTGGTGCGCGCTGGTTTTCATACTTCTAATGCTTCTTTTATTGCCCGGCCTGCCACACTCATTTGCGGGCGGAGCCAACCCGCCGTCTCGTAACACCAGCGCACAGGGAGTTCCGGCTCTTAGCGTCGGTGGCATTTACCATCAAACTAACCTGGTTTCTAATTTGCCCGGAGTAGCACTGATTGAAGACCCGCAACTTTCCATGCCCTGGGGCGTAGCGCTGAATGCGAACAGCCCTTTTTGGGTGGTCAACAAAGGAAACGATCGCGCCACTCTATATAAAGGTGACGTCTCAGGCAGTCCACTAGTAGTTAATTCCGCGTTACCTTCAGTCGGCATCCCGAACGTACCCACTCTCGTTCCATTCCCGTCGCGACCGACGGGCGTCGTCGCCAACACGACCAGTGACTTCTTAGTCTCGCTGACGCCGACAAGCCCGGCGGCCCCGGCTCACTTTATTTTCGCGACTCTCAGCGGCGGCATAAATGCCTGGCAGCCAGGTTTGGGCTCCGTTGCAGTAGTGGTGAAATTTATGAGCGGCCACAGCTACACGGGCTTGGCCCTCGGCAGCAATGCGTCGGGCAATCTTCTTTATGCAGCTGACTTCGCAAATGGCAAGATTGATGTTTTCGATAAAGAATTCAATCAGACTTCCGTCTCCGGCAATTTTACCGACGCCAGCATCCCGGCAAATCACCATCCCTACAACATTCAGAACCTGGGTGGCTCCTTGTATGTCACGTATGCGCCGGCTTCGTTTCCCCTGAATTTTGATCAGGGCTTTGTTCGCAAGTTTGACACAAACGGAGTTCGCGACAACGGATTCACCATCAACAACGGCCCGCTCTTCTCGCCCTGGGGAATGGCGCTCGCTCCCGCTAACTTCGGCGCTTTTAGTAATGCACTGCTCGTGGGGAACAATCAGCTTGGAGGTGTAAATTCGTCGAGCATCAATGCCTTCAATCCGTCAACCGGCGCCGTGCTCGGACGAATGGTGGATGGCGGTGGGGCCAGCCTACAAATAAGCGACCTGCGGGCCCTGGTCTTTGGCACCGGCGTGAATGCCGGTGATCCCAACACGCTCTATTTCGCCGCAGGAAGTTCTTTCAGCCATTTCGAGCTGTTCGGATCTTTGAAACCTATTATCGGCGTGCCGGCTTCGACGATTCAATTCAGCGACCGCCAATATTTCACGCAGGAAAACGCCGGCCATATAGACGTTGCGGTTACGCGCTCCGGGGTCGTTTCAGGAACGGCGACGGTCAACTACGCAACCGTAGACGTCGGTGCAACTCAGAAGTCGGATTACGAAATTGCAGTCGGAAAACTCACGTTCAACCCGGGAGAAACCAGCAAGACATTTCGCGTGCTTATAGTTGACGACAAGGCTTATGCCGGCGGCTCTTCAGTGGACCTCAACCTGGTCCTAAGCAACGCGACGGGCGCTGAATTGACCAGTCCAACCTACTCTTATCTCTACATCATGGATGATGAGGGCGACACGCCCGGTCAACCGCCGAACATCCTTGACGACACGCAGTTTTTCGTTCGCCAGCAGTATTTTGATTTTCTGAATCGCGAACCGGACGCCGCTGGCTTCAACTTCTGGGTCAACCAAATCACTTCCTGCGGTACCGATCAGCAGTGCATCGAGGTCAAGCGTATTAACGTCTCGGCGGCTTTCTTTCTCTCGATTGAATTTCAGTCGACCGGAATGCTGGCCTACCTGACGGAGAAGGCGGCGTTAGGGGGACTGCCGCGCTATGGGTCGTTTATGCGCGACGTACAGGCGCTGCAAAAAGATTACGTCTTCGGGGCGCCGGGCGCGGACGTGCAACTCGAAGCTAACAAGCAGGCTTTCTTTGATGAGTTCGTCACGCGTCCTCAGTTCGTGGCGAATTACGCGGGCCTCTCCAACAGGGACTATGTTTTCGCGCTCTTCAGCAATGCCGCGCTCAATACGACGACGGGTGAACTGTATATCGCCCGGCTCAACGGCGCGCAGGTCGTGCCGCCCACCGCCTCAACTGCCACCGGGTTGGTTATCGTACGTCAGAAAATTAACCCGAGGCAGGTTTCCATCTCGCTCTCTTTTAGTGGTTTAAGCAGCGCGGAAACCGACGCGCATCTCCACGGCCCCGCGGCTGCGGACAGCAATGGCGGAATAATCCTCGCGCTGCCGGCCGGCAATTTCGTAAACTTCGAGGCCCAGCTTAGCAGTGCACAGTTGCTCGACTTGTCAGGTGGCCTGGTCTACGCAGACGTACACACCACAAACTTTCCCAACGGCGAGATCCGTGGCCAGTTGCCGCACAACCTCTTCGTCACAGACATGCTCATCAGGAGTCTGGACGCCGGGATCATCACGCGCGCGCAGGCGTTGAGGTTGGTAGCCGAATCAGAATATTTCCGCCTGGAGGAGCTGAACCGCGCCTTCGTACTGATGGAATACTTTGGCTACCTGAGAAGGAATCCCAGCGATCCTCCTGACAATAATCTGACCGGATTCAATTTCTGGCTCGACAAGTTAAACTCCTTCAACGGCGACTATGTCAGATCGGAGATGGTTAAAGCTTTCATCAGCTCGAAGGAATACCGGTCGAGGTTTGGCCCACCTTAACTGACGTTTGCACATAGGCTCGCTTGTATCAGAACCGGGAGCGGTTCTGATTACGGCTACTCCGCCCGATTATCCATTCCAAACCGGTTTATTTCTTTGGCGCGGTTCGATCCCGGTACTCGCCCGACTCAATGAACGCGCGTGTAAGGCTGCGATAGTCGCGCGTGCGCCCAAGCTCTGCTAACCAAAAGTTGAATCCTTTCAGATCATTATCCGGAGGGTCGTTCGGGTTGCGATGAAAGTAGCCAAAGTAGTGGATCAATACGTACGCACTGTTGAAGTCCTCAGCTCTGGCTTGCCCGCTTTCCGCAATTCTGCGCAACACAGCACCGCGCGACAGTGACTGGTTATTTAATCCGGCGACGAGGGCGTTGCGTTCGGCGCTCGCGAAAGCCTGGCCTTCATTACTTATCAGGGCATTAACATACTGCTCGTTTGTTTTACCAGCGAAGGTGGCTTTGAAATCAATCCGTTCCGCAAAGTGTTCCACCAACGCATTCTTATTTTGCTCCAACACCTGCTGCCATCCCGGCGTGCCCACAAACAGCCCGCGACCAAACACTGACATGTCATCCATAAACTCTGTGTATTGCGGCTGTCTGCCAAACGCAGTTTGATAAATGCGGTAGACCACAAAACTGATGCGTGGAAACTCGACCAGCAGTTGATACGGATCCTTACCGAGCCGCGAAGCGAACTCACGCGGTGGCGGACTACGCAGTGGCTCAGACAGGTCATGGTTGCCGGCGCGCGCGTCGTAGATCGCAATGTTAGGACTGCGGTAAATCACCGGGAATTGCTCATCAAAGAATTTCTGATTAGCGCCGGCATATCTCTCTTCGGGCCCAAGGTAGATGTAATCAAGCCGGTAGTAGTCAATTAACTCGCGAGCCTCAACGGTTCCTGCGTAGATCAACTTCACGTCGGCCTCACGTTGCGCGAATTCGTACCCATGACTCCAAAGCCATGGCGTATTGGCTCGCAAAACAGCTCGGCCCGCCAGGCTGAGAATGGGCTGATGCACGGTCGGAGCAGTGAGAAAGAGCGCGTGGGCTGTCGTTCGTTCCCTGGCGACAACAGCCGCCGCAATCTCTTCATGCGTAAAAAGCAGATTGTGATCCGTGTCTTCATAATGCAAAGCGAGCAGGCCTGAGGCGATGCACAACACTGCCAGTGCTGACGACAGCAGTCTTTGTCGCTTGATGGCCAACCTAACGAGCCATGAAGCGATCAATACGCTCGTCGGCGCATACCACAGATACATCAGCTTGATGTTGTCAAAATCGTTGGGCGAAACCATCACCAACAGACTGAATGCGAGCAGACCCACAAAGGCCAGATAGAAGCTGCGCCAAACCGCGGGAGCGGCAAACCACGCGGGGAAAATGAGCAATGCCGGCAGACCAATGTTGCGCAGCCAAAACCATAACCAAACGCGCTCGCCATGCCCGCGCCAACCGGGAGAGAAGCGCACGAAACTGTTGGTGGAAACGTGTGCGGCGATTGTCAGCAGATAAGGCAGCGACAGCAACACAGCTGGAACCCAGAACGCCAGCCAGCGCCGGCGGGGCCGCAGCAGAAATAGAAAACCACTGACGATTCCAATACCCAGATAGGCATGTGCGTGAAACAGCGGCAGCAGACCAGTCACAACTCCGGCAACGATCAGTAACTTTAAACCCGTGCGGCTCTCGGCCTTGTCGTCATCATTCGTCTGCCATACAAACGCAAACAAAGTGAACACAATTAAAGCCGCTGAGAAACCGAAGAGGCTGGTGCGTTGCGGCAACATGGCGTCGGTGATGAAGTTGACCCATTGAATGTTTCTTGTGCCCATGTTGGCATAGTTGACCTGTAGGGTGGACCAAAACGTCCCGAAAGTTTTGCCGGTATCACGCCAATCGGAAAAGAGGTAGATAAAGCCGAGTCCGCCGTTCAGCAGAAAAATGACTGTGGCCAGCGCTGCCGCAGCAAACGGCATGGCGGGCACTGATTCGCTCGACACAGTTTGCCTGGGCGAAACTAAGCGCAGTGCGAACGAATAAAACAAACCAGTAATCGCGAGCGCCAGCGGGATTGAAGTCAGCAACAGCGCAGACCGCAAACTCATCCCCAGCGCCCCGAGAACCGACACCTGGAAATCAGGGAGAAATGGATACAGCAGCGGCGCGGGCGGAAACAGTGTGTAGAGCGGCGGAAAATTGTCGCCGTAAAGGAAAGAAGTGATAAGAGCGAGGTGAAATCCAATGTCATACGACGTGCTGCCGCCTGAATAAACTCCGTCGTTGCCCGGCTGCATTAGATGCGTGAAGAATAGTCGCAGGTAGAACACGGCAAACAGCAACAGCACGATTACCAGTCCCAGGTATTCGGTCCGCCAAATCGTTCTACTTCGGAAGCCTTCACGCACAACGCGCATCAATGGTTGAAGCCACAGCACTGCCACGGCCAGCCAGATAACAACCGCGAAGATCAACATTGGCCTGAAGGACAAGCGGCCGACAACACGCGAGATGGCGTAGGCGCCAAGTGTCGTGAGCATCCAGCCGATAACCAGACCCCACATCACCTGTTCCGCATGATTAAGCAATCTGCGAAGTGGCCTGATGCGACGAACTACACCGACTCCCAACGAAGCCGCGCCAAGCAGAAAGATGATTCCGGCTAACATTCAGGCTTACGCAACTCCTGTTTCACGTCGGTCGTTTGGCCAGTGGCAATTTGAGAAAACGCGCGGCCAAAGTCCATTACCACTAACACACACGAAATATTGCCGGCTTATTTTTCAAAGGTTTTCGTGTGATTTCGTAGTTGGGTTTTGCCGGCTAAAAGGAACACGAAATCAAAGGCCGATCGCTACTCCTCTCGGTTCTGATGTTGAGCAGTATTGATCTCAGCCTTTCTGTGCGATTGCGATTACGTTCTTGCCAAGCGGAGGTGAAATAATTGATTCGATGCGTCGCGCGGCGGGCACTACGAATCGATCATAAAGTCTGACACCGGCAGGCTCCATCGTTGCGGATCTCAGTAAGCAGTATTTTACCCACCAGGGACCAATGCCCGGGAAGTCAAAATATTTCGACAAAGTTATTTTGAAACCTGCCGCCTTCAGTTTTTCTTCCACTTCAGATTTTGTGTAGCGACGAAGATGGCCTACTCGCTCGTCAAAGGCGCCAAACAACCATGCCAAAGCCGGCACAAACAGGAACACGTGTCCCGACGGCGATAAAGTTTCTCGAATGGCTTCGAGTTCAAGCTTGTCGTCCGTGATATGTTCGAGGACATTGACGTAGATAATTGAATCGGGCGCCTGGTTTGATTTGACTAGCGGAGCGCACTGCGGAAAAGTTCCATGGTAGGTATAGATTCTGGTAGTTTTACTCAACCCTTGCGCGTTCGCAACCAGGTCTTCGTACATACGATTTGATGGTTCAATGAGTGAAAGAGTCTGGCACCGGTGGCGTTCGAGAATCAGTTGCGAAAACGACCCAAGGCCCGCTCCTACCTCCACAAGATGGTCGCCCAAAAACGGTTCGAAGATTTCCAGGATCCATCGATGGTAGTTGGCGGCGCAATCCATCGCCTCCAATTCCCTTCCCGGATAGTCGAACCTTTCGATTTTAGTTTCAACGCAGAGACCCTGCGGCCGCGAATCCGGATCTGTCATTGCTGGCGCTCCGGTTCGCTGGTGGCGCCGATGTGTTCGATGGGCGACCGATTCGGTTTGTAATCGAGCGGCGGCACCTCCCGAAACGAGGCTCCCAGGCCGCAAAATAAATTGAAGCGCAGCACCAACCACAGCGCGATCAAGCCGTCCATAAAAACAATTTTCTTCCCTTCGTCGTAGGTGCGGCCGTAATAGCTGATTGGCACTTCATAAATTGCCACCTTCAACTTCGAAAGCTTCGCGGTCACCTCAACTTCAAAACCAAAACCGCTCGAGCTAATAATCATGTTGCGAATGATGTCGCCGCGAAACGCCTTATAACCTGTCTCGATATCTGTCATGTTCAGGTTGGTGAGCGCATTTGACAGAAACGTCAAAAATTTATTTGCGAGAAAGTGATAGAAGTACAGAACGCGTGCCGCGCGACGAACAAGAAACCTGGAACCGAAAACAACGTCCGCATGGCCGTCGAGGATCGGACGAATAACACCATAGATTTCGGAAGGATCGTATTCGAGATCGGCGTCCTGCACGATCACAACCTCGCCAGTCGTTAGTGCAAAGCCGGTTCTAAGCGCGGCTGTCTTGCCCTGGTTTCTCTCATGACGAACGCAGCGCACTTCCGGATGTTTGTGCGCAAGCTCATTTGCGACCTCTGAAGTAGTATCAGTCGAGCAATCGTCCACAATGATGATCTCGAGCAGACATGGAACCTTCAGCAGCTTGTCTACAACTTCCCGGAGAGTCACGCCTTCGTTGTAAGCAGGAACAACAACTGACAAGCAGGCAGGGTGTTTCTGCCGCCCCATCATTTGCTCATTGTTTGGTTCACTCTGACTCATCATCTATTTTGCTAGCGTCTTAAAGTTGTGTTGCTGGGGGGCAGTAGCCCGACCGTTAGCGAGGGCTCTGTTAGTTAAGGCCTCAATCTAAGCCCTTCCTCATGGTCGGGCTACTGCCCCGGCGGGTTCGGATGCAAATCCTTATATTCAAACGACGCCATGAAGGCCTGCGCAAGTCTGGAGCTATCGCCTGACATTTGCACTTGCTTAACCCAATAGTTGAAGCCGTTCAAGTTGTTGTCGGGTGGATCGTCAGGGTTGCGTCGCAGGTAAGCGAAATAGTGAAGCAGCACCAGGGAACGCGCCTCCTGCTTTTCGACAAAAGGCTGTTTATTGACGATGTCTAACAAAACCTCAGCTCTGCTCTGTTCTCCACGGCTTAACTTAGCGACAAAACCGGCACGCTCGGTGGGATCGAGATCAATGCCCGCATTATTGAGCAACGCTTCCACATACTGTTCGTTGCTCATTGTTTTGTAAACTGCCTGGAATTGTGGCCGCTCCACCAACGCATCGGCGAACTTTCGCAGGTTACCTTCCAACTTTGATCCCTGATCATCAAACCCAATAAACACATTTTCTCCTATTAACTCCACTTCAGGAACAAATTCCGCATAGCGCGGCGCCTCGCCGAATGTTGCCACGTGGAAACGGTAAACAGCCTGACTCCACGATCGAAACTGCCCCAACAGGTTTAGCGGGTCTTCCTTTATCATCGCGCCCCAGGCCTTCTCGTCAAGTGCGAATGGCAACGGCGCTTCTGATTTCGCTTCCGGCTCAGTCTTTACAACCGCAAACAAGTCGTCGCGTAAACCAAAACGATTAATAAAGCGCAACCGGCCTGCTTTCACATTGCGCGCGAGGAAAGCTTCGTAGTCCAGGCGGCGCCCGGGCGTAATGAGTTGATTGTAAATGACCACATAAGACGCGGGGATTCTTTCCAGCAGGTCCATCAAATCTTCCGGGATTGCGCCGCTCCGAGTGGCCGCTTCAATCAGATCCTCAATCGGGGGATTGAAGCCGGAGGTTCCGACAATCAACGGTCGTTCATGATCAGCAGCACGCAGCATGTAGCGATGATTAAAATCACCCCCGGCCGGCAGCACGACCACTCCACCACGCATTGGTGTCGCCTTCAAACGCAATGTGACTGCGTCCGGGTAAACGTCGCCGCGCACAATCCCTAAGGGGGCTCCGTTTAGTTCAAACAGCAACGCCACACAGACAATGGCGAAAATAGCGGGACGAGTAAGGCGTGGTAGTCGTCCAATCAGAAGTGGGCCCACGCGCTCAACCCCGAGACCGGCGAGCAGGGCGAGTCCGAGGTAAGCCATCATCGCTCCGCGTGTAGGCACCCGCATGCTGCGAAACATCGGCAGGAGATCGTAGCAAATGCGATAAAAGAAAAAGTTCCAACCGAGCGAATAACAGAAACCGACTACGGTGAGGATGATTCCCAACCAAAACGCATCGCCACGTCGCTCGGAACGAATCGTCTCGACCAGATTCGCATGTGCGGCACGAAGGAAGGGAGGATAAGCAAACACCAGCCGCGCTGTCACGGCAACCATTAGCGTCGCAAGTGCGCGCTCAGAAGTAACATAACGAAAAAGGCCGAGGAACCTATCCGTGCCGTCAAGACCGATTGCAGCAATCGAAACCGCCAGGGCAACCCAGATGAATGAATCTAAACGTTTGAGCCAAAGCTCGCTCCCCGGTTTGTGTTGCTTGCTACGGCCAGAGGTTTCGAACGGTTTGGACGGCGCTACCGCCACAAGGGACAAAAGAATCGGAAGCAGTCCCGGAAACAATTTGAACTTGTGCCCCTCAGGAATGTTTGCGCCCATTCCGTTCCAAAGTTTGTTTCGGTTCTCTACTGAGAACCAGTGAATTGGCCATGCAGAGTTGGCCTTAACTTCTTCGATACTGCGTTTGAAGCCGTAAATTCTCGAAACCAGAACGTAAGGCAGCATGAAGGGCACCAGTGCAATTGACGCCAGGCCCAACGCCATGGCCCCTCGCCGCCAAAACTTAGCCTCACGCCAAATTTCGTAGCGCGTGAGCAGGACAATGGCAACGAAGGCGAAAGGCACGAGCGAAAGCGTGAACCAGGAGATGGTTGTGAGGCCTGTCATGAAAAACGCACCGCCCAGCCACACCGCGCGCTTCCTGCTTCGTCTGCGCACAAACAACACGAGGGCCTCGAACAGGAGTGGTATCCAGGGCGAAAACAGGTAAGGCAAGTGCGACAACAAATGGAATCGAAACGGCACGAAAGCGAAAATTATTCCGGCCACCCAGCCTATCGCTTCCGAGCCGGTTAAGGTGCGCGCCAGCCTGAAGGCGCTGTAACCACAGGTCGCGAAACCGACGAACAGCGCCACGGCGTGGACCGTCAGCGGACGCAACCCCAGAGCAAACAGCGGGAAGAAAAGCAACGCAATGCCGTAGCAATGTTCACTGAACGCGAGGGTGTAGCGGTAAGGGTAAAAAATGTTTGCGTCAAACAGATGTAGCGGGTTTGTGAACGTTTGATGAAAATCCCACCAGAGCACCCACGACATCAGATATGGGTCACCAGTGTCGGCAACCGCATCGCGCAGGTAATTAATGTAGGGCCACGATAGCAGCGCGGTGAACACGCAGAACGCGAGGAGGATAAAAATCTCGTGGGCCAGGACGCTGATCTTCCCGGAAGGCTTGCGGACTCCAATAATCGCTCGAAGGTCAATCAGTTGCATTCAAACGTGATGATTAAGTTGCGATTGTTCAATCCCGGTCAGCTAACAGAGCACTACTCTGGAAACCACATCTCACGTTTCCTTGATCGGGATTGTTGCGGGCGGCCCGGACTTTATCATATCTTGTTTCGCCGGCGCCTTTTCAATCGATTCGCTATCTACATTCGCTCCAAAGAAAGAAGCTTATGTCAGCAGAAAAACCTGTGGAGATGACGACATCCGTCGCCACACCAGCTGACTCAAACGCTCTGCCACGTTCCTACAGCTCGACCGCGCTCGACGAACTAACGCCCGCCTCTGACCAGGGCAGACACGATACTGTGGCTGTACTCATTCCCTGCTACAACGAAGAGCGGACAGTCGGTGCGGTAGTCAAAGAATTTCAGGCACAACTCCCGCACGCCTCAATCTTCGTTTTCGATAATAACTCGTCAGATCAAACTGTCGAACGCGCTCTCGAAGCCGGGGCAACAGTCTTTCATGAAAACCGGCAGGGCAAGGGGTTTGTGGTTCAGTCCATGTTTCGTCGGGTTGAAGCCGACGTTTACGTTATGGTCGATGGCGATGGCACCTATCCTCCCGCAGCGGTCCATCGTCTGCTGGCGCCAATCCGGAGCCGCGAGGCTGACATGGTGGTCGGTTCACGCCTGCATGCTGAGTCGCAAAGCGAGTTCAAACAACTTAATGCCCTGGGAAACCGGTTGGTCCTGGGTCTGCTCAATGCGATCTTCAGAGTGAAGCTTACTGATATCCTGTCTGGCTATCGCTCTTTCAATCGCAAGTTTGTAAAAAGCTTGCCGCTCTTCGGTGGTGGTTTTGAAATTGAGACGGAGCTAACGATCAAAGCGATTGAGCGAGGTTTCCGCATCGTTGAAATTCCGATTAATCTCACGCACCGGCCCTCGGGCAGTCATTCAAAGATAAAGTTCTTTCGCGACGGCACGATTATTCTCAATACCCTGCTGGCGCTCTTTCGCGACTACAAGCCACTCACGTTTTTTGGCTCGGCGGGATTGCTGTTTCTTTTGCTTGCGCTGTTTCCCGGCCTAATCGTCATTATCGAGTTTGTAAATATCGGCTTGGTCAGGCGTTTACCTCTAGCGGTGCTTGCAGTTGTCCTCGCCGGTTGTGGACTCCTCTCTCTCACAGTCGGATTGATCCTGCATTCGATCGCGCGACGCGCGCAGGAGTTTGAATACCAATTTCAGGTGCTGGCAGACCAGTTTGGATCAAATCCCGTCCAACTAAAGACTCCGCCGGGTTCGCCGGAAAGCGGTCGTTAAAGGATGAGCGCGGAACCCTCCAGACCGATCCCCACTCGTCCGAAATCACAGTTCAATGTCCCGGTGGAGTCCAACGTCCAACGTCCAATGTCCAATGTCAAAAACAAGACGGGTCAGAGGACGTTGGACATTGGACGTTGGACATTGGACGGGATCGGCCACGCACTCCTGTTCGTCTATTTCGTAGTGCTCGCAAGGCAGTATCTGTGGTGGTGCACTAACGACAATTCGGTCGCCTGGTCTGCATCTGTGATAGTGGCAGTCGGAGTCGGGTTCTTTTATTTTTCATCGAAGGAAGTTTCGGAAAGCAACGAGTCCTCGCTCCCTTTCTGGTTGATTGCTGTTCTGCCGCTCGTGTTTGTCTACGCAATGCGCGTGGTGTTTCCAGACACTTCCTTCGACGTAATGAATTATCGTCTACTTCATTCCGAACGATCACTCGTTGGGTTCCTTTATCTTCCCGGCGACTTCTTCCCCACTCCCGCGCCTTATAACCCCGCGCCTGACATGGTGACCGGTCTTTTCAGGCATGCGCTTGGCTATCGTCTAGGAACGATCGCTAATCTTCTCGCGATGATCTGGACGGCTCGCATTACGGATAAACTACTGCGACCGGTTTTGCAAAACGCCTGGTTGCGCGCGGCCGGCGTACTGCTGGCAGTAATGGCCGAACATCTTCTCTTTGAGATTAACAACTACATGGCAGACCTGTTGGCGGTGCCGCTCCTGTTGGAGGCTACCTACCTCGCGCTTCACCACCTGGAATCGAGAAACCGGCGGCGAAATCTTTTATGCATCGCTCTACTGCTGGGCATGGCTGTCGCCTTCAAGTTAACAAACGCCGGCGTGGCTCTGCCGATTGTGTTGCTTTGCGTGTATCGCGAGCTGGGAATGAGGTCAACCAGCTTCTCGCAAAGGGCAAAACAAATTGGACTGACGGCGGTGTTTTCCGCGATTGCTTTTGTTCTTCCGCTCGTACCTTTCAGTGCTTACCTTTATCGCCAAACGGGCAGCATCGTGTTTCCCGTTTTCAATGGAGCGTTCAAGTCAGCCTATTGGCCGCCTAATAACGTTTGGGATCCGCGCTGGGGGCCGAGAGGTCTGTGGGAAAAACTGTTCTGGCCCATTCTGATCAGTTTCAGACCCGAGCGGCTCTCGGAGCTTTCGGTTTATTCAGGGAAGATTTCGTTGGGCTTCGTCGTCGCGCTAATCGGTTTTCTGTTAGTCCGCCGCGATCGTTACTTACGCGAGATTTTTTTCCTGGTTGTCGCAGCCGCCGTATTGTGGAGCGTCAGCACCGGTTACATTCGTTACGCGTTGTACCTCGAGGTGCTGGCCGCAATCGCCGTCATCGGCCTCGCCACAACGCTTATCAATCGAAGACAAAGCGTTGGGAAGATTTTCGCGGCAGTGCTCTGGTTGGGGCTGTTTGTGCAGGCATGCGTGGCGGGTTACTACATTTCAAAGACGGAATGGGGAACACGCCCCACTCTCTTTGCGAACTCCAGCGCTTATCGTCGTGAAGCTGGTTACTTATTACGAGACTACTCACTGCGAACTTTCCTCGACGCTGAAACGGTCAAACGGCTTGATGACGTTGATGTGTGGATTGTGAGTTCTATAAAGACGACAGGCATTCAGGTAGCGTTACGGCCTGAAGCGCCGATGATTGGAGTGACTATCTATGAGTTCTTTAGTTCAAACCAGGGCCGCAACAAATTTCGGCAAGCATTGAAACTCGCCGAGGATAAGCGAATGTACTCTCTCGCCTTTGCTGAGGACCTTGAAGGTGCTGAGACAAATTTGCAACGCAGAGGTCTGGTTGCGACGGAAACGATCCCACTCGAAATCCCCTACTACTCGCCCAATGCTCGTATAAAAGTCTTTCTCATCTCGGTGTCAGTGGCAGATGACACAGCGACTGCCGCACCAGGCGCGCACACTGTCAGCCCCTACCGTGCAAAAATTTCCGTCGCCCAGCCACCGGCTGTCATGAAAGCGGGCGCGAAGGAAGTTCTTCAGGTTAAGGTTAGAAATGCCGGTAGCGTTGTCTGGCAGGCACGCGCGCCGCAGGGATGGATGAATATCGTGACGCTGGGGGATCGCTGGTTGACTGCAGATGAGAATGGTGTTGTGAATGACATGGATAGTCGCGCCGTACTGCCGCATGATCTTAAGCCCGGCGAGGAGATTGAAATAACCTTAACTGTAACTGCGCCGCGAGTGCCTGGAGACTATGTGCTTGAACTCGATATGGTCCATGAAGGCGTCACCTGGTTTTACGAACAAGGCTCTCGCACTTTAAGATGGCACGTGAAAGTCGAAAACTGATTTTGTTTAGTGTCAGCAAAATAGGCAATTAGCAAGGTTTCAAGTGTCTTCGCGTAGTCCGCGTTAGCGGACGACTGATATTAGCCCAGCGATTTATCGCTGGGTTGGCGAGCGAGAGGATTGGTAGTCCGTGAAGCGGACGGCTGAAATCGTCGCCATGAGACATCCGCTTTGTCAGCCGTCCGCTTCACGGACTACTACCTTTTATTCTCGCTTATCCCAGCAGTGAACTGCTGGGCTATTATCAGTCGTCCGCTAAACGCGGACTGGCTGAAATAGTTTCCGTTATCTACGAAAAGGAATCGTCATTATGAAAATTAAGAAATGTCTTCTCGCGCTGACGATTATCGGCGCATTGCTCGCTGGCGGTTGCAGCAAGCAAACTACAACACCGTCATCACCGGCTGGCGCCGCTGATCGCAGTCACACGCCGTCAGCTCTGCCTGATGACGGCTTCAAAGCAACCATTAGCCTGGTTGATCCGCCGGCGAAGTTGCGCGCCGGCGAAAAGACCACGATTCAGGTAAAGGTTAAAAACGCGAGCGGCATTCTTTGGTACGCTCGAGGCGCAAAGGCAAACCCCAGTTCTGATACGCGGTTCATTCTGGCCGCTGGTGACCGCTGGTTGAATGCGGCAGATGAAAAGCTCGTTACCGATATGGACGGCCGTCACGGACTGAACAAAGATCTTCGACCCGGCGAGGAAACTGAAATTCCGCTGACGATCACCGCGCCGAAAGAACCCGGCGACTATATTCTTGAAATTGATCTAGTTCAGGAACAGGTGGCATGGTTCCATGACAAGGGGTCGCCGACGGCGAGAACGAAAGTCACAGTAGTCAGGTAGACCAAACTGGCTTCTCCATCACTGCTCGGTATGTTCTGCCAATGAAACTAGCGTATTTCAGTCCCTTCAACCCACAGCCCTCGGGTATCTCTGACTACAGCGAAGAGCTGCTTCCTTACCTGGCCGCTCATGCTGACATTGATCTCTTTGTTGATGGGTTTCAGCCAACAAACCAGGACTTGTCAACGCGTTTTGAATCCTTTGACTACCAGCACGAGCCGGCCGTCATTGATCGTCTTCGCGAATACGATGCGATCGTTTACCACCTCGGCAACGATCACCGTTACCACACAGGGATCGTCAGGGTGATGCGGCAGCATCCGGGCATCGCCGTGTTTCATGATTTTGCCTTACAGGATTTTTTTCTGGGACAAGCGCGCGATCAAGCAGACATTAAGGTTTATCTGGAAGAACTCGAGGCTTGTCATGGAATGAATGAGAGACGAAGGGCTGAAGAGCACAT
>DASZDU010000118.1:0-5325 GCA_035941655.1 Pyrinomonadaceae bacterium | reverse complement strand
GGGGCAAGCCCGCCTTCCTAACCCCGAGATTGTTTGAGTAGCTCAGGGTCGGGAAGGCGGGCTTGCCCCCGCTCCTTACCAAACCACCTTACTTTTTGATCTCAGAAAAGTTGATATTCATGATTGGACACTCTTTCCAATCCTTGTAGTCGTAGTGCAGTCGAAGTCATATCTTTTTGAAGTGCGCTGACCTGTCAGCGCTTTTGTCGGTCGCGGCCTGTCGCGACCACTGTTAAATAGCCACTAAGGAAAGTGCCAGGGCGTCAAGCCGCCCTGGGACCAAAGCGCTGACAGGTCAGCGCACTCCAAAAGTTTCAGAAACTAATCGGTTGTCGCGTTGTTAAAGTTGGCAAATTCCACACGCGCAACTTCTCGTTCCATTGCGGCACAGTGTTGTTGATGAATTTGTTTACCTCCGCCATGCGCTCGGCATACTCCGGTTGAATTTCTGCAAAGTATTGACGTTGGGCGGGCGTGGGCGCAGCGTTAGTAGCATCTACGCCAAAGAAAATGTCTCCAACCTTATTGACCACCTGTGATTTGCCCGCGAGTCCCAAACCTTCGGAACGCCGCACCAGCCGGTCTTCAAGTGTGTCGAGCTGCTTTATGTAATCTTCGAGCGCTTTCATCATTTCTTTGTCGGGCTCTTTGTTCAAAGCCTTCGCAGTGGTTTGTGTGTGCTTAAGTTGATCCTCAATGCTGTCGAGAAAGCGCAGCGCCGTATTAGCAGCCGATTGCATGTCCTTGAGTTTCAACTGCAGATCGAGCTGTGCTTGCAAATCGACAGGTGAAACACTGATCGTGGGATCCAGACGCACCTCTAGCGGCTGCTCATATGTTTTGTCGCCGACGGTTAATTTGACGGTGTAACTTCCAGGCAATACCTGTGGGCCGCGCGGCGGGCCGCCAAAGGCCGTTTCCTCATCACTGGGCGGACGGCGCACTTCCGGGCCGCCGTAGCGAAGATTCCAGGTAGCGCGGTTCAGTCCCTTTTCTTTCGCAGGTTTATCCAGTTCCTGAATCAATTTCCCACTGGCATCGAAAATCTGAACTTTGAAAGTCGCCTTATCGTCGGGTTTCGCTTTCAGGTAGTAGGTTATCAACGCGCCATACGGTGGGTTTGGACCATTGAACGCCTTGTCGCCGATTCCGTAACGCGTAAAGCGCGTGGTAAATCGCAGGCCCGGCCGAACCGAAAACAAGTGCGCGTCTTTTTTGAGAATGTCGCCGCTCATCTGCTGAATCGGCGTAGCATCGTCGAAGATAAAAACACTGCGGCCGTGCGTTGCCAGAATTAGATCGTTTTCGCGCGGATGAACCACGATGTCGTGGACCGAAACATTCGGCAGGTTCTTTAAATTGAGCGCGATCCATTCCCTTCCCGCTGTGTAGGAAGCGAACAATCCCAGTTCCGTGCCGGCGTACAGCAAATTGGAATTCTTTGGATCCTCGCGAATAACCTGTACGTAGGCTTTTGCCGGCAGATTGCCGGCGACGTTCTGCCAACTCTTTCCCCCATCGCTGGTCTTAAAAACAAAGGGACGAAAATCGTCGAACATATGCCGGTCAAAAGCGACGTAAGCTGTTTGCGGATTAACGCGCGAAGGTTCAATCGCCGAAACGGGTGAATTCGCCGGCACGCCGGAGACGTTGCGGATGAGGTTGTCCCAATCCTTGCCGCCGTCGTTTGTCACCTGGAGATTGCCGTCGTCGGTTCCCGCCCAAATCTGTCCCTTCCTGATGGGCGACTCCGCCAGAGTAATAATGGTGGTGTGGTATTCGGCAGTCGAATTTTCAAACGCGATCGGCCCGCCGGCATCCTTCTGCTTTTCAGGATTGTTAGTGGTGAGTTCGGGGGAAATTTGTTCCCAGGTCTTGCCAAAGTCTGAAGACTTGAAAACCACGTTGCCGGCGAAATAAACAGTGTTCTTATCGTGAGGCGAAAGGATAATTGGTGCGTTCCAATTGAAGCGAAACTTCTCGCCGACGGCGGCCCCATCGCCGCTGCCGCGTCCCCAGGGATTGATTTCCTGTTGCTCGCGATTGCGGAAGTCTGTGCGCAGAATGTTTCCGCCCTGCGATTCTGAGATGTAGATTTCCGGATCGTCCGAGTTGTTTATGATGTAGAAACCGTCGCCGAAACTTATCATCCGCCAATCATCATTCATGATTCCGGCAGGCTCGCGCGTCCGGCTCGGACCGGTCCAGGCGCCATTGTCCTGCAGTCCCCCCATCACGTAATAGAACGGCAAACGATTGTCCGCGTGAATTTGATAGAACTGGCCCAACGGAATGTTGTAGACCGGTTCCCAGGCCTCACCGCCGTCGTAACTGACCGCGATGCCGCCATCCTGTCCCACCCAAATCCGTTTTGGGTTTTTCGCATCCTGCCAAAAAGCGTGAAAGTCGATGTGCGTCCTGCCGGTAATGGAACGAAACGACTTGCCGCCATCAATCGACTCAAACAACGTTGAGGCTACCGCGTAAATGTGATTCTCGTTGCTCGGATCGATGCGTACGCGGGTGTAGTAGAAACCGCGCGAGACGATGTTAGTCTGTTTCGACACCTGCTTGAATGTCTCGCCGCGATCGTCCGAACGATAAAGCGTGCCGTCTTTCGACTCTACAATTGCATACACCACATTCGGATTGCTCGGCGCCACACGCACTCCGATCCGGCCGAGCAACTTCGGCAGGCCGGTTGTCAACTTGTTCCAGGTGCGGCCGCCGTCAATCGACTTGAACAGGCCGCCCTTTTCGCTGCCGCTGCGATGCGTCCAGGGCTTGCGCTCGAAACTCCACATGCCCGCATAAAGAATGTTTGGGTTCGTCGGATCGATTTCCAGATCCGCAACACCGTGCTCCTTGTCGAGGTACAAAGTCTTCGTCCAGGTCTTGCCGCCATCGGTCGTCATAAATACGCCACGCTCTTCGTTTGGAGCGAAGGCGTTGCCCAACGCGCCAACGTAAACGACGTCGGCGTTGAGCGGATGAATCGCGATCGCAGAAATGTGTTCAGTGTCCTTCAGTCCCATGTGCTGCCAGTTCTTGCCGCCATCCGTGGACTTGTAAACGCCATCGCCGAACGACACGCTGTTTCGCACATTCGATTCGCCGGTGCCCACCCAGACCACTTCGGGATTACTCGGAGCGAGCGCAATATCGCCAAGAGAAAATGTTCCCTGCCGTTCGAAGATTGGTTTCCAGGTGACGCCGGCATTCACGGTTTTCCAGAGCCCGCCTGAGCCGGTCGCAACGTAAACGATGTTTGGGTTTCCCGAGATGCCTTCAACGTCGGCAACGCGTCCGCCCATATTCGCGGGACCGATACTGCGCCACTCAAGGCGCTCGAAGGCGGTTTCGAAAGGCGTCTTTGTGATCAGTTCTTTCGTTGCCGGCGTTGGTGTTTCCAGCGGACTGGGAGAAGGAGTAGCCGAAGGCTCTTGCGCGAGACTCAGCTGAA
Source organism: Pyrinomonadaceae bacterium (assembly GCA_035941655.1). Taxonomy (GTDB): domain Bacteria; phylum Acidobacteriota; class Blastocatellia; order Pyrinomonadales; family Pyrinomonadaceae; genus PSRF01. The sequence goes on along the minus strand of DASZDU010000118.1, from coordinate 1,862 downwards.
CGCTTTGGCTGAGAAGGATAACAAACAGACCAAAACCAAAAAGGTGTTTCCGCTGAAACATTCTGTTTCTCCTGAACTTTGGAATATGTATGACTATCTGGAAACGTTCTGTCGCGCTGCTGCTTCCAGACTGACGTCTGCGAGAATGGAATATTAGACTACCGATCAGCGCGAGAGTTTATCACGTAAAGCAAACTGTTAGTTTGCGTTGGATAGACAAACTCAATTGATAGGCATCGAACAACGCAAACTAACAGTTTGCGTTACAAAGCCAACCCGTTGCAGCAGCGCTCTAATTGAACCGCCGGGCGAAACCAGATATAAAGGACGCCCACTCAGCGCATGAAGGAGAAACCGTCACTTGCCCCAAAGTAGACATCGCAAAGTTAACAAAGCGAAGAAACGACCGAAGGGCCTTTATCCCGCTGCGAATGCGAAACCACCAGCTGGCCGCAACCGCCAGGCCAGGATAATCGCCATCGTGGTTGTGCTCGCACTCGCGGCGTCGGCGGTTGCTTATTTGATCGTGAATCGCAAGGGCAGCGAGGCTTCTGAAGTTAAAACTGCCTCCGGTCTCAGATATACAGACCTGACTGTGGGCACGGGGGCCACACCTCAAAGAGGCCAAACCGTGACCGTGCATTACACTGGCACGCTTGAAAATGGAAAGAAGTTTGACAGTTCGGTCGATCGCGGCACCCCGGCTGACTTTCGCATCGGAGTCGGTGCCGTAATTAAAGGCTGGGATGAAGGGCTGATGACTATGAAGGTTGGCGGCAAGCGACGACTCGTCGTTCCTGCGAGCCTTGGTTACGGGCCCGCCGGCCGGCCGCCCGACATCCCGGGAAACTCCACTTTGATTTTCGAGGTTGAGTTGTTAAATGTGAAGTAAACCGAAACGAAACAAACGTCCAACGACGACCGCATACCCCCGAGATTCTCACCCTCGTATTACATTCTCCTTGCATTGTCTTGCAGTACCTTCTAAACGCATTCGATCAGGCGTAAGATCGCATCTCTCTCCGGACGGCCCTATCTCATTAACGATAATTCGCAGGCGACATGAACGAGGAGGTAAGAATGCAAAAAAATAAATCCGGAAAGTTAATTTTCGCTGCTCTCTTATGCATGGTTACGCTTAGTCTAACGACATCGGCGTTTGGCCAGGGCAAAGGTCGTGGTGGGGGCACAGGTGGCGGAAGCGGCTCGGGCGGCGGTCCACCTGCGGGCGTTGGTGTCGGTCGCGGCCTCGGTAACGCCTCGGATCGCTCAAACGGACGCTCGGATAACGGCCTGGCAACGGCGTCTGAACGTTCGAATGGACGTTCCGATGCAGGTTTGGACAGGGCCCGCATGGCCGAAAATAACCGGCGCAATGCTGACAAGGAATTGCGGGAGCATCCAGCAATCGCCGACGTGGTCCATGTCAATGCCAACGCCTTGAGAAGCGGTTATCAAGCCGCATTACTAACCAACCCGGACTTGAAGTTTGGTCAGTATGTGGCCGCAACCAGACTCGCTCAGAACCTTAGTGGCAGATTCCCGAATATCACGCGTGATGCAATTCTGGCTGGACTGGCTAACGGCGATAGCCTTGGGCGCACACTAAAAAACCTTGGTTTGAGTTCGCAGCAAGCAGACGCAGCGAAGAAGCAGGCCGAGCGCGAGATCAAGCAAGCGAAGCAATAGACGCTCGCTCGTCGCCTCTCGACTACATCAATGAAGCCAGTAGCCTCCGGAAATCGGAGGTTACTGGCTTTTCGTTCTCCTGTGCTACCTCCTATGATCTCTGTGTGGTGAGGTTTGCGGCGGCCCTGTTCCATACAGTGGCATGAAGTCAGTACCACCTCGCGGTAGCGGGT
>DASZDU010000117.1:0-46993 GCA_035941655.1 Pyrinomonadaceae bacterium | reverse complement strand
GAACGAGTCTCCGAGAAGTTCTTCCAAACTACAACCGAAAAACTTCAAACCCGCCGCATTCATGCTGGTCAATCTTCCGGCCAGATCTTGAGTGAAGATTATATCGTTGGCCTGTTCAACCAAGTCGCGATAGTTGGCTTCGACCCGCGAACGCTCAAGCAGCCTGGCCACCTTAGCGACAAGACGAGTGCTGTCAAAGGGAATCTCGAGGTAATCGTCGGCACCAGCACGCAGTCCCGCCACGACATTGGCAGTATCTGTTTCCTGCGCACTGACAAGCAGAATGGGAACCACTCGAAGCTGACTATCAGCGCGAAGCAAGCGACAAAACTCCAAGCCATTGACTCGCGGCATACACACGTCGCTGATCACCAGATCAGGGTGTTCTTCTCTGGCCAGGTTAAAAGCTTCGAAGCCATCTTCCGCCGTGAGAACACGATAGCCCGCTTTGCGCAGCAGCCCTTCCATGAGCATCAACTGTTCCGGCAGGTCATTGACGATCAGGACAGAATTGTCCTCGTGCCTGTCCGAGAGGTGTGCGCCGCGCATTTGCGATTTTACTTCAAGCTGCTGCATGTTTAGGTTAGAAAGGGGGTTTGTAAATAGTGCCACTACCGTGCGGACTTATGAGACTCCCTAACCGAAATCCGGTAGAGGTTCAACGGGCTGTATTAAACTTTTGACCTGCAGCGCAGTATAACACAGCCCTATACGCTCTCAGACCGAAAAGTCCCAATACTTCGAGCAAATCAGGGTGCTCCTCCCCGCCCGTCATCCCGCACTATTCGACTGTTATTTAGAGACGGCTAATCTCAAATGTTTTCCCGTAGACATCTTCGCTTACCAGGCATAGGTTCAGCCATTACATTGGACCCTGATGCCTTCGAGGCATAAAACTCGCTTTCTTCTTTTTTCAATCACCTCTAGAATATTGGTTACTTCCCCCCGACGCTTGAGATAGAAATGAACCCTCGCAATCTTTCGTTGATGGGTGCGGTGACTGACGGCGACACCGAGGTCGTGCGGGCCTTGCTTGCCGCAGGTTCAGACGTCAACAAAACAGCGAGCGGGGGGCAGAGTCTCCTCATTCTCGCCATACTCTTCCGGCGCACCCAAATATTGAAGTTGCTGCTTGACGCAGGTGCGGATCCTAAACAGTGCGATAGTCTCGGGCTCAACGCCATTGATTGGGCACAGAGAAAAGGTTTCGCGGAGGGACTGATACTCCTCAACCAAATTCAAACTAAAAAGCAGGAGACTCCGCCCGCTTCGGTGCCCAGCCAAAATGAGAAGCCGAATACTCGGGCTTCCCGTGGCTTAACCCAATTCGCGAGTTCTGACGAAAAAAGTCGCAGGTGGGTTGCCGGACTTAAGCGGAGAATCGACGAGGAAGCCACTCACAAAGTCAACGAAGTTCAGCTGCCGCCCGCGCCGCCCGCGCCGCCCGCAACGGAAATAGAAGCTACACGGACGGAACCACCTCCTGTTGTCATTAATGAGAGAGCAGCTCAAACTGCTGCAACCGTATCCGAGCCTCCGGTTACTTCGTTTCCAGCAGAGCGCGTGGAAAGCGTCGAGACTGACACGTCACAACGCAGCCAAACATACATGACGGCAGCGCCTCTCTTTCCCTCGGACGACGTCGAGATTTCGCAACCGCCGGTGGCAACAGGCGGACCGCCGCTCACCTCTACCAGTCGTAAGAAATGTCCGAAATGCAATGCCGTCTACCGTAGCGAACTACTTGCCTACTGCGCGGTCGACATGACGCCTTTAGTGGATGCCAACGCGACCGTCGTCGTCTCTCCGCCCGAAACAACGAAGCTGCCGCTGGTTTGGTTGTTGATCGTTTTTAGTTTCGTGGTCGCCGCCGGTGTCATTTATGTGACCATTCCTAACTTGAGGAGCGCGCAAAACGCTCCAGCTGAGACTTCACCAAAACAGGCCTCTGGCAACAGCGACTCACCGTTGGTCTCAGGCGAGCTAAGTGGAAAACAACTGGATGTACCCCCTCCCGAATATCCAGCGACTGCCAGGAGCGAACATGTTTCTGGGACGGTTACGATACGCGTCACTGTAAACAAGAAAGGGCGTGTGATTGCAGTTAAAGCTGTCGAGGGAGACTGGCGACTGCGCAACGCCGCGATCGCAGCAGCCCAAAAAGCCACGTTTTCGGCCGAGAAACTGAATGGGCGAGGAGCTGTAGGAACGATTGCCTATACTTTCAAAGAGTGATCAGCATCAAGAACCCGGTCGCCACGAGCACACCGATGCAGTTAGAAACCTCTTCGTCGTTCGAATTTCTTTTCGGAGGCCATAGGGTTAAGGACCAGCTTCTCACGCTGGCCTCAAAGCGGTACTAAATGGTGACTTTGGGCTGACTTCACAACTATTTCAACCGGCAGTCACGCCATGAACAATTTCCATCTTGCAATTTAGTTGCAATCTTGCACGCCGCTTTCTAATCCTTTCAACAACTTAGAGGCGTGGTTGGGGGCGTTTTTCGGATGCCCCACCGTGTCTATCTATGCCTGCCGGTTGGCTCAAGTTTTACTCAAGGATTTCTCAAGCTGCCCTCGTAATCTGTTAACCGTGCTAAAGGCCCGCAGATTTAAAACGCTTCCGCTAAATCGGCAGATAGCCGATTCAACGACCCTTCTTGAGTTCGTAACGCTGCAAAGGAGATAGAGACATGGTTAAGCCGGCAACGGGGAACATCGCTTCGAGAATAGTACGGTTCAGGATAGTAGTAATCTCCGCCGCTTGTTTACTTGCCGGCGCCGCCGCCTTGCGGTTTGGGCCGACCGCCGCCGCAAAATTCGGCAACAGTACGTTAAGAATCTTCGCATTGGCGAGTGCGCCGGCCTCCATTACGCCGGGCAGCGGTAACACTCTTACCGACACGAGCGGTCCGCTGACTTTTACTGGCGGGCCGTATCTTGTTGCCAATCCATCATCGCAAGTCGACGGCATTCCGATCTGTAACCAGGCGTTGCCGTGCGACGAGTATCCTTTTACGGTTTCAGTCGCCAGTGCTACCTCGCAAAGCAAATATGTGCGGGTTGAAATAAACTGGCCCGTCGTCGGCGAAGCGCAGTTTGATCTGTACGTGTTTGATGGGCCGACCGCGTCGGGCAAGCTGATAGCGAAGTCTCTTGGGAATCAAACCTACGTGGCGCCTGATGTTTGTTTAATTCCTGCCGTGTTGCCGAGTAATGGCACTTACACACTGCGAATTGTTCCGTTTCTGCCCTTCGGACAAAGCATTACTGGAAAGGTGAGCCTGGTTGATATCCCTTCCGCAGCACCCGCTGATACGAATGCTGCACCGAGTTTTTCAAATCACGTGTCACCGTCCAGTCTCGGCAATAACGCCGGTGAGCCCTCGATTGGTATCGATTGGCTCCCGCGCGTGCCGAGTCTCAGAAACGATGCGAACAAAACCAATACCGGCGGGGTCGCTTTCTTTCAATCAGGCCCGAACACTTTGCGCGTAAGTTTCGATGATCGCACCAGTCCCGCTACTGCAGTCTGGGAAGACAAGTCGGCGCCAACTGTTCAGCAGTTTGTGCTCTCCGATCCGATCGGTTTTACAGATCGTCAAACCGGTCGCGTCTTCTCTTTGGATTTAGTTGGCGGCGAGGGAAACAGTTTGGCTGCGTTCTCAGATGATGACGGCAATTCGTGGACACCAATGCAGGGTGGAGGAGCACCGGCTGGTCCGGATCATCAAACGCTCGGTGGCGGGCCCTACAACGAGGCTGCGGTGCCAGCGCCTGTTCATCCGCTCTATCCCAATGCCATCTACTATTGTTCGCAGAACATCGTTGGTGGCGCGGAGTGTTCGCGCAGTGACGATGGCGGTGTGACGTTTGGTCCTGGCGTGGACATCTTTACCCTCACTCAGTGTTACGGCGGCATACATGGCCACGTGAAAGTCAGTAAGGACGGCACGGTCTACGTGCCAAATTCGTCTTGCACCTCCGGCAACGGCGGCAGTCAGGGTGTCGCGATCTCTCGTGATAACGGAATCACCTGGACCGACTCCACTGTGCCCGTCAGTACTGGCAGTGGTGACCCTTCGGTCGGCACAGATGCCGACAACAAAGTCTATATCGGTTACGTCAATGCCGATGGCCGTCCCCACATTGCTGTTTCTTCGGATCATGGAGCGACGTGGACCAAAGACTGGGAAGTGGGTGTGCCGGTTGGTTGCAATCCCTCCGCCGATCCCAACCCTGCTTACGCAGCCTGTCGGATCAAGGGCGCAGTTTTTCCGGTGGTTGTTGCCGGCGACAAAGACCGCGCTGCATTCGGTTTTCTGGGCACTACAACTGGAGGAAATTATCAGGATCAGGCTACGTTCCAGGGCACCTGGTATTTTTATGTTGCCACGACCTACGACGGGGGAAATACCTGGACCACCGTAAACGCGACGCCCGGCGATCCCGTTCAGAAGGGATCGATCTGTTTGGGCGGACTAACCTGCGGCGATGATCGCAATCTTCTCGACTTCAACGACATGAGCATAGACCGCGAAGGCCGAGTGGTCGCAGCGTATGCTGATGGCTGCGTCGCTTCGGCTGGTTGTGTTGCACCAAACTTCACCGGTCGTCTCAATAAGGCTGCTATCGTTCGGCAGGCAAGCGGCAGGCGTATGTTTGCCGCGTTCGACCAGAACGGTGATCCGACTCCCACTCCAACTCCCGTACCCACGCCACCAACAGCCTGCTCGCTTCCGGGCGTTTCGCTCATCACTGATGCCAGCGCTGACACCGGTGTGGGAAGCGTCGGCACGGCTCCGGGTACACCGGCACAAGACATCACAGAGGTGCTGATTGCCGAGCCACAGCAGACGGATGGCGTTAACAGAATCGCCGTTACCATGCGCGTTTCGGATCTGACCACGCTGCCGGCCAGCGGCATGTGGCGCGTGTTCTTTACTGTGGGCAGCACCACCTATTTTGTTGGCGCATTCAACGATCCTGTTGCGGGCGCCATGCAGTACAACTATGGAACTTCCGGGACTGTGACAACAACAGTTGGCGCCGCGGATAGTGGCTCGATCGATATCGCGAAGAAGACGATCACAGTTTTCATCTCAAACAGTAAGGTGGGGAGCCCTGCTGCGGGAAGCACCCTCGCAGGCATTTATGGAAGAACTCAAACACTGGTTGGCACGTCAGGTACCGGCGCGACGCCAAGTCATGATCTGGCGCCAAACACCGCGCCCGCCTCAGGCACACCAAACTACACACTCGTCGGCAATGGTAACTGTGGATCCGGAACACCCACTCCGACTCCGACGCCGACACCAAACCCAACGCCAACGCCGGGAAGTGAAACCCCTTGCGCGAAACCTGGGATAACCGTTGTGACTGATGCTTCGGGCGATCAGCTTGCCGCGGTCGGCTCAACGAAACATGACATCCAAAAAATTTCCATAGCTGAACCTTACTCCGGTCCCGGCGTAAACAACCTCATTTTCACAATGAAGGTAGCCGATCTGAGTGGAGCCTTGCCGGCAAATACGCAATGGAAGGTTTACTTCACTGCCAACGGCACAAACTATTGGGTGGCGATGCTAACCGATGGCAGCTCGGTCGTTAGTTATAAGTATGGAACAAGTGCAAATAATCTCGACACGACAGTGGGCGATCCTGACGGCGGCACTCACACGCCTGATGGCACGATCACGCTTACGCTTGCCAACTCCCGAGTTGGAAGCCCGGCTGCGGGCCAAACGCTGACCACTATTTTCGGTGAGGCATATATGCTGGTCGGTGTGCTGCTGACCGAAATTGACTTTGCCGGAGACGGCAGCTACACGTTGGTTGGCAATGCTTCTTGCGGCGCCAGCCCTACACCGACACCTAGTGCAACGGCAACCCCGACACCAACCGTAACACCAACGCCTCAACCGGGCGTGCCGCAGTACATCAACTACTACCCACCCGCAGGAGTTGCCGAAGACTTCGGCGAGCCGTCAATCGGCTCCAACTGGAAATCAGGAAAGATAATGTTCTTCGGTGGCTTCTCGCCGTATGCATTGCGAGTAGGCTTCAACGATTCAACTTCGCCGGCAACCGTAACCTGGGATCAGACGCAATTGCGCCTGGCAGGTCCGCAGCGAGTCGCTGGAGATCCGATCCTTTTCACAGACCGGGTTACAGGCCGCACATTTGTTTCGCAGTTGTTTGGCCTGACGCCATTCAATGGCATGGACATGACTGACGATGATGGCGCGAATTACTTGCCGAGCCAGGGTTCCGGAATCGGCAGCGGCATCGATCACCAAACAATTGCGAGTGGACCATTCCATGCGCCAATTCCAACTGGAGCAGCTTATGCGCACGCTGTGTACTACTGCGCGCAGGACGGGCTTAACAGCAACGACACGGGCATCGCGAATTGTGCGATGAGCATTGACGGCGGTCTCACGTTTGGACCGGCAGTCCCTGTTTACGCACTTTCTTACAATGAATGCTTCCCGCTGCACGGGCACATGAAGATTGGACCGGATGGCACGGCTTATCTGCCAAACCGCAAGTGCGGCGCCGGCGCCGGGCTGGTCCTTTCTGAGGACAACGGCATTACCTGGTCAGCAAGGACAGTGCCCAATTCAACCGTCGGCGATAGCGACGCGTCACTGGGAATTGCGACCGATGGCACGCTCTTCCTCGGCTATGAGGGTTCCAATGGCCACGCCTACATCTCCGTCTCGCGAGACAAAGGCACGACCTGGACCAATCCTTATGATGTGGGAACGCAGGCGGGATTGCAGAATGCAATCTTTCCCGCGGTGGTTGCCGGCGACGGCGGCGCGAATGCACGTGCGGCGTTTGCTTTCTACGGCAGCACCAGTCCGGGCGATCAGGACGATCCGTCGTATCGTGGCGACTGGTACCTCTACATTTCTTCCACCTTCGATGGCGGCCAAACTTGGACGACAGTGAATGCCACGCCGGGTGATCCGATGCAGCGCGACGGCATCTGCACACGAGGATTCCAGGGCTGCGCTGTGCCTCGTAACCTGCTTGATTTCTTCGACGCGACGGTTGACAAGGAAGGACGCGTGCTCGTCGGTTACCAGGATGGTTGCATGGGCGCTTGCGTCCAGAGTGGTCCAAACTCCAATACAAAGAAGGGCGTGATCGCGCGACAGAGTGCGGGCAAGCGAATGTTTGCCCAGTACGATTCGAGCAATCCAACGCCAACACCAACCCCGACGGCAACCCCGACTCCAACTCCAACGCCTGGGCCAATCACTCCGGTTTACGAGAAGGGCGGGATCACGTTTAGTCCAAACGTAGCCCTGCGCGCGTCCGTAACCGGTCGCGACGGCGAGCCAAGTCTGCGAGTTGACAAGTTTGGCAACGCCTACATAGCCGGAATACGCGGCGTGCCCGCGGGCGTCGATCTCTGGTACGTCGATTTGAATCCTAATAGCACCACCTACGATCCGCTGATGCGCAATCCGATTTACCGTGGACAGCCGGATCAGTTCTCGCCCGATGAATCGATCGAACTCGGCGCAGACGGCGGTGGCGATGTCGATCTCGCAGTCGGCTTCGATGAAGCCACTCCGGGCAGTCCGCCTTATCTCGCGTTCAGCAGTCTGACGGCAGCGAATATTTCATCTGCGCGATCGACCGACCGCGGCGCGACGTTTACCAAAAATCCTTTGGGCAATGTTACGGGAGGCGTTCCCGCGGACGATAGACAATGGATGGAGGCCTACGGCAAAAACACCGTCTACCTGCTGTATCGCACGCTCGAGCCGGTCATCGCCTACGTCCAGCGTTCCGATGACGGCGGTCTAACCTATGGACCGGCGACGCAAGTGGGGAGCGTCGGTCAGGTGGGCGGCATCAGCGTGGACCAAAACGATGGTACCGTTTATGTCTCCGGCAGTAACGGTGTGGTTGCGGTCGGCACTCCTGCGAGTCCCGGCGCGGCACCGTCGTCATACACGATTCGCACAGTGGGTGGCGGCGCGCACATCTTCTTTACAGTAAGAGCAGCAAAGGATGGAACTGTCTATGTGTGTTACTCCGATGGCCGGACAGTCTTCATCAAATACTCTAGAGACAAAGGCGCTACCTGGAGCCCGGCCGTTCGCGTAAGCGATGGGCCAGAGACGGCGACCTCCATTCTTCCATGGATAGAAACCGGTCCGACACCAGGTTCAGTCGGCGTGGTTTGGTATGGATCCACTTCAACTTCCAACAACGACAATGCAAACTGGAAAGTCTTCTTTGCGCAGAGTCTAAACGCTACCACTTCCAGCCCGGTCTTCCGCCAGGTTGAGCTGAGCGATCACTTTATTCACGGCAGCAACATTTCCGAGGGTGGTCTGCCGCTGCTTCCCGGAAATGCGCCAAATCGAAACCTGCTCGACTATTTCCAGATCGCCTTCGATCCAACCGGCGCAGCAGTGGTCGCCTATACTGACGACCATAACGATTTCGATGGTCATACCTATGTTGCCCGGCAGATCGGTGGTCCAAGCGTGAACGGCGGTGACGTTCCGGCTCCTGTTAATGGCAGTGCACTGCCGCAGCCGACACCACGGCCGGCCAATGCGCCGCAGGTGGTCGACTTCCCGCAGGACCACAAGAACGGCCTGCTCACGGTTCTCCCGGTGAACGATCCGCTCGATATTCTTTCGGTGAAGTATTCGACGGAAGGACCGGCGACCGCGCCGGTGCTGGTGGCCACCATGAAAGTTTCCGACCTTTCAATTGTGCCGCCACTATCCAACTGGCGTATGAACTTCACGGCCAACGCACCCGATTCGCGTCTCAGCGGGACCGGTGACTATAGCTTCGGCCTGTCAGATCGCGGCGATCAATTCTTCGTTCGCGCCACTACAGATGCGCTCGGCACGAAGACTTACACTTACGGCACCGCCGTGAGAGAACATCAGCACCGCGGCTTTATCGCGTATACCGATCGCGGCGCGGCCGACAGTGGATCATTCGATTCGGCCGCAGGGACAATCACGATTAAGGTCGCATTAAGCAAACTGAATGCGACGCTGGCCGCGGGACATGCTCCGATTGGTCCAGGTTCTATTCTGGCTGGCCTACGCGGTGGCACATTCACAACCGGTGACGACAACGCCGCGGATCGAAACGATCGCGCGAAATCCGACATCACGCGCGGCGGCGTTCTGTATGCGATTAACAGTGCGCCTACCGCTTTGTTAAGCGCTGTTCCGACTTCAGGTGCGGCGCCCCTGACGGTCGCTTTTAATGGTTCAGGCTCAACCGATCCTGATTCGGGCGACACGCTGAGTTACACCTTCAACTTCGGTGACGGATCTCCCGAGGTCACACAGAACACTCCGGCAATCAGCCATACCTACAACAACCCGGGTAGTTACAATGCTACTCTGAAGGTGAAAGACACTCTCGGCTGGGAGAGCAATACGGCGTCAGTCACAATTACAGTGAACTCGCCTCAACCTCCGGTTGTGGTTTGTTATGACGACAACGATTCGCACATCGCTTACTCCAGCGGTTGGCATCTGGTTGATAGCAACAACGCCAGCGGTAAACATTTCCGATTACATAACGGAAAAGACGCGACACACTTCGCCGCTCTGACGTTTGATGTTCCATCCGGGCAGACCGGCTCACTAACGTACACCTATGCGAAGAGCACTAAGGGTGGATCGGCCCAGGTGTTTATCGACGGAATTTCCAAGGGTGTCATTACCTACAACGGACCAAACGGGGGACTGCGCGATCCGGAATTCACGAACGGCGGCGTTCCCTATTCAATCAAGTATATTGGTCTGACACCGGGCCAACACACCTTTGAATTGCGTAACCTGACAGACTCCGTCTACATCGACGGCATCTGTATAGAAAGCGCAATTTCTAATTCGCAACCTTCGATGGGTCCTGGGCAGACGAGTAGTAATTCGAGCTCCGTCAGCGCGGGTCAGCAGTCGTCCACCAGCATGAGCGCTCCCGCGAACACCAACGAGATTTCGGTGTTGGCGGAAGCTAGTGGAGGTTTGCCAATCAAACTGTTGCTGATTGATCCGACAGGTCTGACTCTGCAAACTGTCGATTCGGTAAATGGCATCGCGGTACTCAATACCCCCGTGAACAAGAGCGGTCTATTCACAGTCAAGGTGGTCAACGTCAGCCTCGGCCCGGTTAAAGTATGGACGGCGGCGACACCGCACCTAAGACGCTAAGGCGGGTACACGCATGACTAAAACGAAGGCTCTTCAGCTTTTGCTTTTGATCATTTCGCTGGCAACACAGACGGCCGCGGCGGGCGCTCAGCGCACGCCGCAACCGCCTTTTGGCTTGCGATTGGGAATGAGCGAAGAAGCTGCCAGGGAGCGGTTGCGGAAGATCGCCACACAACAAAAAGAAGAGAGGGAAGAAGAAGAAGGCGGCGAGCAGGAAGTTTGGATACTCAAACAAGACGCAAAATTTAATTACCTGATTGCGAAATTCAGCAGTGAACACCGTTTGATCCTGATCACGGTAGTGGCGCGACCAGAACAGGTGAGATATGGCGATGTTGCCGACCTGAACACTGCGGCTAAAGCCAGCGATGGTCAGAACTATTCTTATAAATGGAAAGTTGAACCAGGCAAGGGCGCGCGAGCTTACGTGATTAACGCGCGTGGCAGCAACCCTGAATTCCTAACGTCTTATTCTGTTTATTACGTTCGATAATCCGGTCCCGCGAGCCCGCGTTGTTAGGCGTTCTATCGTCTTAGTCGACCTTTACAGGTAACTACTGCTTCGTCGCCGGGCACTACTATACCTGGCTGACTGACGGTGTTCTGAGATCTAATCGCGATTTCTACTTCCAACTCGCCATCTGACAGAAACGCTTCTGACGAGATGGTCGAGCTGCCTTGATCCAGCGTTCCACCGCTGGTGCGCTCCTCCGAAATACGCATTGTGTGACTCACGCGATCCGGCGTTATCGAGATGTCATCAAGCACAATGTTTCTCACGCCACCTCCCGGCGGCACGAATCGCAGTGTTTGACCGGGCGACTCTAATTCAACTTCACGCGCACCTCCGGACGTTTGATATTCATAAATCGGATTGCCCGATTCCGCGAACCTGTAGTTCGCCTGAATTTCATCGCCGTCATCGCATTTGAAACTGCCCTTCCACGTCGTGCCGGCAAGCTCGCGTACATTCTCGTCAGATGCACGCGACGAGGAACCTGAATTGCCACTCCGATGTTCTCTCTCAGATTTGCCCGCAAGATTGCAGGCGAGCGTTACACCAATGCAAAAGGCAAGCGGCCACAGCTTGTTAAGTGTTTGGAGCATACCTTCTCCTTCGCAGCTTTGCACAAAAAGGCTTCACCTATAGCTTATAAGGCCTAACGACTATCTATTGTTCTACAAAGCCGTCGTCCGTTATCTGAAAGCGGAGCATTATCTTCCGACTCTCGTCCGGTGACAAATTTCGTCAGGGTTATTGTCGAGAAGACAGAGAGAAAAAACTTGCTGCAGCAGTCAGTCGTCGCGGAATCAGGCTTGGTTTAAGCATTTAATGAATCGCGTAGGGAAACTTGCCCTTTCCTTACACACTGTTTTTATTTGGGGTCACAGCATACCGTCCCCCTTAAAACCAGCCGAAAAAGTTGTTGCCTACTGAGTGCCGTCTATGAACGTCTCCACAGTTTCCGGTTCTTCTAACTCTAAACATATCTGGCGAATTCTTGCCATTGCGGGCGCGCTGATTTTCGCGTACGCCGCTGTACTCGCGAAGCTCGGGCACGACTGGTGGACGGACGAGAACTATTCGCACGGTCTACTGATTCCTTTCATCATTGGCTTCATTCTCTGGAGCCAACGAGAACGAATAAGGCGAAATGCGCAACGCCCGGCGATGTTGTGGGGGCTGCTCGCCGTGTCAACTGCGTTAATCGCTTTGTGGGCCGGCACTGCGGGAGCTGAACTCTTCATGCAACGTACTTCGCTGGTCCTGATGCTGGCTGGAATTGCTATCTATTTCTGGGGTTTTCACCTACTGCGCCTCTTGATTGTGCCCTTGTTCCTACTGCTGTTGGCGATTCCGATTCCCGCAATAGTGTTCAACAAAATCGCATTCCCTTTGCAGCTCTTTGCATCGCGCTGTGCTGTCTGGGCGATGTCCGTGTTCGATATTCCGGTGCTGCGTCAGGGTAATGTGATTGAGCTCATGCCTCTGGGAGCGCGTGAGACAAAGAAGCTTGAAGTAGTGGAAGCTTGCAGCGGCATTCGTTCGCTGATGACGCTGGTCACCCTTGCAGTAGTCTTTGCCTACTTTACTCATCCGCGTATCGATTCCGGCGATTGTGACCAACCACGGGCATCAGTCAACCCTAAGTTTACTTCTGCGCTGGCGCGATTAAAGCGATTCGGATTCTGGCGTTCGACGATCATTGTGCTCTCGGCAGTTCCCATCGCGATCTTTACAAACGCCCTGCGAGTCAGTGGCACCGGCATTCTCGCGCGCTACTACGGAACTCGAGTTGCAGACGGTTTCTTCCACAGTTTTTCGGGTTGGGTCATTTATGTCGTAGCCTTTCTGATGTTGTTTGCAGTGGGTTGGCTACTCGATCGCGTGCAGCGAAATAAAACCGAATCGCACGACTCTTCGCCCCGTTTCGAAAACACGGAGACGGTCCAGTTTGCCGGAGCGGAAGGAGTAGACTAATGAAATCCTGGCGCTTTGCAATCCTGGTTGTTGTCCTGCTCAGCGGCGGACTGATAGTTAATGCCTGGGACTACTTAGGCGAAGCAAGAGTCGAGCGTAAGAGTTTAAAAGAGTTTCCCGTCCGGATTGAATCGTGGGCACAAACAGGCACTGACGAGCAGTTCGACGCGGACACACTTGCAGTATTGAAGGCCAGCGATTACCTCCTGCGGAACTATCGCAGCCACGACGGCCGAGTGGTCAATTTTTATGTTGGTTATTATGCCAGCCAACGCGATGGCGCCACCTATCACAGTCCGTTGAATTGTTTGCCCGGATCGGGTTGGGTGATGAGCGAACCCGGTGAGATCATGATCACTCCCAAAGGAAGAGTCCCGTTTGTGGCCAACAGGTATGTGATCCAAAACGGCGGCCACAAAGAGGTGCTGGTTTACTGGTATCAGGGTCGCGGCCGATCAGTTGCCAGCGAATACTGGGGCAAGGTCTACACGGTATTTGACAGCGTTCGATTGCGCCGCTCGGATGGCGCGATGGTGCGAATTACAACCACAATTTCCGATTCCAAACCTGAGACGGTGCAAGCAGCCCTGAGGCTTGCCGCTGATCTCGCTGCTACCTCCGCAACCGTCCTGCCCGAATTTATTCCAGACTGACGTAAAGCAAACTGTCAGTTTGCTACGATGCCGAGTAATACCTTCCGAACCCCGCAAACCAACGGTTTGCTCTAGTGATTTGCGGAATCAATCTTGAATTAACGCTTTTGTAAAAGTGTCTCGCTCTCGAGACAAATCGAGGGGCATTGCCCGTCACCTTGATGGAAACGAGAGTAAAACCAGAGACAAACAACGGAACGCGGACCTGAGCCCCAGGAACCGTCGCTCCGCGAGAGGAAAGCAAATGACAACCGAGTGCCGATCCAAACTGTATTACGCCACCCTTCTATCTGTCCTGTTAGCCGCCTTAATTGCAATCAGCGGTTGCGCCAATCCCGAAAAAGCCAAAATAGCGCACGTCCAAAAGGGCGAAGCTTATCTGAAGGAAGAGAAATTTCAGGAAGCATCGCTTGAGTTTCGCAACGCGATTCAGATCGACGAGAGTCTTGCGTCGGCACACTGGGGCCTGGCTCGCTCGTACGAAGGACTGCAGCGTTTTCAGGAAGCTTTTGAGGAACTGGGAAAGACCACCGAGCTGGACGCAAACAATCTCGACGCACGAGTCAAGCTTGGCAATTACTACATCGCCGGGGCCAAAGGTAATCCCGCGATGATTCTCGAGGCCCAACGTCTCGCCAATCAGATCCTGCAAAAGGATGCGAACCACGTCGAAGGCCACATTCTGATGGGCAGTGTTTTCTATGCTCAGAATGAACACGATAAAGCGTTTGCCGAGATCAACCACGCCATCGAGTTAGACCCGAAGCGCATTGAGTCGTATCTGAGTCTGGCGCGTTTTTATATCGTGGTAAACGACAGAACCAAGGCTGAAGAGACATTCAGGCGCGCGATTTCCATCAACAATAACTCGGGACTGGCCCACACCGAGTATGGCAAGTATCTCGTGCAGCAGAACCGACTGCCTGAAGCAGAAGTGGAAATGAGCAGGGCGGTGGAAGTGGAGCCAACCAACCGCTCTTCCCGTTTCATCCTGGCGAGTTTTTATCTGGTTAACAAGCAGCTGGGCAAAGCCGAAGTTTCTTACAAGGCACTGGCCGAACTCGATAAGGACAAGCCGGAAGGCCGCGCGGTGCTGGCCGACTTCTATTCGTCAATCGATCGTCTCGATGAAGCAATCAATATCTATCAGGAGATCGTGGCTAAGTCACCGGACTTCACTCAGGGCCGGTATCGCCTCGGAGAGATCATGCTCATGCGCGGAGACACCGGCGGAGCGATGGCGCAGGTTGATGAAGTTTTGAAAAAGGATCAGCACGATCGACAAGCGCTATTGTTACGGGCACGAGTTCGCGCGCAGACGGGCCAGGCTGACGATTTGCAGGCCGCGGTTCAGGATCTAAAAGAAGTTTTGGTGCAGGAGCCAAATTCGCGCGCCGGTCTCTACTTCATGGCGCAGGCAAACTTCAACCTCGGCAACATCGATCAGGCGCGAGCATTCGCCGGCGACCTTGAACGTAACTATCCCGATTATCTGCCGGCTAAGTTGATGCAGGTTCAAATCACTGCGGCCCAGGGAGACGCGAAAGGGGCACAGCGGCTCTCAAACGAATTGATCGTCCGTCTCAACCAAACAGCTCTGGACCGGCAGAATTCACCCCAGATGCTGGCGGAGATTCGCACCAAAGCTTATCTGGCGCGCGGCGCGGCCGCGCTCGAACAGGGAAACGCCGTCAACGCGCGCAAAGACTTTATGCTGGCTCGCGACTCCGCCCCGCGCGATAGTTATCCCTACATCAGTCTTGCCGGCGCGGCCCTGGCTGAAAACAAGCTGGCTGAAGCGGCCGGCTTCTACGAGAATGCGCTCGGGATCGATAGCACCAATTTCAACGCTTTGGGCGGTTTGATTCGGCTCTATGCGCGAAGCAACGAACTCGCTAAAGCTCACGCTCGAATCGATCAAGTTCTCAGTGCCAATCCGAATAATGCGTCGCTCCATTATCTCAAGGCGCAGGCCTATGGTTTTGAGCACAACTCGGCGCAGGTAGAAGCAGAGCTCCGCAAGACTCTCGATCTGGATCCCAACTACATCGCTGCTTATTCAGCACTGGGCGCGTTGTTCATCAACACAAACCAGCAGGAGCGCGCCATTGCGGAGTATCAAAAAATCCTCGAGCGCCGGCCGGACAATGCCACCGCTTACACATTAATCGGCATGCTCGACGATTCGCGGCAGAACTACGATGCCGCCGCCGAAAGTTATCGCAAAGCCTTAGGCAAAGATCAGGATGCCGTGATTGCGGCGAATAACCTCGCCTGGCTCTACGCGGTCAATGGTAAAGGCAATCTCGACGAAGCGGTGCGTCTGGCCCAGGGAGTAGTGCAAAAAAATCCTAACATTCCAGGTTTCGTCGATACCTTGGGTTGGGTTTACTACAAAAAAGGACTTTACGGCGCCGCTATCGAACAACTGCAAAAAGCCGTGGTGCTCGAGGAGCGCGCCAGCAAAAACGGCAACGGTAATCCTGCGCCAAACTATCACTACCACCTGGGGATGGCTTTGAAGGCCCGTGGCGATAAAGCAGCTGCGCGACGCGAACTTGAACAGGCAGTTCGGCTGAGCGAGAAGGCGCCGTTCGCCGAAGCCGATGACGCACGTTCCGTGCTGGCGACTCTGTAATGGCAGCCACACAAGATGGAAAAGCTCGTGGTTGGGAAGGGCAGCTTGCCCCCGCTTGGGTTGAGTGGCATTCCACGGGCTGGGCAAGCCTCCTGAGATCTTCTTTGAATTGATCGGCAGGAAATAGTTAAGGAGCGTAGTTATGAGTGTCGAATTCCGGCAACGAACCCCGGGTGAATACGTGAAGATCGCCTTAAAGCGCAAATGGCTGATCATTCTCCCGGCAATTGCCATCGCCACGTCGGTGGCATGGACAGTGCTTCGATTACCCGACCTTTATGAATCGTCAACGCTAATAGTAGTCAAACCATCAACGCTCCCTAATTCGGTGGTCCCTACGATCACGGAAGACAGTCTGACGCGCCAGATAAACAGCATCGCGCAGGTGGTCACCAGCCGCAGCTCGCTCGAGCCGTTAATCGAAAAATATGATCTCTACAAAGCGGAGCGGCAACGCGGTGAACCGATGGAGACGATCATTGATTACATGAGGACCAGCATCCATGTCGAAGTCAACACCAGCCGCAACGATATTACCAACGGCTTCAATATCACCTACCGCGGACGAAATGCAAAAACCACACAAGCTGTTACTTCGGAGTTAGCCAGCAAGTACATAGATGTACAAACGCAGGACACCATCAACTCCACCACTTCCGCAAAGCACTTCATCGATCAACAGGTAAGCCAGACCGAGGAAGAACTTAGCGCCGTTGATCGCGAACGGCTGGATTTCATGCAGAAGAACATGGGCAATTTGCCATCGGAAGCGGCATCGCTGATCAGCCAATTAACTGGTCTACGTGAGCAACAGAAAGCCTACATCGCGGAAGTTGGACGTCTTCAGGACCGTCGCTCTGCAGTGGCAAGCCAACTCGCGCTCGTAAAGAAGAGTTCTGAGCAGTTAAAGGAAGACATCGCCGAGAACACTACTGATCCGAAGACCACGCTTGCCTGGGCCCAACTCATCTCGCGCAAAGCAGATCTTGAATCGCAGTTGACGCGCATGATGACTGAGCTGCGGCCCAAGCATCCCGATGTGCTTGCGAAACAGGCCGAGGTCGATTCCGTAAAGCAAGCAATGGATCAGATGATCGCGGAGTGGAAGGAACGCATCACGGAGAAGCAGCACAAACTTCGGGACCGTCCTGATTTGACCGTCGGCAGTCTTGAATCGGAGTTGCAACTGGTCGACGGCGAAATCAAACGCGAGCAAACCATGCTCGGAGATATCGATCGGCAAATTGGCTCACTGATGGATCGCATCAATAACGTTCCCGGCGCCGAAGTAGCGCTGGGCGCTTTGGACCGTGAATATCAAACGAAGAAAGCGCAATTCGACACACTGCTGATGCAAGCACAAAAGATTGGTCTGAGCGCCGATGCGACCAGTCAGCAACAAGGCGAAGGCATCCAGGTTGTTGACCCCGCGAATCTTCCGGCGCGTCCCGTGGCCCCGAAACGTTTGGTCCTGATTGGGCTCGGTCTTGCAGTGGGACTCGGGTTCGGGTTGCTTTTGGCGGGAGTTTTTGAAGTGCCGCGTTTACTGACAATTCAAACCAGCGAAGACGCAGCGCATTACACCGCGCTGCCCGTGCTGATGACGGTGCCGGAGTTATTGACCGCCGCCGAAGCACAGAGAATTCCGCGCCGGCGCAAGTTGCTGTTTGCTACCGGCGTCGCAGCCATGATCTTGGCAATTCCGGCGCTGGCCTTGATTTTGAAGCTCACCCAATTGTTTGAGCGATTTGCCGTTTAGCGAAATTTTCCCTTCACGCAAGTGGAGATGTCCTGGAGGCTATCCAAAGTGTACGCAGAATTTTACGGGTTCAAGGAACTGCCATTCGCGTTGACTCCTGATCCGCGATACATCTATTTCACTCCCTCGCATATGGAAGTGATGGCCAACCTGCACTACGGAATTGAGAGCGGGAAGGGACTGGTAGTGGTGACCGGCGAAGTCGGCACGGGCAAAACCACGATCCTGCGATGGATGATGCAGCGGTTGGATTCCACGGTTCTGGTTGCTTACATCTTCAATCCACGCCTGGCGGTTACGGAGTTCTACCAGCACCTGGCAAGTTTGCTTGAACTGCCAAACTGGGAAACGAAACCAGACCTGCTGGCGGCGCTGGGCCAGGCGCTGGAATCGCGCCACGCGCGCGGCCTGCGCACAGTTCTGATTATCGACGAAGCCCAGGGTCTTTCACCGAATGTACTGGAAGAAATTCGTCTGCTTTCAAACTTCGAATCGGACACTTCAAAACTGCTTCAGATTGTGCTTAGCGGACAGCCGGAATTGCGCGACGTGCTGAACGATCCCGATCTGCGCCAACTCAAACAACGGGTTGCGTTGCGCTGTGCAATCAAGGCATTGCCGACGGTGGAGGAAACTGACCGATACATCACTGCACGTCTGCTTGTGAGCGATGCCGAGCGAACCAACATTTTTTCCGCTGCGGCCATTGATTACATTTATCGCTGCACGGAAGGCATTCCCCGCAACATTAACAACCTCTGCGACAACGCCCTGCTTGCCGGTTATGCCGCAGGCGATCTGACCATCGACCGGGAGCTTATCGAAGAGGTTGCTGAAACGCTCGACATGCTGCCGCGCACCGACCGGCGCCCATTGGCAAGCCAACCGAGGGAATTACCCGCAAAAACATTTTCAGATGTAAGCCGGGCGGAACTTTGGGTGACCGGATATGGCGGCTCCGCAAACTAGTAGGACAGGCATTCCTGGTCGATGGCAATCGGGACCAAGATGAAAAAATGAAAACTGACAAATGGTAAATGGAAAATTGTTCCGTCCCTCACGCGGCAAGAATTGTTCACCAGGACAGACAGGAATGTCCGTCAGACAAGGAGAAGTTAATGGGTAGAGTTTACGATGCATTGAAACGAGCTGGCGCAGACAACCCGCTCCGCGCCCCGCGTCAGCCGATTCATTCGATACCGGGCGGAGAAATCCGCGCTCATCGCATTGTCCCTTCCAGTACTGTGATTGAGGAGACTGCATTCGCTGTCTCTTCAACTTCAGCCCCTGAGAAGAAGACTGCGATGAAAAGTTCAGCGTTCACTGCGCACACTGCGAATTCTTCTGACGGGATGGCACTCCCCGAAAGACCGGCTTCGCGTGCTGTTGGGGCAACCTTGAACGCTGCCAGGCCGGCGCGCGCGATCGGACTCGTCTCTTATGACGTAGACGCTGCGCGCGTCGAGCCTCATCTCGTGGCCATCACCCAACCTCGGTCTGCCTACTGCGAACAGTTTCGTTCACTTCGCACGCGCATCCTCCAGGCTGGCGAGCGTCAGCAGATGCGCACCTTTGTAATCACCAGTGCGGGAATGGGAGAAGGCAAGACGTTGACAGCGCTAAATCTCGCCTGGTTGCTTGCCCAAACCGATGGCGTACGCGCGCTCGTGATCGACAGCGATCTGCGTCAGCCCTGCGCCACCGAATATCTCGCCATTGACGCGCCACGCGGACTCTCAGAGGTGTTGGCCGGAGAACTCAGTTTGCGCGACGCCGTTGTTCGTCTCGATCCTGCGGGACTCTATTTATTGCCAGGTGGTCAGGCGCGCGATGATGTTGCGGAGATACTTTCAGGGCCCACCTATGCGGCGGTGATTGCCGAAGCACGCGGATTGTTTGACTTCATTATCATCGACGCACCGCCCCTGGGAATTTTTACCGATGCCAACGTGCTAATCAATCGGGCCGATGGCGCGCTGATGGTCGTGCGCGCAGGTAAGACACGTTACGCGATGGTCGACAAACTGTTGGAACAACTGCCACGCGAACGTATGCTCGGCGTCGTACTGAATAGAGCCGACGAGCAACTCGAATCTACTGCTTACTATTACCAGAAGCGGAACTATTACCAAACCAGAGTGCTGGCGGGTGAAGAAAACTTGCGGCTGGTTGGGGAAACGAAAGCAGAGGTGGCACTCGCAAGTTGAAAAACCCTCGCGCCAACAGCCGCACCAGTCTCTTGCTTGTCGCCGAAGCCGCAGTTGTTTTTGGCGCGATCATAGGAGCGATGTATTTAAGGTTGGGCGCTGAAGATTCACGCGTTCAGCTGATGCTGCGGCAGGGATTTCTTAAGGCAGGACTGGCTACAGTCTTTTGTCTCGCAACTTTCTATCTGTTCGATCTCTACGACTTTATCGTGATGCACGATCGCCGCGAGCTGGTGCTGCGGCTGATCCAGGCCCTTGGTTTGGCATGGGTAGCTTTAGCGCTCGCCTTCTACGCGTTTCCGCAGCTCATGTTGGGCCGTGGCATTTCTCTTATTGCACTGCCGCTGGCGCTCGGGCTGATGGTTGGCTGGCGTGTCTCGATTCATTGGTTGATGGGCCATCCGGACTTTGGGGAAAGGATTTTGATTGTTGGTTCCGGAAGTTTGGCGGTGGAAGTCGCTCGCGAGCTGCTTGATCGTCCGGACGCGGGTTATCGCATCGCGGGCTTCGTTGGCAGCGATCCTGAGTTGCTTGGGAAAAGCCTGATTAATCCCCGAGTGATTGGCCTCACCTCCGAGCTGGGCGAAGTTGTTCGACGCGAAGGAATCGATCGCATCGTTGTGGCCATGGGCGAACGCCGCGGACAATTGCCGACCGCTGAGTTATTGCAGTTGAGCCTGGCAGGAACGGTCAACATCGAGGAGGGCGCTTCCTTCTACGAGCGCGTCACCGGCCGCGTGTCGCTCAACATGATTCGACCATCGTGGTTGATCTTCTCGAGTCGGGGCAGACAAGCTCGGATTTCAGGTATAGCGAGAAATATTGTGCACCGCCTGGTAGCGCTGATTGGCGCGCTATGCTCGTTGCCCATCGCAATCGTCACAGCTGTTTTGATCAAATTGGAGTCGCGCGGGCCCGTCCTTTACAAGCAGGAACGGGTGGGAAAGAACGGCGGCTTGTTTACCGTGATGAAGTTTCGTTCGATGCGCACCGATGCCGAAAAGGCCGGGCCGGTCTGGGCCAGCCTCGACGATGATCGCACCACACGTGTTGGCAAGATCATCCGCAAGCTTCGTATCGATGAGATACCGCAATTCTGGAACATCCTTCGCGGCGATATGGATTTCGTGGGGCCGCGTCCGGAACGTCCGCACTTCGTGGCTCAGTTAGCTGAAGAGATTCCCTATTACGAACAGCGCCATCTAATCGCGCCGGGTCTGACCGGCTGGGCGCAAATCAAGTATCCCTACGGCGCCTCGATCGAGGATGCACGGCAAAAGCTTCAATACGATTTGTACTACATCAAGAATCAGAGCCTGATGCTTGACGCGATAATTTTGTTTGCGACGGTAAAGATAATCCTGTTTGGCCGGGGGCGATAAAGCTGGGAGCGCAGACATCGTCTCTGCTGTTAGTTAGGAACCGCTGAAGGAGAACTCGGATCAAGTTTTTTGGAGGTTGAAATGAAAACGATAAACAAAGTGCTGGTGGTGATGCTGCTCGGGACATCCATGCTTTCTTCAAGCGTTGGCGCATTAGCCCAAACGCCTGCAACTAACGCGAATAAGACTCGCCAGCGATTCGCCACGAAGAACGAAGTGACAGCTGAGAACAGCACGAAGGATGCTATCGCCAAGACTGAAAAGTCCGTAAAGAACGAAACCCAACCAAAGGACGATAGCGAAACCGTTTCCGCCGCGAAGAATCTTGAGAACGTTTTGTTGGACGCGGCTGACGAGAAGCCAACTGAAGTTGTCAACGCGGCTGACGGTCGCAGCGCCGCTGACAACAAACCTTCGGACCTTCCCGAAGACACTATCGCGAATCGGCATGAGCAGGTCTCGGAAGAGGCAGCGGTTGTTCCTTACTACAATAATTTTTTCAACACCTATCGCCTCGGCCCTGAAGATGTGGTTTCAGTAAACGTCTTCGGACAGGATCGCTACTCGAGATCGGGAATCACGATTCCCCCAAGCGGCCGCATCTCGCTCGCTCTGATTCCAGGCGGAGTCTTTGTTAACGGCAAGACAGTGGAGGAAGTAGCCGAGGCAATCAGGAAGCGCTACGACGAATACATTATTGACCCGCAGGTTTCGGTTTCACTCGATAAGGCGTCGTCTTATCGCTACAGCGTGATCGGTGATGTGGGCCAGCCTGGCATTCGCCTGATGTCGCATCGCATGAGCGTGGCGGAGGCGATTGGTGAAGCCGGCGGCGTTTTGTCCACAGGGAACAGAAGCAAGATCATTGTGCTGCGACGGCAGGCAGACGGAAACCTAAAGCCGATTGCGGTTAACCTCAGCGCTATTTACAAAGGACAGGCTCCCGATAATACCTATCTTGTTCCCGGCGACCAGGTGATTGTTCCGGGTAACAAGTTGAAGAGCTTGCAAAAGATCATGAGCTTTTTCCCGATTCTGAGCTTCGCGCGGATCTTTACCGGCGGGCTGATGTAGGTAAGTAGACAGTAGAGAGTAGACAGAGGCAGAAGTGCCGCCTTCAGGCGGCTAGCCCGCAGGGCTGTTAGGCCAGCCGTTTTACGGCTGGTTATGCGATCTCACTCAATTTAGGCCGTTTCAACGGCCTTTTGAGATTTCCTCAGACCATTCCAATCGTTTGATTGTTGTTCCGCGAGCGTGATGCACCTTCTGATTCTTCACATATTCAATTACCCATTTCAAATCCTTAGTTCCGAAACTGACAACCCCATAACCATCCTGCCAATCCAGCAATTTCCGATTCGCGATCTCATGATTGATGTAAAACGAACTCCCTCCCTTTAGCTTCCCGATCCATTCGCTAATCAAGAGACTGGGTGGAATCGTGGCAACCAAATGGACATGATTCTCCGTTCCGTCCACCGCATGGAAGAAGACGTTCTTCGTTTTTCGAGTTTCGCGTTCGAGGTAATGGTGGAGCCGATTCTCGATGGAATTAATCAGAACAGGATTGTTGTTCTTCGTATGCCATGTCATGTGCAAATTGATTTCGCTGTAGACGTTTTTGGGCATGAGCTGCTCCTTTCATTAAACGCCAGCAGCAGACACCAGGAAATACGAGAGTCTAGAGCGCGATGGATCCCCCCTATTCGGTGAACATGCAAGAAATCGCGTAAGTTGAGGAAAGGTGACGCTGAAAAGGCCGCTGAAGCGGCCTGGTAGATTGAGGCCGGCGTAAACCAGCCGTAAAACGGCTGGCCTAATCGCCCTGCGGGCTAGCCGCCTGAAGGCGGCAGGTCCTGTTCTTTCGTGGGCAAGTGTTGTTCTGCTTGCTCCGCGTCTTGATCTTCGGCCTGATCTGTTTCGCCGGCTTTCCGCTCGGGTCGCATGTGTGGAAACAGGATCACGTCGCGAATCGAGTGCTTGTTAGTCACCAGCATCACGAAGCGATCGATGCCGATCCCGATCCCAGCAGCCGGTGGCATACCGTAGGAAAGCGCGCGAATGTAGTCGTCGTCCATCACCATCGCTTCTTCATCGCCCCGCTCGCGTTCAGACATCTGCTCCACGAAACGTTGATGCTGCTCCGCCGGATCGTTCAACTCCGAAAAGCCATTAGCACACTCCATGCCGGTGATGAATAGCTCAAAACGTTCCGCGACAGATGGATCTGCCGGAGAAGCCTTCGACAGTGGTGAAACGATTTTAGGGAAGTCGTATATGAGCGTTGGCTGAACAAGCTTGTGTTCTACGTGATCTTCAAACAGCGCTAATAAGTTCTCTTCCGTGATCTCTTTGCCAGGCGCAAACTGCGCCACACTTTCTCTCATGGTCAGCCGTTGAAACGGCTGTCCGAAATCGATGTCATAATCTCCGTAGCGAACATGCGTTTGGCCCAACGCCGAGAACACCGTTGCGCGCAGCATTGCTTCGCAAAAATCCATCATTTGGTTTACGTCGGCATAGGCCCAGTAAAACTCCAGCATGGTGAACTCGGGATTGTGTGTGCGATCAATGCCTTCATTTCGAAAGTTGCGGTTCAGCTCATACACTTTCTCAAATCCGCCAACCAGCAGTCGCTTCAAATACAACTCCGGCGCGATACGCGCATATAGTGGAATTCCCAGCGCATTGTGATAAGTCTCAAATGGTTTTGCCGCGGCGCCGGTCGCCAGCGGAGTCAGCATCGGCGTCTCGACTTCGATGTAGCCATGTTCGTCGAGTATGCGGCGCAGCTCGCGGATAATCGCCGAACGGCGTTCGAAGGTTTCGCGCGGTGTTAGGTCGGTCTCGTCTCGCTCCAGCTTCAAGCTGCCCGCAATGAGGTCGGCATACCGCTGGCGTTGACGAATCTCGGGATCGTTTATCCCATGCATCTTGTCAGGCAGCGGCAGCAGCGCTTTCGCGAGAAACTGCAACTGCTGCACATGAATCGACAGCTCGCCCGTCCTGGTGATGAAGAGATAGCCCTCAACGCCGATAAAGTCGCCGTGGTCCAGCAGGTTGAACAACTCCCAGCCATCCACCTCGCCGCCAGCGGCAGCGTTGCTGACGCCCTTCACGTCCGCTCGCTTCAAGTAAATCTGCAGCCGTTTCACGCCGTCGGATAAATGTACGAAGGCAGCCTTGCCCATGACACGCGGCGGCGACGCAATGCGGCCAGCCACGCGAACCGTAACGCTGTTCAGTTGCTGGTTGGCGAGCTCGATTGGTTCAGGGGCGGGACGTTCACCTTCGACAACAGGCGGCTCAAATGAACTGTATTTTTCAACTACCGTGGTGATCGTATCTTCGCGTTGAGGATCGATTGTGCGGCTGCGTTCAAATTTATTCGGGTAGACGTTGCCAACGAGTTGGCGCAGAGACTCCAGGTGTTCGTGTCGGACTCGCGTTTGATCGTTCTCTTCAGTGAATGGGACAGACATGACATGCATCGTAAATGGTAAATCGTAAATCGTAAATAGACCACGCGGTGTTAGGCCGCGGATGCACGCGGCGAAGAAAGAGCAGGGGCCAGCCTACCTTCCTCATCTAAGAGGCTATGCAACGCTCCCTAATTTTCCAAGGTCGAATGGCTTTCAATCAGCATTCTTCAGTCCAGTGAAGTCAGCTCTGCGTTGGGAAGGCGCGCTTGCCCCCGCTCTTTCTTTTGCACTTAGCCTGCATCGCCGCCGCATGCTAGATTGTTATAGATCGATGATCGAAAAGATTCTGAGCCCGGATGAACTGCTCGGTTTGCGCAAACGTCTGCGTGCCGACGGCAAGACTCTCGTTTTCACGAACGGGGTTTTTGACCTGCTGCACGTGGGCCACGTGCGATATCTTGCAGCCGCGCGCGCCCTGGGCGATAGATTGTTGGTCGCCGTGAATAGCGATAACGCTGTAAAGAAATTGAAAGGCGACGATCGACCCATCGTGAATGAATTTGAGCGCGCGGAAATTCTCGCCGCGTTAAGGCAAGTGGATTACGTAACAATATTCGATGACGTGTCACCGCGCTCGGTCATTGCTGCATTGTTGCCGGATGTTTTGGTTAAAGGCGGCGACTATGGACTCGACGAGATTCATGGACGCGAGGAAGTGGAAGCGGCCGGGGGACGCGTCGTCAGCTTACCTTTTGTCGAAGGTCTATCAACCAGCAGCATCATTGAGAAGATGAAGCAAAGCCTACAGCCGACGGACAACCATTAACCGCCGACTGTCTTTGGTCGTTGGTCACCGGTCCCCGGTCGATTTTAATGAGCATCACCACTCAAACAACCAACCCACTCCAAAACACGCTGGGGCGCGTTACGCAAACGCCAGACTTTAAGCGTCTGGTTGATGAAGTCAACCGCGGCGCGCGCGTTGTTTCAATCAGCGGACTGGTCGCCGGCGCAGCGCGCGCCTTGGCAGTTGCGGCCCTGCAACGCCAAACAGGAAAACTCTTCGCCATCGTCACGCAATCCAATCGCGACCTCGAACCATGGGAGGCTGATCTGCGTTTCTGGTACTGCGCACTCGCCGGCAAGACAAATTGCGACAACGAAGTTCTCATTCTGCCGTCGTCTGAAAGTGATCCATACGCCGGCTCATCGCCACATCCGGAAACGCTTGAACGGCGCGCACTCACGCTTTGGCGTCTGGCCAGCTCCGCGCAGGATTTTGTCTTACTGACCGCGCGGGCATTGGCACGCCGGACAGTAAGGCCCAATGAAATCCTCGAAGCGGGAGCTTCGCTCGCCAGGAACGACACTCAATCGCCCGAAGATCTCGTCGCGAAACTCGTGGCTGCAGGTTATGTGCGCGAGGATCCGGTAGGCGCGGTGGGCGAATTCTCAATACGCGGGGGTATCGTGGATGTGTGGTCGCCCGGCCAGGAAAGACCGGTGCGCATCGAATTCTTTGGCGACGAGATCGACTCAATCCGGGCCTTCGATCCAGAGACTCAACTGTCCACCAGTCAACTGACCAAATTAGAAGTTATTCCGATGCGGGAAGTGGTGGTACGCAGCCGCGACTTCATTACCTGGGCCGAGGCAGCTCGCCGGCGTTGGAGTGATAAGCGATATGCGCGCGCGCTTCAGGATCGCACTGCCTTTGCCGATGAAGCAGAAAGCTTCGCCGGCTGGGAATGGTTAATGCCGATTCTTGGTGAAGCCACCGGAAGCATCTTCGACTACCTGAAAGACGCGGTCCTTATCGTCGACGAACCTTCGTCGGTCGAGAATTATCTTGGCGAAGTTTACCAAACGCTCGCCGATCGCTTTGCCGAGAACGACTCAGTTGACGACATCGCCGTAAAGCCTGAAGAACTGTATTTAACTATCGAGGAGCTGCGGGCGAAATTAGATTCGAAACAAAGAGTTGAGCTGCGAGTACTGGGGCGAGCCGCGGCTGAACTGGATCAGGCGGTGAGTCTTGATGCCGAAGCACCGAAAGTCCAGCTTGGTCGCGCACGCGCAGTTCGTACACCGCTATTTCTTTTTCCGGTTGCCGGTGTAGCGCCTGAATTTGAATGGAAGACACACACGTCAAGGAAATACCACGGACGCCTTGCGAGCCTGGCGAAGGATTTGGTGAACAGCCGCGAGAGTGGAACCGCGACCCTTTTTGTGATGCCTAGTCTTGGAGTCGCCGAACGCGTGACGGAGATTCTCGCCGAGTATGAGATTGAGGCGCAGCTTTCGTTAGCAGATCAGAGATCCGAGGCGCGCGAGCCGTCTGATTTTTTGCAAAGCGGGCAAGCGATTGTAACGGTGGGCAGGCTCAGCAGCGGATTTGAGATGCCGGGCGCAGGACTCTCGACCCATGTTGAAGCCGATCTGTTTGATGAGACGGGCTCACAAGCGCTCGAACGGCGCGCACCGGGGGCCGAAGGCACTCGGCAAAAGGCAGAAGGTAGAAAACGTAAATCCAGGACAGCGGCGTTTCTTTCCGATTTTCGAGATTTGAAACCGGGCGATTTTGTCGTTCACATCGATCATGGCATCGGACGCTTTGGCGGTTTGCAAACCCTCGATCTCGGCACGCGCAGCAGCGAATTCATGCTGCTCTTCTACGCCGAAGACGCCAAGCTCTATGTTCCCGTCGAGCGGATGGATCTGGTCCAGCGATATTCCAGCGGAGAGGGACAGCAACCCACACTCGATCGTCTCGGTGGTCTTGGCTGGCAGAAAACAAAAGCCAAAGCCAAACGCGCCATGCGGGATATGGCCGATGAGCTCTTGCGCTTGTATGCCGAACGCAAACTCGTCAGCGGGTATGCGTTCGCGGCAGACACACCCTGGCAGCAGGAGTTTGAAGACGGGTTCGAATACGTCTTAACTCCGGATCAGGAAACCGCGATTGAAGATGTGAAGCAGGACATGGAGCAACCGACGCCAATGGACCGACTGCTCTGCGGCGACGTTGGTTATGGCAAAACTGAAGTGGCAATGTGCGCGGCCTTCAAAGCCGTGATGGAGGGCAAGCAAGCGGCGGTGTTGACGCCGACGACCGTGCTCGCCTATCAGCACTACGATACCTTCCGCAATCGCTTCGCGCCCTTTCCCGTAAAGGTCGAATTGTTGTCGCGCTTCCGTTCCTCCAAAGAGCAGAAGGAAGTCGCCAAACGTGTCGAGTCAGGGGATGTTGACGTAGTCATAGGAACGCATCGCCTGTTGTCGAAGGACGTTCGCTTTAAAGAACTCGGGATCGTTGTCGTTGATGAAGAACAACGATTCGGCGTGGCCCATAAAGAGCGGTTGAAACATTTGAAGAAACGCGTCGATGTGCTGACGCTCTCCGCGACACCGATTCCGCGCACGCTCAACATGTCGCTGAGCGGATTGCGTGATATGTCTTTAATTGAAACGCCGCCACGCGATCGACTGGCCATACAAACTCAAGTGGTTCAATTTTCTGAGAACGTCATCAAGTCAGCCATTGAATTGGAACTCGGTCGTGGCGGCCAGGTCTTCTTCATACACAATCGCGTGGAGACCATCGAAACTATTGCCGCGCTCGTCAAGCGGCTGGTGCCTCAGGCGCGCATGGTGGTTGGCCATGGCCAGATGAACGAGAAGGAGATGGAACGCGTGATGCTCGATTTTATCGAGTTTAAATATGATGTTCTGGTGGCCACCACCATCATTGAGAACGGAATAGACATCCCCCGCGCCAACACAATCATCATAAACCGCGCCGATCAGTATGGTCTTTCTCAACTTTATCAGCTACGCGGGCGTGTCGGCCGTTCAAACCGCCGCGCCTACGCCTATCTTTTGATTCCCGGCGAGCAGGAGCTTTCGCCGATAGCGAAACGACGCTTGGCCGCGATTCGGGAGTTTTCAGACCTGGGTGCCGGCTTTCGTATCGCCGCCCTGGATCTCGAACTGCGAGGCGCCGGAAATCTGCTGGGTGGTCAGCAGTCGGGCCACATGGATGCGCTCGGCTTTGATCTCTACACGCAGATGCTCGAGCGCACAGTCGCTGAGTTGCGCGGCGAAACGGTCGAAGATGACACGAGCGTCACGATTAATCTCGGCGTGGATGTCGCCATTCCCGATGAATATATTAACGACATGGGCCAGCGTCTGCGCACCTACAAACGCGTATCTTCCGCGCGCGACGAAGAGACGCTTTTCAACATTCGCAATGAAACGCAGGATCGTTACGGTCGGCTGCCGGAGTCTGTCGAGCAGCTGTTTGCATATGCGGGCCTGCGCCGATTGGCGGAAGACTTGCGAGTGCTTTCAATAGACAAGACGGCTGAAGGTGTGGCGCTCAAGTTCAGCGAAAAGGCGCGCATCTCGACCGACAACTTGGCAGCGTTTATTGGCGCTCGCGAGGGCAGAGTATTCAGTCCGACAGGCGTCTTGAAGCTTAAGCTGAACGAGGAGGAACAAGACAACTTGTTGGACACAGTGCGTGGCGTGTTGATGGAATTACGGTTGGAAGACTAGAATCGAAGAAAGTAGACAGCAAACAGTAGACAGCAAACAGTAAACAGTAAACAGCAGATCCTTTAGTGATTGATGACCGCACTGATTTTTAAACCGAGTATTTTCGGGCTGTTTGCTGTTTACTGTCTGCTGTCTTTTCAAAGGAGCTATTGTGAAATCTAAATTTATATCGCTGGTATTGACGAGCGTTTTTGTTTTTGCCGTCCTGGCTTTCATTCCAACTTCAAGCTTTGCCCAGGAAGGCGAGCTGCAAGTCGTTGATGAAGTCATCGCGCAAATCAACGACGACGTGATCACCCTTTCCATGTTGAAGCGCGAAACCAAAGAACGTATCGAGGCTCTGAAGCAGTCGGGTATGTCGGAGCAGGAAGCAACTGCCGAAGTCAATAAACGCCAGCCGGAACTAATTGCCACGCTCGTGAATGAAGTGCTGCTGCTACAAAAGGGAAAAGAACTCGATCTTTCAAGTGAGGTTGAGGCTGAAGTCAACCGCCGTATGTTGCAGGTAGCTAAGGAGCAGGGAATTCCATCGATCGAAAAACTCGAAGTAGCGATGCGTGAAAGTGGCGTCGACCCGGCGGCAACTCGCCAAACACTCCGTGCCGAGATCATGAAGCAGTCTGTGATTCAGCAGGAGGTTGATCGCAAGATTTTCTTTGGACTGACGATTGACGAACTTAAGAAATATTTTCAGGAGCATCAAGAGAAGTTTCGCAAACCTGAGAACGTCACTATCTCTGAAATATATCTCAGCATGGCGGGTAAGAAAGAGGCTGACGTAAAAGCGAGAGCCCTGGAACTTGTCACGCAATTACGAAGCGGAGCAGACTTTGGCGCGGTTGCCGCAGCCAATTCTGAGCGTGAGGTAAATGGTGTACGCATCGCTCCCCAAAACAGGGGAAAAGTCGGCACCTTTGAGATGCCGAACCTTCGCGAGGACATCGCGAATTCCGTTAGAAACGTAAAGGTTGGCGGAGTTAGTGATCCGCTGGCTAGTTCCGACGGCTATCAAATCTTTCGCGTCGATGACCGCACGCCGGCAAGCACGTCTGCGACATTCAATGAGAACCAGGTACGCGAGGCAATCACGATCGAACGTAGCCCAAAGGCTCGTGAAGCCTATTTGGAAAGCGTGCGGAATGAGTCGTACATAAAGATTTCTGACACCTACCGCGACGCCGTCGCTCCACTGTTAAAGCTCGCTCCGGAAAAGACCGCTGACAACAGCAGCAGTCCGGCAAAGCCTGCGGAAAAGAAGAAGGGTAAGTTTTTGGGAATTATTCCAAAACCCTGAACCCAGTTTCAAGTTCCAAGTTTCAAGTTCAGAATTTCATTTCCAAGTCTCAGGTTCAAGACATCAGATGTCTGGACTTGAAACTTGAAACATGAACTTGAAACTTGCTTTTATGCGCCTCGATCTCTTTCTCAAAGCGAGCCGGTTATGTGCGCGGCGAACCGTGGCGCAGAAGTTTTGCGATGCTGCGCGCGTTTCAGTCAACGGACACACAGCGAAGTCGTCCCACGCCGTGAAGGTAGGAGACGAAATCGCCATCACCCGCCACCACAGCTTGACGACCGTCCGCGTTGTTGACATCCCGGAGGCGCGCCAAACCTCGCGCAAACAAGCAGGCAGGTTGTATGAATTGGTGAGCGAAGAGTCGTTAGCTGAAGCTGACTTTACGAAAGCAGCGGGGGCAAGCTCGCCTTCCAAACCAACAGCTGATCAGAGTTGAGTTTTGACTTTCGGTTGAAAGCCGTTTTGCGAGATTTCTTGAAGGTGGTTGGAGTAGCTCTTGGTGGGACAGGCTTGCCCCGCCCTTTCCCAGCATTCAAGATGAGACGTCACCTTTTCTTCATTGCGCTCCTGGTTCTTATCAGCAGTCTCGCGGGACAACAGAAAATCGGAATAGCCGGGAAAACGACCTTAGGCCCGGAATTACACAGGTTTGGGGCGAAAAAGGAGAGTCCAGCGCAACCCGCGCCACAACGACCAGCCCTTAAACTTCCGCTAAAGGATCCGCGGATCGTCGTCAGCAAGAGTAAGCGACGTTTGGAACTCTACGCAGATGGCAGACTGGTTCGCACTTATAAAATTGGCCTTGGACTCAATCCGGTTCCCAACAAACAACGGCAAGGTGATCGTGCCACTCCCGAGGGCGAGTTTCATGTATTCACGAAAAATAACAAGAGCGCTTTCTACCTTTCGCTGGGAATCAGTTATCCCAACGTTGAAGATGCGGAGCGTGGCTTGCGCGATCATTTGATTTCGCGCGCGCAACACGACGCTATCGTGAAGGCCATCAAACGAAAAGCGACACCACCGCAGAACACTGCGCTCGGCGGCGACATCTACATCCATGGCAGCGGCGCGGGCAGCGATTGGACATGGGGCTGTGTCGCGTTGGAAAATGAGGATATACACGAACTGTTCCAGGCTATACCGGTGGGAACCACGGTTATAATTAACCCATGACGACGTCAGTCAAAGCATTCAAGATCCGTAACATCGAGATCAATCCGCCGTTGATCCTATCCCCCATGGCCGGCGTAACCGACGTCTCGTTTCGGCGTCTGCTCAAACGACGTGGCGGGGTGGGCCTCAGTGTTTCCGAGTTTATTTCAGTTGAAGGCCTCACGCGCAGCAATCCCAAATCCAAACGGCAGATGCGGTTTTACGAGGACGAGCGGCCGTTTGCGGTGCAGATTTTTGGCGGCCAACCTGAACGCATGCGCATCGCCGCTGAGATGGCCGAAGAAATCGGCGCCGACATCCTCGATATCAACTGTGGTTGTCCAGCTCCAAAAGTTGTGAAGCACGGCGGCGGCTCAGGTCTGCTTAAAGATCACGAACGCCTCGAGACAATCCTGACTGAGATCAAGAAAGCGATCACGATTCCGTTGACAGTAAAAATTCGCGCCGGTTTCTACGATCACACCATCAATGCAGTGGAGACGGCCAAACTGGCCGAAGCTTGCGGCGTTGAGCACATCGCTTTGCACGGACGCACCAAAGAACAGGGTTATCGCGGCCTCGCGAACTGGGACCTGGTGAAGCAGATCAAGGAAACAGTCAGCGTGCCGGTGTCAGGCAGCGGCGATGTAACTACGATCGAACAGGCGTTCGCGCGTTTTCGTGAAACTGGTTGCGATGGCGTTTTGATCGGACGCGGAGCCATGGCCAACCCGTGGATCTTCCGCCAGATTGAAGACGTCATGCACGGGCGCGAAGTATTCGAGCCTACGCTTGCCGACAAGCGCGCGATCCTACATGAGTACTTCGACTTGCTGCGAGAAGATATGCCGGAGACGCCGGCGATAAATCGCATGAAGCAACTGGCCGGACAATTCACGCGCGGCATGCAGGGTGGCGCGCTGTTTCGCACCTCGATCTTTCATTCACATTCGGTGGACGAAATCCTCAATCGAATCGAGGAGTACTTCGAAGCGATCGAAACCGGTCGTCCTTACTACGGCGAAGCGGGCGCGCCGATCGAAGACGCGCCCGAGCTCGATAGTTGCGAAGCCGCTAGCGTCGCGTAACCAAGTCCAATGTCCAAAGTCCAACGTCCAAAGTCAAAAGACTGTTGGCGTTGCGGACGTTGGACTTTGGACTTTGGACATTGGACTTTGGACAAGGCAAACTCTCGTGTGGGCGGAAGGATACTAAATGCGCAAGGTTGTTTTTGGTGGCGCCAACAGTCTCGACAACTATTTCGCTCGCAAAGATGATGCGGTCGATTGGCTGATGTGGAGTGACGAAGTCGGCGAGATCATGGCCGACTATTTCAAAACCTTTGACACCATCGTGATGGGGAGACGCACTTACGAAGTGGCAATCGCTATGGGCCACGGGGACGGCTCGACTCCCGGGATGAAAACTTATGTCTTCTCGCGCACGCTGAAGCCGCGTTCAACCAAAAAACTTGAGATTACTTCCGCAGACGTCGCAGAGGTTGTGGGCCGGCTAAAGCGAGAGGAGGGCAAAGACATCTGCATCATGGGTGGAGGACTACTGGCGAAGTCTCTCTTCGAGGCAGACTTGATCGATGAGATTGGATTCAACATTCATCCGGTGCTGCTCGGTTCCGGAATACCGCTGTTTTACGAGATGAACCGTCAGATTGATTTGGAACTCATCGAATGCAAGACGCTGAAGACTGGTTGCGTGCTGGTGACCTATAGAGTGAAACACGAAGCTGAAAAGAAAGAAGCGCCGGCTGGGAAGGATGGAAGAGGCAAGAAGGCGACAAACGTTAAGACGAAAAAAACTCGATAAAGGTCGTCGCGGCTTTGCCGCCTTCCGTGCGGAAAGGCTCTGCCTTTCCGGTTCACCTAAACGAAAACGAATTAGAGGCTGCGCCTCGGGGGTTTACCAGAGGCGCAGCCTCACTTGATCGAGAGTGGACGGAAAGGCACAGCCTGTCCGCACGGAAGGCGGCGAAGCCGCTCATCGAACTGGTCGGGCTGCAGCGACGGCGGCAGGTTTTCCGCTTCCCGTGTCGAGATTCACTGCAGATGGGTAGCCTTTGCCGTTTAGTGCCGCAAGCTCGATCACCACTTCCTTCTGGTTCTTGCCGATCGGTTTTTTAGCGCGTGCAGTTTCCGGCTTTTTAGTCAGCTTCTCAGCGCCGTTTGTGTTGGCTGTTGGTGAAGCCGAGGCGACTGCATCCGCGGATTTGCTTGCCGTCTTAATCGGCACAGGATGACGCGACATCGCATTGAGTGCTTCCAACACCTGCGTCCGTTCCCCCTCGCTTAAATCCTCGAGCTTCACCCCGTTTGCTTCCAACACCGTCCGCAGGTTCTCTTCAGTATTAGTATCCTGATCGTAGACGTCGCGATAGATATGCAGCT
Source organism: Pyrinomonadaceae bacterium (assembly GCA_035941655.1). Classification (GTDB taxonomy): domain Bacteria; phylum Acidobacteriota; class Blastocatellia; order Pyrinomonadales; family Pyrinomonadaceae; genus PSRF01. Next base: position 12,823 of record DASZDU010000117.1, on the reverse strand, counting down.
TTCCGTCCTCGACCACAATCGTCTCGTAGCGCAGCTCCACCGGAACTGCATTGTCTAGTTTGACGACCTTGGTTTTCTCTTTGTCGGCAGCATACGATTTCAGAGCCGCTTCTGTTATTTCAGAGCCGGCGACTTGGGCCAGCAGTTTTGCAAAGTCCTGCACCTGTGGGGTTGTCAGACCAACGCATCCATGTGAAGCAAAGGTCCCGAGCTTGGCGGGCGACTTTCCTCCGTGAATAAGCGAAGGCAGGCCGATGGGAATTTTGATTGGGCCGAGCGGATTCAGTTTGCTGCCGGCTGCCACCTTCTCGCCGACAGTCACATTCTTCATCTTCGCCACCCAGGGCTCGTCAGGCGGCGTCCAGGTCGGATTGAAGATAATCGATTGTGCTTTTCTCATTCCGGTAGGCAAGGGAAACTCAGGATACCCAATGCCGATTTTGTACGACTTCAAAAGTGAACCGTCTTTGAACACGTCCATCCTGTAAGCAGGAATGTTCACCACTATGCGCGTGTCTGTAGGCACGGAGTTGGGAACTGTTGGCAGCGAATTCGCAGCCGGTTCGGTTCCGCTTTTGCCGGCGTCGGCTGGTTGACTACCCGCAACCCAGTAATCACGAGCAAACGCGAAAAGATCCCCGGCCTTCTGTTCCCCAATCGCACCACGAATCGCCTGGGCTGCGCGTTCGCGCGAAGCGGCGGCCTGACTTTCCGCCTGTTCTGACTGACCGGCGGCCGAACCTTCCGCGTTCAGCTCGCGCAGACGTGCGACTTCTTCTCCGGCAATTTTCTGAAGCTGCGCTACCTGATCATCGTTGAGTGCGAGCTTTGATTTCAGTTGTTCTTTGAACGGCTCATCAGAAAACAAAGCGTCCAGTACCGGCAAGGTTACCGATACAGCGCTACTGACTGTAGGCGACGGCGAAGCTGACGGCACAGGACTGACTGCGGCGTTTGCGTTGGTGTTGCTGGTTGGTGCGGTCGCACAACCCGCGGCCACAAAAATTGATAGAGCGATCATCAGGCTCAATGCTGTATTTCTTACTGTTCTCATTCTCGATTTACCTCGGTCGTTGTTTCCAGCGTTGGCTCATTTGTCGGGTATTGAGCCTGTCTTAGATTTTCCTCAGTTCGGTTTTTTAACTACGGGGGATGGCGACACCACCGGCGAAGCACTTGGGCTTGGACTGGTTGCGGGAGTGTTCACGGTGCTGCTGGGCGAAGCGGTGGGGGAAGGCGATGACGTCACGGTTTCGGAATTTGAATTGTTTGCCGGTTCGCAAGCGGCGGCAAATAGCGTCAACAGAATTGTTGGCAGCAGCAGCGCGCGGCTGATTAATTTGTACTTTGGATTACTCATCAGGTTTTGCCTCGTTCGAACAAGATTGAAAAGCGGGAGGATGTTGCTCGAACGAAGGTTTACCAGCAATGGGTGTTCCCACAGGTCTTTCACCGGAATCGCCCCTTCAGCTGAACTGAAACCCTCGTTTTCAAAGGCGTGCTTGCACGATTTACGAACGCGCTAAAAGCCGGGGCAAGAGGCATGCTTGCCCCTGCTCATCGGTAAAAGACTACTGTCGCAGCAGAGGATAGGGGTTGATGTTGGTGCCTTCCCAATAGCGTTTTGGATCAGGGACCACAGAAATCGAGAAGTGCAGGTGGAAATTTCCCGTGCCGGCGTTGCCTGTGTCGCCGACGTAAGCGATCACTTCGCCTTGCTTTACAAACTTACCAGCTGCGATGCCGTCTGCGTAGCGCTGTAGGTGAGCGTAATAAAAGACCAGTTTTCGGTCGGGGCTGAGTTGGTAGATGGTCGTGCCGCCGCGTTCGCTTTGGAAAAGTTTAATGATCTCGCCATCGGCAACCGCTACTACTGAAGTTCCCGCAGGCGCGGGGATGTCGATTGCGTCATGCACCCGGCCTTCTGAGCGCGCATCAGCGAAGGTGTCGAGCAGCTGGTCCGGTCGCACGCCTACTACCGGAATAATCAGTTTGAGCTTGCCAACGTAACTGCCGGCGAGTGGTGAAGGCGTAGCCGCAGCCTGATCAACTTGTGGCGGCGGGGTCTCGCTGGGGATTTGGAGTGAAGGACTAACGGCGGGCGTGGCCGCTGATGGCTGCGGGATAGCTGGACTTTCTAAAACCGCCGCAGGTGAAAAAGAGGCTGTTGATACCGGACTAGCTGATTCTTGCGGAGTTAGTGACGTTATTGTCTGCGTGTGTCGCCCGCGCAGCCACAAGAAAGTTCCCAGGCCTCCAAATACGAGAACGACAATAACAACTACCAGCAGACGCGCGCGTCTTGTTACGTCAAGAGCCACAATTCTACCTGGTCAATCCCAGCGGCAATAAGGGCCGCGGCGCGGTGCCGTCGAAAAACCAACTCGCACCCACGCGTAGCCGATGATGCCAGGTGGGTAATCGTGCGGTGTAGAGCGCAAAGCGCGCCTGTCGAGCGAGTGGTCCACCAAAGGCTTTGCCACCGGCAAGCACAGCCGCGCGCTCGGTTCCGAGGCTGACCGCTTCCCCCAATTCTTCAAAATGCTTTGTCTCCAGCGGATCTCCGGCAAGGAAAGCTTTGACGTTGCGAGCGACGAGACCCGCTTGCTGCAGGGCCAGTTGGCCCGTACCCGCGAGTGTCGGCGCCGCGTCTTTGTAGAACGCTATGTCTCCGAGCGCGAACACATTTTCGCGCGAGTGCACCTGCAAAGTCGGGTTGACAACGATCAATCCGCGGTCGGTCTTTTCCAACTTCAGACTCTCCACCAGCGGACTGACGCGAACTCCACCGGCCCAAACCACAGCCGCAGCGTCGATCTCGGTTTGTTTGCCTTCATGCTCAATCACGACTGTCTTCTCACCAACCCTAACGACCTGCGTCAGGGTATGTACCTCGACGCGTGATTGGCGCAAAGCCTGGTCGACAAACTGTCGAATCTCTTGGCCCATGCCGGGCACAACTTTGTCGCCCATTTCAATTACCAGCACCCTAGGTTCACCGCGAAGCGCCCGGCGCTCGAAGGCATCGCGCAGCAAATCGGCCATTTTAGTAGACAGCTCAACACCGCTGGCGCCCGCACCAACAACGGCGAAAGTCAAAGCGCGATGCGTATCCTGCGGGGGCAGGTCAGGCGGCACGTTATCGAGCGCCGCAACCATTCTTGCCCGAAGCTCATCGGCATGAGCAATTTTGCGGAAGGGAATAGCGTGTTCTGCGGCGCCGGCTACTCCGGCAAAATTCGTGACGCCGCCGACGGCCAGAATGAGCACATCGTATTTCAGCGTCTCATCTCGTCGCTCGAAGCTAACCAGTTGTTCTTCGAGATCGATGCTAGTGACTTGATCGCGAACGAAATTGACGTTGCTGTCGAGGAGTTCTTTGTAGCTGGGTGCGATGTGCCATTCCTCCACCTCGCCGCTGAGATACTCGTAAAGCATCGGGGTGAACAGAAAATGGTCCTCGTCGCTGATGAGCGTCACGTCGTGAGCGCTTCCCAATTCCAGCGCGGTGAAGAGGCCGCCAAACCCCCCGCCCACTATGACAATTCGTGCGTTTGTCTTTTGCATTGATTCCAGGGTACTCGGTCCAGGCAAGATGGTAACAGAGAACCAGCACCAGTCGAATTGCCGATGCAGGTTAGAGTTCAAGCTTTAGCTTGTGTTTTCAACGATATCCAAAACCCGCAGCCTAAAGGCTGAACTCTAAACTGCAAGTCTCAGTCCCGTTGCATCGCCTCCGCTTGCCTATAAAAAGTTGCGAAGGCAGAATGGGCGACGGCACAGTAGTTTTGAATTTGATTTTCTCCCCGATTATCGCTAACCGCGTCGACCATCCCGGTAGTATCTAATCAGAAGCTATGAAGGAACTCACAACACTCCAGGCCCGCACTCGTAGTTACCTCTACGTGCTGATTTTTGTTTTCGCTGTCGTCGCTTTGCTGCAGACCACGACGATGAATTCGTCCTCCAGCAACTACGTCCCGCCTCAAACTCAGAACCCAACCGAACGAATCGCGCCAAAAGTTTTGGCGGACACAACCGACGGCAACAGCACGTCTGTAGTTATCCTGCTTGCGGATCAGGCAGATCTCAGCGCCGCTTACGGAATGAAGGACCAGGATGAGCGCGGCTGGTATGTTTACAACACACTTTCTCAGCACGCCGCTCGCACGCAGGCTAGTCTGCAGGAATTCCTCAAATCAAACGGCGCAACCTACAAATCCTTCTGGGCTGCCAACATGATTGTCACCAACGCTGATTGGGCGCTGGTCGAGAAGCTTGCCGCGCGTTCAGATGTGGGACGCATTGACTCAAATTTGCCGACTCGCTGGATTGAAGATCCTGTAGTTGAAAAATTCGGGACGACCACCAGCAGCATTAACGCTCCAGACGCCGCGGAGTGGGGTGTACTCAACGTAAACGCGCCCGCGGTATGGGCGCTGGGTTTCACCGGGCAGGGTATCACCATTGGCAACGAAGATACGGGCATGCGTTGGACTCACAATGCGCTGAAACCTAAGTATCGCGGCTGGAATGGGCTAACCGCCGACCATAATTTCAATTGGCACGACTCGATTCATTCTCAAATTCCAGGCTCCCCGGCTGTTAACCCGTGTGGCCGCAGTGTCTCCGAGCCTTGTGACGACCAGGGCCATGGCACTCACACTACTGGCACAACCGTTGGCGACGACGGTGCCGGAAATCAGATTGGTGTCGCTCCCGGTGCGAAATGGATTGGGTGTCGCAACATGGATCAGGGCAATGGGACGCCCGCGACTTACACGGAGTGTTTTCAGTTCTTCATCGCGCCAACCGATCTGGCCGGTAACAACGCCAATCCAGCGCTGCGTCCACATGTGATCAATAACTCCTGGGGCTGCCCAACCAGCGAAGGCTGCGTTACGCGCGCCGAGCTCGAGACAATTGTGAGCAACACGCAGGCGGCCGGCATCTTCGTGGCGTCATCGGCGGGAAACAACGGGCCAGGCTGCTCGACGGTAGTTGATCCGCCGGCAATCTACAGCGACACTTTTGCAACAGGAGCCATCGACATCAACAACGTGCTGGCTAGTTTCAGTAGCCGCGGTCCCAGCACCTTTTACACACCGAATTTGCTAAAACCGAATTTGTCTGCGCCCGGCGTCAACGTTCGCTCAACCGGACGCGCGAACGATACGAGCTACACCAACCTCAGCGGCACATCGATGGCCAGTCCACACGTCTCGGGTGTCGTAGCTCTGCTGTGGTCTGCGCGACCGCTACTGCTTCGAAACATCGCGGCAACCAAGGCGCTCTTGCAGAACACCGCTAACCCGATCGTGACCGTCGCACCGCAAACCTGTGGCGACACTCCCTCGACCCAAATACCGAACAACTCGTTTGGCTACGGACGTGTCGATGTGCTGGCGGCTGTAAACGCGGCACCTACCGCCGCGGGTTCGGCCATCACTGGCCACGTGGCGACATCAGACGGCACCCCCCTCGCGGGTGTGACTGTTAACCTCAGCGGAGCGGCTTCTCGGAAGACAATTACCGACAGCTACGGCAACTACCGCTTTGATAGTGTCAACAGCGCCAGTTTTTACACCGTCACCCCTGCACGCGTGAATTACACATTCAGTCCGGACCAGCGCGCCTTCTCAACCTCCGGCAGCAACACCGACGCATCCTTCGCAGCGGTTCTGGTAGCCGGTGCACTATTGAATCCTGTCGACGTTTCCGAGTACTTCGTGCGGCAACACTATCTCGACTTCCTGGGACGAGAACCGGATGAAAGCGGATTTAACTTTTGGACTGATCAGATACTCGAGTGTGGCAGCGACGCCCCCTGCGCCGAACGGCGCCGCATTAATGTCTCAGCTGCGTATTTCCTGTCGATTGAATTTCAGGCGACCGGTGGATTGGTTGACGGATTGTATCGAGCCAGCTACGCCCGCCCGCCGCTCTTCGCCGAGTTCATGCCGGACACTGCGCTGGTGGCGCATGACGTGATAGTCGGGCGGGGTGATTGGTTGGCACAATTGGAGGCAAACAAACAGGCGTTTGTCGCTGCCTGGGTAGAGCGTTCCGCTTTCCGTGCGGTTTACGATGGGCTCGGAAATGACGCTTTTGTCGATACGCTGATCGCCAATACCGGCGCAACCTTCGATGGCAACCGGGATGCGCTGGTAAGCGGCTTGAACAACTCCACCTTATCGCGCGCTGCGGTTTTGCGGCAGATTGTCGAAAACGGAGGGGTTACGCGGGCGAAGACGAATCAGATGTTTGTAATGATGGAATACTTCGGATACCTGCGGCGTGATCCGGACGATGAGGGTTACCAGTACTGGCTGAACAAGCTGAACCAGTTTAATGGCAACTTTGAACAGGCAGAAATGGTGAAGGCGTTCATCTCCTCCATTGAATATCGCCAACGCTTTCCCTACTGAAGATTTTCCATTTCCCATTTGCCATTTGCCATTTTCCTCCTGTTTTGTAAGCGGACTTATCCGCCCTACGAGGGCACAAGTGCTTTGGCTAACGGCCTACGGGCCGGTAAAACTGCCTTATCCAGACGGTCTGCCGATGAAAAATGAGAAATGGAAAATGGGAAATGGAAAAATATGCTTTTATCATCCACCCATGAAATGACCCGCCTTTGTGCCCGCTGGACAGCCTCCAAGGCGCGTGTTAAGTTACTTCGACACTTAATCTTAGCGGTTGCCGTAATTACGGTTTCTGCTGTCCTGGAGGATCATTTTTAGCAGTGCCACTAGCCAAAGAAACGAAAGTACAGATTTTGAGCGATTTTCGCAGCCACGAAACCGACACCGGCTCACCACAAGTTCAGGTCGCTTTACTCAGCAAGAGAATCAACGAGCTTACTGAACATTTCAAGATTCACAAGAAAGACAATCACTCGCGGCGCGGCCTGCTCAAGATGGTCTCGCAGCGTCGCAGTTTGCTTGATTATTTGAAACGGACAGATATCGAGCGCTACCACGAGGTAGTTACTCGGCTCGGTCTTCGTAAGTAATCGTCGACAATAGTGTAAAGAGAGACTTCGAATCTTAATATTCCAAAGCCCACGTCTATCGAAGGGCTTGCCCAAGGTGCCGAACGTGACGGCGATAACTCCCAAGCAAGCAGACGTGTTCGGCCTTAGCGTAACGCACAAAAGGCGGCAGAGCTTCACGGTAAAGTGAGACTCGTGCCGCCTTTGTAATTTACGTAAACAGATTTTCTCGGCGCTTCACGTGGCGCCAACTCCCGAATGTAAATCGGGGTGAAACTTTATTCCAACTATAGCGAGGCGCACGAGACGCTCGCAGAAGTCTGAATCCTCGAGATCTCAGGCAATTGTCCGAAGGAGACAAACAAAGATGACAGTTAAGAAATACCTCAAAGAGTCAATAAAACTAGGCGACAAGGAATTGACGGTCGAGACCGGCCGGGTCGCCAAACAGGCGGATGGTTCCGTAGTTATCACGTATGGCGACACGATGTTGCTGGTCGCCGCAGTCGGCGCACAAAACACACGGGAAGGCATTGATTTTTTCCCGCTGACCGTTGAATACCGCGAGGCGAATTATGCGGCCGGACGCATTCCCGGAAACTACTTCCGCCGCGAAGGACGGCCTACCGAAAAAGAAACCTTAACCAGCAGGCTGATCGATCGACCGTGCAGACCGCTGTTTGCCGAAGGTTATCGTAATGAAACACAGGTAATCGCCAGCGTTATTTCCGCCGACCCTGATAACAATCCGGACGTGATCGCAATCACCGGCGCTTCCTGCGCGCTTTACCTTTCCGATATCCCTTTCATGAACCCAATAGGCGGCGTACGCATCGGGCTAATTGAAGGACGGTATATTGTTAACCCCACCTACGATGAAGTCCGCGAGTCGCGTCTAAACCTGATTGTTGCCGGCACTGAAGAAGCTATCGTGATGGTTGAAGCGGGCGCTTCCGAAGTGTCTGAAGAGATCATGGTGGAAGCGCTCATGCTCGCCCACAAGGAAATAAATCGCCTCTGCCGCTGGCAGAAGGAATTGTACAAAGCGCTCGACATACAAAAGCGCTCCGTCGTTGCCCCGGAGTTGAACGAGGAGATGCTGGGCGAGATTCAAAGAAATTACGCTGACCGGTTGCGCGCGGCGATGGATACGACCAATCAGGAGAAGCGCGATAGCTATGCCGCGGTCGATGCTTTGAAGAAAGATGTCGTCGAAGGGTATCCGGAAGATCACCCCGAGCAAAGGCTGATGGCCAAGAAGGTGTTTGACAATCTCAAAGAAACCATCTTTCGTGATGACATTCTCAACAGCCGTCGCAGACCCGATGGCCGCCGGTTCTCTGAAATACGGCCGATCAGTTGTGAAATCGGCTGGCTGCCGCGTGTGCATGGTTCCGCGCTCTTCACCCGAGGCGAAACGCAGGCATTGGTTACGACTACACTCGGTACCAAAGAAGACGAGCAGTTCATGGACGATATCGAGAAGGGCGAGGTCAAGCGCCGCTTCCTGCTCCACTACAACTTCCCGCATTACTCAGTTGGCGAAGTTGGACGGTTTGGTTCGTCCAGTCGTCGTGAGATTGGACACGGCGCGCTGGCACGTCGTGCGATTGAGCCGGTGCTGCCGGATGAGTCAGTTTTCCCGTATACGCTCCGGATCGTTTCCGACATTACTGAGTCGAATGGTTCTTCATCGATGGCCAGCGTTTGCGGCGGCATTCTGTCGCTGATGGACGCAGGCGTACCGTTGAAGGCGCCGGTTGCCGGCGTTGCCATGGGATTGGTGATGGAAGGTAACAAATACGCGATTCTCACCGACATCGCCGGCGCAGAGGATCATTACGGTGATATGGACTTCAAAGTCACCGGGACCAAGGAAGGCATCACTGCCCTGCAGATGGACATCAAGATCGGCGGCATTAACGCGCAGATCATGGCGGAAGCACTCGAGCAGGCAAGGAAAGGTCGACTCCACATTCTCAGTGTGATGGAACAGGCGATCGCCGAGCCACGCGCGGACATCTCCGCACACGCACCACGAATCATTCAGATCAAGATCAACCCGGACAAGATTCGCGACGTCATCGGACCAGGCGGCAAGATGATCCGGGCCCTGGTGGAAGAAACGGGTGCGAAAATCGACGTCTCTGACGACGGCACGATTTCCATAGCGACTGCGAGCGGCGAAGCTGCCGAAGCTGCGGTGGCCCGCATTCGCGGCATCACGGCCGAGGCGGAAATCGGTCAGACTTACATGGGCACCGTTTCCCGCATCGTCGACTTCGGCGCGTTCGTGGAAATTTTTCCTGGCACCGATGGCCTGCTGCATATTTCTGAGATTGCGGATCGGCGCGTTAAAGACGTGCGCGACGAGTTGAAGGAAGGCCAGCAGATTCTTGTCAAATGCATAGGTAAGGAAGGCAATAAGATTAAGCTTTCCCGAAAAGCCGTCTTGCGCGATGAGGATCGCAAAGCCGAGGCAGCGAGCGCCAGTGACTCTGTAACTGCTCACGATTCGGAGTGAGCATGACCGTTGGAGACGGTATGCCGTGCCCGGTTGTCAGAGCGTTTCTGGAATCGCCTGACGCCTTTGTGTGGTATTTCAGATCTGAGATTTAAGATCTCAGATTGAAAATGAGTTAGGAGGTTTGGCCCGCCGCAAACCTCCTTTTTTATTCAGTTTAGAACCTCTCGAGCGCCCTTCGAAATTGGAATCCCCTCCCGATTGAGCATCTTTTCCTATCAACCAGCGAAACCGGTCGGCGGACTTTGAGCCGAAACCGCAATGTTTACTTGGTTCGAATAACAGTCTAAACGATGCAAACCCTTTCCCTGCGACTTCAGCCCGGAAAGGATCCGAGGAGGAACTTCCACCAATGATGAGTCGAGCTTTTCGCCCCATTGCTGCGACACTCGCCATCTTGCTTCTGTCAGGAGCGCCGACACATGCGGCGCCAGTGGCCATAAGCCAGGTGATACAAGTAATCGGCAGCTACCAAAATCCTCCTGAGCTTCGGCTCCGCAGTGTTTCCCAAAATGCCAACTCATCAGTTGACGAAAACGGCGGCCCTTCGCCAGTGGCATCGGCTGCACAGCAGTCGGCGGCGGACGGCATTGTCGAGATTTCGGACTCTTCCACGGGCGACGCGATCTCCGCCGACACGCTATTGTCCGGCGTCGCTGTCAGTGCTGACCCACAGGGTGGCGTAGACGTTGTCGATCAGGGAGACGTGGAAGGCACAATTTGTGACTGCGGCGAGATTACAGTCGCGGGTGGTGGTTTCCCGAAATGGCCGCTGTTGTTCCTGGCGGCGATACCCTTCTTCTTCATACACGGTTGCGACGAGTGCGAAACTCCTACTCCTCCCAGTACGCCGACTCCTCCAGGGACGCCAGAAATTCCCGAGCCGGCATCGCTGCTTCTATTTGGTTCAGGCCTCGCGGCATTTGGCGCTGGATTGCGTAGAAAGTATGCCAGGAGCAAACTGCAGGCCCAGCTACGAAACACGGAGGAGGGCTAATCAAAATGTCGCAAGCATTTACCAAACCCCGCATCTACGGCAAAGTCACCCTCGCCGCGCTGATCGCCCTAACCTTCTGCATGGTTCATCCGGCTTCGACGGCTTATGCAAAAAAGCGAAAACTGGCTAAGTATGGTTCGATAAAGATTCTGAGCACACCCGGCGGTTTACCGATTGAGATCGACGGTCGCCCGGAAGGTGTAACCTCAACCGACTACCGCTCCTTCGATCGCGATCCCGGCCCACATACAATCGTGATCACTTTGCCGAACGGCCAGAGATGGACTCGTGAAATCGATTTGCGAGCCGGCAACATCAAGTGTGTGGCAATCAATTTCAGAGCCGCCCCCGTAGTCACGTCACCGTGTCCATATCCGGTTAGCCTGCTGGTTGACGCCGAGGTTAACGAAGGCGAGATAGTCACTTTCAGCGCCGACACGGCGTACAGCGGAACTGCTCCGTTAAATTACACCTGGTCGGTTACTCCGATTGCAGCGAAGATTTTGAGCAATACTGGAAACAAGATCACGGTTGATTCAACAACCTTTGGTGGTCAACGGATCAGTGCGACCTTGGTTGTCGATGATGGCTCAGGCGACGCGGCCTGCCGTCAAACCGCGCAAGCGTCGACCCTTGTTCGACCTCCGGTGAGAATCGAACATCCTTCGACACAGTTTGACGTCTGCTGCAGCTGCTCGTTTGACGATCAAAAAGCGCGTCTCGACAATTTGGCGGTGACACTGCAAAACGATCCTACGGCCACGACCTACGTCATTGCTTACGGTGGCCGCACCAGCCGCATCGGAACGGCAGAGCTGTTGGGTACACGAGCACGAGATTATCTAGTGACTCACCGCGGAATCGACCAGTCTCGCATTACGGTTCTCAACGGAGGTTTCCGTGAAGAAGACTGCGTTGAGTTGTGGATAGTCCCCAGTGGAGCAACACCTCCGCGGCCGACGCCGACCGTGCAGGCGGGCGACGTGCGACCGGCGACCAGAACGATGCCACGGCGACGCCGACGCGGCAGATACTAAGCGCCTTTATCAAAACGCGCAGTAACTATCCAGAAGGAGACAAGACCAGCCGGTCATGTCTCCTTTTGTTTTTGGAGTGCGATGAGCTGTCAGCGCTTTGGTCTGCGGCGGCCTGGCGCCTCCGACTAAACAAACCAACCAACCATGGTCGCGACAGGTCGCGACCAACCTAAAGCGCTGACAGGTCCGCGCACTCCAAAAGTTTGTCTGAGCACGCTACCAAAGTTTGACCACAGTCTCATCCCTGTGTTAACAATCGTCCGCAGCCCCCTCCAATCGAGTTTTACAAATCCCCCATTCACAGAGGAGGAACATATCTATGGGAAACGATGGAGACAACGGCGGCGGTGGCGGCAGTGCCGGTGTTGTCGCAATCCTGGTAATTTTTGTGATTCTAATCCTGGTTCTGGCCTTTGTTTTTAGAGGGCGCTTGTTTGGCGGCGGCGGCACGCAGAAGATTGACGTGAACGTTAGTGCGCCAGCGCCGTCTAAATAATTACGCGTTCACGGAGAAGAGTTGACTTAAAGGAGGAGCGCCGCGGTGCTCCTCTTTTCCTTTGAGTGAATAGTGAATCGTAAATCGTAAATGGTCAATAGTTGTTCGATTACGATAGTGGGCCATTTCAGTTTTAACTATTTACCATTTACTATTCACTATTTACCGTTCTTAGCGATCCACTTTCTTTATGCCTGCTCCCAACATCGAAACCATTGTCTCGCTGGCGAAGCGTCGCGGATTTGTCTTTCCTTCATCTGAGATCTACGGCGGACTTGGCAGCGCCTGGGATTACGGCCCGCTTGGCGTCGAACTTTGCAATAACGTCAAACAGGCTTGGTGGCGTTGGATGGTCTATGAGCGCGACGACATCGAAGGTCTTGACTCGTCAATCATTCTCAACCGTTTGGTCTGGAAGTACAGCGGACACGAAGATACCTTCAGTGATCCATTGGTCGACTGCCGCGAGTGCAACACCCGTTTGCGTGCGGACAAATTGACCGAGGGCAAATGTCCCAACTGTGGTTCGAAAAATCTGACCGAGCCGCGGCCTTTCAATTTGATGTTCCAAACCCACGTCGGCGCCACCGCGGAAGACGATCCCACTTCGCTGGTGTATCTGCGTCCGGAAACGGCCCAGGGCATCTTCATCAACTTCGCAAACGTCCTGACCACCAGCCGGCGCAAACTTCCCTTCGGCGTAGCGCAGATTGGCAAGTCGTTTCGCAATGAAGTGACTCCCGGCAATTTCATTTTCCGCACGCGCGAGTTCGAA
>DASZDU010000116.1:0-13376 GCA_035941655.1 Pyrinomonadaceae bacterium | reverse complement strand
TTTACAGGAGCGACCGTCATGATGCGTATTGTCAACATTGCAAATGGCTTAATCTTCACACGCTCTCGATCGGACAGGAATCGACGAAGACCCGGCGGCTTTTCTGGCAGTGTGCGCGCGATTACTCACATGTCTGGTCGTACGCTCTCGTTAATCCTCATCTGCTCAATGCTGGCAACTTCAACGCCGGCCGCGCCTCAAACGATTGTCAGCGTAGCCAGGGAATGCCACTCAACTCTGGCGTTTTGGCTGCGGGCCAATGATTTGCCCGCCAGTCTGGCACGTGTGTTCAGCGGGCAAAATAAAAAGGCTCGCCCTCAGGAAAAGCAGGAAGAACGCGATGCGAGAGTGGCCCGCCTCCAGATTTATCCCGGGGATACCACGATTGGTGTTGACGGTCGGATCTCATTTGCGGCCGTTGCTTACGACTTTAATGACGCATCTGTTGGTGGCGTCGAAATCAGCTGGCGTGTGCATGATGTGAACGGTCAAGCTGGAGCTGTAATTTCGAGCAACGGACAGTTTGAAGGCAAAGCGCCTGGCAGATTTAAAGTGATCGCGGAGGCAGCCGGTCAGATCGCGCAGGCGACCGTAATGGTGCTGCCTACGCCCGGTGGCCCCAATCCAAATGATGTTCCGCTGCGGACGCGCCGCGTTTCCTCCCGCGACCTGCCGTCACAACCTTCAGCGGAAACTACGAATCCGGATAACTCCAGTGAATCTGCGAAGCCGTCAGCCGGCAGCTCGAATCAAGGGAGCCCAGCGCAGTGGGCCAAGGGTGGCAGAACCCGGCGCGGGAGGCAGTTGAGGGCCCATGCAGTACCCATTGATTCTGACGGTGGCTGGGGCGACAGCAATTACACCTCCGCTGATGATCCCGGCAACGGACGGGGCGACCCGCCCGGACATCCGATCGACGGCGGCGCAGGCAGCGGAAACTTTCAACTAAAAGCACCCTTGGTGGGTTTGCCCGGCCGCGGCATAGACATCTCGCTTGGGCTTTCCTACAACTCACGGGTTTGGAATAAGGCCGGCAACGTGATCAACTTCGATATTGATCGTGATTGGCCCGCGCCAGGTTGGTCGCTCGGCTTTGGCAAGATCCTTGACCTCGGAGCGGGTGGCAGCATGCTCGTAGACGCTGATGGCACTCGGCATTCTTTCACCGGCGATCTCGGCCCACCAACGAGCGGCGGGCAGGACTTCGTGGGGCATACCACCGACGGAACGCTCATTCAGTATAAAACCTGGAAGAATGTGAGCGGCGTGATGACCTTTGGTGAAGCTAATCTGCCGAACGGGTCGCAGATTCATTACTACGGTGTGGGACCGGGCGGAGTGTTTCCAACCGACATAGTCGACGCCAACGGCAATTTAGTTATTATCACATACGTCACTGGGACCGGGCGTATTCAAACAATCACCGATACGCTCGGCCGGGTAATAAGTTTCTTTTACGACTCCCACAATAATCTCACGGCAATTACAACTCCCCGTCTCGGTGTCGGCACCGGAGATCGAACCCTGGTCAGATTGACTTACCATCAGATCTCGCTGAATTCTTCCAGCTATTCTTTTGGCCTGACGCCCGTGGTCCGTGACCCAAACCCCTGGCTGATCGACGCTATTTATTATCCGGGAACTGGTACGGGTTATTGGTTTGGTGATACTGATTCCTACTCGACCTATGGCATGCTCGCTAAATCAGTGGAAATGCGTGGCATGACTTTTAGCGGCCCGGATCCCATTCCTGCCTATCAGGGCCCGACTGAGCAGGGAACAATAACCGCGGGTCAGATGACGTTGAAGGCGGTCTACAATTATCCACTATACGTGGGTGATAACAGCGGCACTGCGAGTACCAATCTCACCGATGCTCCGACCTATACATCGATGACCGAAACCTGGACTCGCGACGGTAACCCGGCCAATATCGATTCAGCTACCACCAATTTTCTGGTCGTGGAAAATGTAACCGGCCCTCCTCAGCCCGTTACGACGCGCAAAGTGGAGGTCACGCTGCCAAACAGCACAAAGAGTATTCAATACTCTTATAACTATACCAGTCTTCCTCCGACCGACTCTCGCAAGGCCCTGGACGGATTAGTCTATCAGGATGAGACGCGCGATTCGGCTGGTACACTGCTTCAACGCAGTACGGCAACCTGGGAAGAGGGCTCCTTCGATTCGCCAAGGCCAATTCGCATCGAGGCGACAAACGAGCGCAGTCAAACCACCGCCACGACCTTCACCTACGGGAGTAACTACAATCAGGTCATAGATGTCAGGAATTATGATTACGGTGGAACCGTCCTGCTGCGATCGACCCGGACTGAGTATCAAAATAGTGCTAACTACACCGGCGCTCGCCACATCTTCAATCTGCCGCTTTCGGTCGATGTCTTTGGGCCCGACAATACGACGAGAGTCTCGCATACTGAATACCAGTATGACGGCCAAACACTCGAGAATGCGCCCGGCGTAATTGGCCATTCGCCTAATCACAATCCCTATTCGCCTAGCTACAATTCCATTACCGCGTATCGCGGGAATGTCACGCAGATCACGACATATGCGGAGGCCATCGGTCCCTCTCTGCCTGTAGGCGAAAGCCGACGTTACGACATCACCGGCAACCTGATCAAAACCTCTACTTCGTGTTGCGAACAGATTACCTTCAGCTACACGTCCGACACACGGTATGGATTTCCGCTTTCTAAGACGAGTGGTTCGTCAACCGATCCCTACGCCCAGGTGACCACCAGCGCCACTTATGATTTTTCGACCGGGCTGCCGCTTTCCTCGGTGGACGCGAACGGCCGGACATCGCAGACGAGTTACTTTAGTGAAATGCTACGGCCCCAGACATCAAGTCTTCCGAGTGGCGCACATACTGACTACGCTTATGACGACACGGCCATGAGTGTGACTGAGACTACCTACCTGGAGACTCATCCCACCCACACGACGATCGCCGGTCAGAATGTGAAACTGCTCAACGGGCGCGGGCAAGTGCGGCAGGAAAAAGCGCTAGGCGAAAATAGTGTCTGGGATTTTGTCGATACGATCTATGACAGCATGGGCCGCGTTGCGCAACAGAGCCGACCATATCGCAGCGGTGATACTCCGCTTTTCACCAGCGTCGCGTATGATGCCCTCGGGCGAACCACGAGAATGACGGCAGCCGATGGCAGCGTTACGGAAACTTATTACAATGAAATCGACTTTGACTCCAACGATGGTTATTCGCCCACTCGTCCTAATGTTGTAGGCGCAAGCACGCCTGGCGAGACAACTCTCGTTAGAGACGCATGGGGCCGAGAACGCTGGGGGCGCTCGGATGCGCAGAGAAGATTGGTGGAAGTGGTCGAACCGGATCCTTCAGGTAATGGCGCCGTGGCCACTGGCGGCTTGATTACAACTTACAGCTACAACACGCTCGGTAATCTAACCGGAGTTGCGCAAGGCGCGCAGACTCGTACTTTCAAATACGATTCACTGGGCCGGTTGCTGGCCCAGAAGCTTGCCGAGACCAACGCGACGCTTAGCGATGCGGGCCTGTATCAGACCAGCGGCGGAACGTGGAGCGATGTGTTTACTTACGACAATCGCTCAAATCTCACTTCACGCACCGACGCGCGTGGCGTCAAGACTGTTTACAACTACGCGAACGATCCTCTCAATCGCTTGCAGTCTGTCTCCTGGGACACGAGCGGCTTTGGCGATACGACGAACCCGATTTTTTCCGCTGCCACCGTGTCATACCAATATCGCACCAAATCTTCCAGCTCGCAGTTACGCGACATAACGCAGCTCAGCAGCGTCACCACCAGCGGCGTTAGCACTGAAAGCTATGATTTCGATTCCGAACACCGCGTGTTTTTCAAAAGACTAGTTGTCAACGGTCGCCCCGCTATGGATACC
This sequence comes from Pyrinomonadaceae bacterium, assembly GCA_035941655.1. Classification (GTDB taxonomy): domain Bacteria; phylum Acidobacteriota; class Blastocatellia; order Pyrinomonadales; family Pyrinomonadaceae; genus PSRF01. Next base: position 9,452 of record DASZDU010000116.1, on the reverse strand, counting down.
AACTATTCCTTTGACAATCTGGATCGCATTACGGACATTTATTATCCGGCGAAGGACTTTTCAGCTCCTCAGACTTCGCGCCAGCATGTGCATCAGGACTACGACGTAGCGAGCCGTTTGTCCAACTTGACTGTTGACGGTGCCACGCATGCGTCGCAAATTGTTTACAACGCGGCCAGCCAAACGACGTCGCTGAAGGTGGGCGTCAGTGGCGCGAACCAGATTACTGAGAACTATGGTTATCACGCCCAGACCGGCTTGCTTGACACTCAAACCGTAACGCGTGGCGCGACGGCGCTGCTCAATCTCTCTTACGAATACGCTAATGGGAATGGCAAGCGCACCGGCCAGCTAATGAAGATCCATAACAACCTGAATCCCGGCAAGGATCGCGGCTATGCCTACGATGCTTTAGGCCGTCTCACCCAGGCGACCGGCGGACAGGCAAGCGCGCCAATATGGACCCAAACCTACAGTTACGATCGCTACGGCAACCGAACAAACGTTTCTGCGAGCGGTTACTCCGCGAACAACCGGATTAATAGGCCGTCCGTGAAAGAGGGCCTGGCTCAGAACGCAAAATCTCAGGGACCGGATCTTCTGGCCGGGGCAAGCGCCGTGTCAGACTCAGCTTCGTCAGACGAGCCGTCCGCTCCTATTGCCCCACCAGCCGAGCCCCACGTCTCGCTGCCGACTGAGCAAATCGCCGCTGACACCGAGATCAAGTTACCTGATTCACTGCGCGCCGGCGCAGCTCGCTCCACTGCTAAATCCCATCACGCTTCACGCACGCTGCCACCGGGTCCGCCCGCGCCGGCAGATCCACCGGTCTTTACCAATCCGGATTTGCTAGCTCCAGGCGGAGTACAAGTTAAGGCGCTACACATCACTGAGTTACGCACCGCGATCAACGACTTACGGGCTCAGTTGGGGCTGTCTGCATTCTCGTGGCAGACCTCGGCGGTGTCAGGGGGCTCAATCACAGCAGATCCAATCCTCGAGATGCGTACCGCGTTGGACCAGGCGCTGGGTGCACCACCTGCGCCCGGGTACCTTGCCGGTCTGGCTCAAGGACAACCGATCAAGGCGTTTCATATTCAGGAGTTGCGGAATCGCGTGCTGGCTGCGTGGAACGGCGGCGCCAGTTCGTGTCCGCCGGGACAAACGCTGCTCATCGATCAGTTCGTTAAGAACTTTTACCAGGGCGCATTGGCGCGACAGCCGAACGGGAACGAGTTGCAGGCATGGAGCAGCCAGCTGCGCCAGGCTTACTATCAGGGACAGACACAATTGCTTGCCGCAGCGCAGTACCTGGGCCGGCAAATCTTCAGATCGACCGAGTATGTCAATCGCAATCGCGACAATCATTCGTACGTTTATGATCTGTATTGGGCGTACTTGCAGCGACAACCAGATCAGGGCGGCTGGGATTATTGGACCGGACAGGCAGGGCTGGCCAATGGTCGGGAGAATGTGCGTCACGCTTTTGAAGATGCGGGTGATGCTGAATTTGTCGCCAAACTTGCCAGCCTCTGTCCGAGCTTCGCTGGTGCAGTGCCGATCCCGCGGGATGGTCTGGCGACTGTCTCTTACGACGCTGCCACCAACCGCATCACCACCGGGGGCTTCCAGTATGACGCTGCTGGAAACCAGACGCGCACCGTGCGAGCAGATGGTTCCGCGCAGAGGTTCAAATATGACGCCGCGAATCGTTTGATTCAGGTGCTAGACGATTACGGCTATGTGCTGGTCACCAACACGTATGGCGCTTCAAATGAACGATTGATCGCAGACGAAGGTGGACTGCGCACTTACTACGCTTGCAATGCCAGCATGGAGTACGTTGAGAGTGGCAGCTCTACGACACCGCAGTGGTCGAAGTCTTCTGTCTACCTCGGTGCCAGGTTGCTTTCAACGCTGACGCCTAACGGATCTGGTGGTCAGGCAGTTCAATATCACCATCCGGATCGTCTCGGCACGCGTCTGGTCACGAATGCGCAAGACTCAACTTACTTCGAGCAGGTCAGTTTGCCGTTCGGTACTGCGCTTGATTCCGAATCAACCGGCTCAACCAAACGTCGCTTCACTTCATACGACCGTTCATCAGTAACCGGTCTCGATTACGCGAACAACCGGCACTACGACTCGCAACAAGGCCGTTTCACGCAGGTCGATCCGATCGGAATGAGCGGATCGAGTCTTTCCAATCCACAATCGTTAAATATGTATAGCTACGTCGGTAATGATCCGGTGAACCGAACCGATCCGAGCGGCCTGTTTTGGGGTAAACTTTTTGGCTTTTTCAAGAAGCTCGTCAAAATAGTGATGGTAGCGTTGGCAGTGGCTTTGATAATTGTCGCCATCGTTAATATTGGCAACCCATTGGTCTCCGCGGGCGCGATCTGGGGCGCGTTCGCTTTGGCCGGGCTACTGTTGGCGGCAGCTTTAGGACCGAAATGGCTGCGTCAGGCAATATCTTTAGCTGGGGCCGCTGCGGCGATCCATATAAGGAGGCCGGGTCCGATTTGGAACTTTACAAACTCGGATACCCCCAATCGCATCGGTTCGCTTCTGGCAGGCGTGGGTCCCCTTACGCTTTTTCTACAGGAACTGCCCAAGCCAAAACCGGAACCGGCGCCAGAAGGATCCTCCGCAGGTAAGAGGCTTTCACCCTGTGTGAAGAACAGGCTACGGCCTTACTTTCCCGGTCTCGACCTGGATAAGATTCGGATCTTTGAAGGGATCCCAGCGTATGTAATTGGGAACAATAGGGCATACACCGAGGGCAACAACATATTTTTCGGCAAAAGCCAATTTGATCCCTATTCAGCTGAGGGCATAGGACTAATTGGACATGAAACGACGCACGTGCAGCAGTACTCGCGGGGCGTCATCAGATTTGTAGCCAGTTACGGGGGTCAGTACGGGCACGGGAGATGGATTGGACTAGATCACGACGCCGCCTACGAAAATATCTCCTTTGAGTTGGCCGCGGAAAAAATGGGTCAACTAATTGAGAAGGACCTCAACAATATGATGAGACAGGCTGGTGGAAACTCGCCATGTCCAAGATAAACAAAGTCTGGATTTCGATAGTTTTCCTGGGTTATAGCCTTTGCTTCGCCTGCGGATGTCGACATTCTGAGTGTCGAGAGTTTCTTGAGCTACCAACTGATCAGCGGCACATGGAATTTGGCAGGTACACCCCTGAAAAGCAACTGGACGTTTACCTCTGTGCGATGAAGGCGCAGCCGCCGTATTCGAGCTTGGCGAACCAGATAGCAGACCGAGGAGAATCATCTGTGCCACTGATTTTGAAAAGAATGCAGGAGGTAAAGAGCGAAAAGGAGCAGTACGATTTGATCTATTTACTTGAAGTAATTTCAGAGAGAGGTACTCTGCGAGGTCGGAAAGACGTGGTGGCAGAGATTAGTCAAGTTGTTGACCGTATGCAGTTCGATGTATTGAGGCAGAGGGGCCTCGAGAGTTTAAAGAAGATTGAAATCAACAGTGGGATCAAACCGTTCACTTACGTTCGCTGAAGGACCGTTTGATCTCAGCGAGGCACGCGACTGAGAAATTCCAGTTCTACGGCAAACGCTGGCGTTGGATCCGCCTTATTTCGGGCATAGCTAAATACCGCGTTAAATCAAGAACTAAAAACGGGGTCAGGCTTGCGATTTTGCGATTGGCGGTCATTCGCTGCTCAGGTAGTGGCGAATGATCTCCGATGCCACCTTGCTGGTGTTCGCGTTGTCGCGCACCTTCCGTCGAGCCGCATCGTGCCGTCGACTCTGAGCTGGCGGACTAATGCCAATAATTTCCGATAGCACCTTCATGCTCGCACCCATTTGCAGCCCAATCAGGATTAGCATTTCCTTTGCCATGATCGCGGGCCCGCTTTTGCCTGTACCGCAAAAGTCTTCTCTCGGTATGCGACATACTTTTTCCACTGCCGCAACCAGTCGATCAGGTTCGACCTCGCAGACCGTGAGCGCTTTTTTGTTAGTACCTCTATTTGATCTACCAGTTTCACCGATTCGGTGAATCGTCGCGTCAATAAATTCCTCACTTCCAAGAATTCGTCCCTCGTCGGCGGCGTAGAATTCTCCACAATGGCCCTGCTTGATTCCGCCTCCACGAATTTTCGGTAGCTGTCGCGCGCGACCTCTTTCCTGGCGCCGAAATGACGAAGCACCGGGTCGACATCAATTACTCCCGCCGGCTCCATACCCAGGTAAGCGCGATGGCTACTATATTCGTAGTCCTCAGGCCGGGTTACCATTCCGGCTCGCACCGGATTGAGGTGGATGTATCTCACCAGTTCGCTTAGATACCGCTCGCTCTGAAAAAGAATTGCTTTATGGTATCGTCCTTAGCAAGACCTTAGCAAAACCTTATCGTGAGAATTGCTGAGACGACAAAATCGCAAAATCGCAAGCCTGACCCCGTTTTTGTTTCTCTATTCGGAAATGATGTTTGCGCTTAATCCACGCAAGCAATTGGGCCTGCTGCTGTCGATTACCGCCATGATGACCCTCATGGCATTGCCTCGCTTGTCTGGGCCCTGGTTTGGATCCTTGTCTGGATCCTTGTCTGGGTCACTGTCCGGGCTGCTATCTGGACCATCGCCTGACAGCACCGGTCCTGGCCTTGCTGCGTCAACACCCGCAAGTCACGTGCTACAGACTGCTAGATTCCGGAAGCGGGCCACGCTTCTGGGCCACACCGGACGAGTCGAGGCGCTTGTCTTCAGTCCCGATGGACAAGTGCTGGCGACGGGAAGCAAAGACCGAACAGTGAAGTTGTGGGACGCGGCGACGGGACAATTGAGGACGACGCTAACCGGGCGCAAAGGTTGGATAGCGGACGCGCCCGTAGTCTTTAGCCCGAATGGTCGACAACTCGCGACCTTTGGTGGAAGAGATAAGACCGTCAAGTTATGGGCCGTCGCGACCGGAGAATTGAGCTTCGACCTGGTGGGACACAAGAAGTCAGTCTCTGCCGTCGCCTTTAGTCCGGACGGTCGTACCCTGGCGACCGGCGGTGAACAGGAACAAGTGCGGCTCTGGGACACAGCAACGGGTCAGTTGAAAACAACGCTGTCTCACAAGAATATAAGCCAACTCTTCATTGTCATTCCCTCCTTCAGTTCCGACGGCAAGTCACTGCTGGTCTCGGGATTAGGCAAGAACATATTTACGGTGTGGGACCCGGAAACAGGCACTCTAAGAGCAGTGCTTTCGGGACACGGAGGCATGGTGCTGAATGCCGTGTTTAGTCCGGATGGGCGACTCATTGCGACCAGCGGCCATGATTACCCGGTAACGGAAAGTCTGGAAAGTTCAGTGAAGGTTTGGGACGCTCGAACCGGAGTATTAGAGCGCGAACTCACCGGACATAAGGACACGATTATCGACCTCGCTTTCAGCTCCGATGGCACGATGCTGGGCACGGCAAGCCGCGATCAGACCGTAAAACTGTGGGATGTGTCTAAAGGAGAGTTGTTGAAAACTCTGAAGGGATCTGATGGACGGTTCTTTAGATTAGCATTTAGCCCCGACGCGCAAATGCTGGCAACCGTGGACGGGAGCGACCGCCATGCAGCGAAGCTCTGGTCCGTGGAAACCGGAAACATGAAGGTTTCTATTCCGGTGACCGGCTATAAGACTGAACTGTTGCTGGGACACCAGTATGCGATTGAGGAAGTGATTTTCAGCCCGGACGGCAAGTTACTGATGGCTTGGAGTAGGAATATGGTAACGCTGTTAGATACGGCCGACGGTACGTTTATTGTGACGCTCGAGAACGCGCGCGCGCCTGCGATCTTCAGTCCGGACGGACGGACACTTGCAACCGCGGCCCAGGATAACACCGCGGCGCTGTGGGATGTGCCAGGAAAGTAGTTGAAAGTAACTATCTTCTGTGGATCATTTCCGGAGTCCGCTCACAGCCCAGCTCTGATTCGATCTCCACTTCGAAGTCTCGTTGACACTCGTAGCCGCGCAAGCTATCCTGTTACCCCGTGAATCACACGGGAACAAATCCTCCTTCTAATCCCAAAATAAAAGCTGTCGCAATCATCCCCGCTCGCTACGAGTCTGTTCGTTTGCCGGGCAAAGTTCTGCTCGAAATCGCCGGAGAGCCAATGATTTGCTGGGTTGTCGAGCGAGCGCTGGCGGCGCGGAATGTCGATCGAGCTATCGTAGCGACAGATGATCAGCGTATTGCAACCGCCGTGACATCGGCCGGATATGAAGCAGTGATGACTCGCGTCGATCATAAGAGTGGAACGGATCGCATCGCGGAAGTTGCAGCTTCACTCGCAGACGCGGACATCATTGTTAACGTGCAGGGTGATGAACCGTTGATTTCGCCGCTGACTATCGAGCGCGCGGTGGAAGCGATAGCGGCAGAAGGAAACTTGGGGAAAGGGGAAGCGGGAAAGGGTAACGAGGAAAGGGTAACTGAGGGAGTTGGGATCGTGACGACGTGGGAACCGATGGAAACGGCTGCCGATGTTTTGAATCCGGACGTGGTTAAGATTGTGGTAGATGATCGTGAGCGGGCGATCTATTTCTCCCGTTCGCCTGTGCCTTATCCTCGCGACGCTGTTAGCCGGCACGGGTCAATCGAAGCGGCAATATTCGCAGAACCCGCTCTGTTAACCAGCTTTCGGAAACACACAGGGCTATACGTTTACCGCCGCGAGGTGTTACTCGAGTTCGCACAGTGGCCGCAGCCTGCGCTTGAGCTATTGGAGTCACTTGAACAACTGCGAGCTTTGGAACACGGTGTCAACATCAAAGCGATCGAGGCCAGCGCACCTTCGATTGGTGTCGACACGAGCGAAGATTTGGAACGAGTACGAAGATTAGTTTCAAGTTTCAAGTTTCAAGTTTCAAGTTCAGTCGCACAAAGTTGAGCCGAAACATTGACCACGAAGGAACACGAAGCGAAACACGAAAACAAGAACACTAAACAAAGTACGGAAAACTCCGAACTTGAAACTTGAAACTTGAAACTTGAAACTAGAGTTCTATGAGCGACTGGATTGGCATAGCGATAATTGGCGGCATTGTTTTAAGCGCTGTAGTTGCGCTCTGGTGGTTGTCGCGCCCTTACGAGGTAAGCGTCGAAGAGTTTGAGAAGCGCGCTGCTGAGGCGCCTAGTCTTTTGAGCGCCGGCTTTGTCGGTTTGCAAAAGATTCTTGATCCGGCCACAGCAAAGGCCGTCGCCGCCCAGGAAGATTTCAAAGAGGGCCGCTACGACAGCAAGCAGGCGAAAGGCGATGGGCCGGAAGCAGGCGACGAGGAAAGCAGTAGGCAGTAGGCAAAGGCAGAAGGCAGTGGGCAGTGGGCGGAAGCAGAAGGCACAAAATTCGGTTTAGTTTGGACATTGGACGTTGGACGTTGGACATTGGACAAGGAATACAATCATGACTAAATACATCTTCGTTACTGGTGGCGTTGTTTCGAGTCTCGGAAAAGGCCTGGCGGCGTCTTCAATAGGGTGCCTGCTTGAAGCTCGCGGCTTGAGCGTATCGCTGATCAAACTGGATCCTTACATCAATGTCGACCCCGGAACGATGTCGCCGTTTCAACACGGCGAAGTCTTCGTCACGGACGACGGCGCTGAGACCGATTTGGATCTTGGTCACTACGAACGCTTCACTCACGCGCACTTGTCGCAAGCCAATAATTGGACGACGGGTCGCATTTATCTTTCTGTCATTGAGAAGGAGCGGCGCGGTGATTACCTGGGAAAGACAATTCAAGTGGTGCCGCACATCACCAACGAAATAAAAGCCGCCGTGCGCGCCGTCGCTGAAAAGGACAATCCCGACGCAATCATTGTCGAGATCGGCGGCACCGTCGGCGACATCGAGTCACTGCCATTCCTGGAGGCGATTCGCCAGATGGGCAACGAAGAAGGCGCCGGCAACACGCTTTTCATTCACGTTACCCTCGTCCCCTATATCGCCGCTGCCAAAGAATTGAAGACCAAGCCGACGCAACACTCTGTCAAAGAGCTGCGCGAGATTGGTATCGCGCCTGACATCCTTCTATGTCGTTCGGAAAAACCGCTGTCTTACGATCTCCGCTCAAAAATTGCGCTGTTTTGTAACGTCAAGGAGTCGGCTGTTATCAGCGCCCAGGATGTTGACACGATTTACGATGTGCCCCTTGCCTTTCACGAACAGGGACTGGATGAGTTGATCGTTACGCAACTTGGCTTCGGCGCGCGTGCTTCGCAATCCGATCTTGCCGAGTGGCGCGATCTGGTGGGAACAATACGTGAACCTTCGGGCGGCGAAACGTCGATCGCGATCGTAGGCAAGTATGTCGAGCTCGAAGACTCATACAAGTCTCTACGCGAAGCGCTCACGCACGGTGGCGTGGCGAACAATGTTCGCGTGGGCGTGAAGTGGATCGAATCGGAAGAGTTGATGGATGACGATTACGAGTCACGCCTGCGTGACTTTGACGCCATACTCGTTCCCGGTGGCTTTGGCAAAAGAGGAGTGGCCGGCATGATTCGCGCGATCACCTATGCGCGCAAGAGTCGCACGCCCTACTTTGGAATCTGTCTCGGAATGCAAACAGCTTGCATCGAATATGCGCGGAATGTTTGCGGGCTAAAGGACGCGGATTCAACCGAATTCGATAGCGATACCACCCATCCAGTAATTTTTAAGCTGCGAGATCTCGTGGACGTCGAAGAGCTGGGAGGAACAATGCGTCTGGGCGCCTGGCCGTGCAATCTTTCTGCAGGTTCGCTGGCGCAGCAGGTTTACGGAGCGGAAGTCATCAGCGAGCGTCACCGTCACCGATACGAATTTAATCCGGAGTTTCGCAAAACTCTCGAGGCGGCTGGTCTTGTCTTCAGTGGTGTTTCACCGGATGGCAAGTTTGTGGAGATGATCGAACTTTCGCGCGACGAGCATCCCTGGTTTCTCGCGTGTCAGTTTCATCCCGAGTACAAGTCGAAGCCTCTGCGTGCTCATCAAATGTTTTCGTCATTTGTTCGCGCGGCTTATGAAAATCGCATGCAAAATGAAACATCGATGGACACCAGCGCCGAGGCTGAGCCGTTAATTCCGGAGCGCGCAAGTGTTGTCAGTGTTGAATAACGAACCAGCAATTCAGAGTTCAGCCTTTAGGCTGAGGCTTTCATTCGCTATTGACCAAGCAAGCTAAAGCTTGAACTCTGAACTACTTGAGTGCGTCCGAAGATACCCTCGCTACCGCTCACCCTTCGTTTAGGTAATAATGTTACCGTTATCTCCCAAACCACTTTTCATATGCTTCATTGCCCTAAATGCGGACGGCAGTACTCGGCGGACTTTGAGCTCTGTCCGCAGGATCAGTCGCCATTGCAGGCCGATTCCACCGTCGGCACAGCGGCGGCAGTTGATCCACTCGTAGGGCACACACTCGACGAAAAGTACC
>DASZDU010000115.1:0-36501 GCA_035941655.1 Pyrinomonadaceae bacterium | reverse complement strand
TTTGGCTAAACCTGCGCGATCGCTTTCCACACCCTTACACGCGCTTAGATGCCGAACAGTGGATACAGTTCATCACGCAGGTAACGCCTGAGACTAACTTTGCCATCGACGTAGACGGCGAAGCGGTTGGCGGAATAGGTTTGGTGTTACACGATGACGTGGAGCGTTGTGCTGCCGAAGTAGGTTACTGGCTCGGCGAGCAATTCTGGGGAAGAGGGATCGCGACTGCTGCTCTCAAGAACTTCACGGAATATTCATTAAATGAGTTTAATTTGACGCGGGTGTTTGCACTTCCGTATGCGCGCAATGCTGCCTCCATAAGAGTACTGGAAAAGGTCGGTTACAGTTGCGAGGGATTGCTGCGCCGGAGTGCAATCAAAGACGGAGTGGTGCTGGATCAGTTCATGTACGCGAAGACCGATCAGTAACGCGGCAAATCAAGATGTTCTACCCACGTGAAGTCGTAGAGACTCCAAAACAACTCTTGCAGAGTACGCGACAATTCTGATTTCTCGGTTGCGACAGGCGCAGACGAGCAAAACGCTGATAGGTCAGCCTCCTCCAAAAAAGCGCTGCCTCATCCGTAAAAATCCTTCCGCAATATCATTGACAATTATCGCAGGGGGAAATAACTTACGGCTGCACTGTTCCTAGTCACAAACCGGCCCAGGGTAACCTTGTCAGCCTCACAAAAACGCTGACAATCCACCAGAACTTCTCTCAACGGAGGCTTGCCATGGCGAATAATGATTTATCAATTCATCGGGAAGAGTATCTCTATCTTGCCGACCTCAATCACAATCGTGCATTGATTGCCTGGGGCGCATTTTACTTCAAGCTGAAAGGTAATCCTGAAGACGGCAAATGGGAATTGATTGATGATGATGACCTGGACGACTTTAAGACTTCTCGCACGAACCTAATTGGCGCCAGCTCGACTCCTTACGCTGTGAACAATACGTTCGCCGAAGTAGAACTGACTGAAAAAAGCACGGGCAGCACGAGAAAGAAAATGATTGCGGGAGCAAACCATGCTGTCTTCGAGGAACTGAAGCCCGACACCACCTACACATATAGCGTTAAGGTAAATGGCCAACTGTGGGGCGCGGGGCCGTTGCGTGACTGGGAGGTTGAAGGAGACAAAGGGTTCATGCGGCCCAGCAAGTTTTCGTATGAAAATGAGTTTCGCACTTTTCCGGATCCAGGCCGTGAGTCTCCTGATTTGGCGTTTGCGATACTCGGCGATTTTGGCAGGGGTGTTCGAAGCCGCTCTAAAAACGGTCAATGCCAACGCGAAGTCGCGGCCTCACTCACGCGGGCTTTTGCTGAGCATGATGTTCGCTTGATTCTCTCGACCGGCGACAACATTTATCATGGCGGCAAACAAGGTAGCGGCGATGAGGACGATGATTGGTTCTTCACCTTTTTCCAGCCCTATCGTTTTGTAATCAACCGGGTGCCCGTCTTTCCGACTGTCGGCAATCACGATGAGGGTGAGACATTCGGCGAGTCGTCAGACGACCGCAGGCAGCTCTACGACAATATGTACATCAGAAACCGGTTCGTCGATGCGATGGAAACCGGGGATGCCTCTCTTGAACCGGGGTTGTTTTATCGAGTTCGCTTTGGCGCTGACGTCGAGTTCATCTGCCTCGACACGTCGAAACAGAGCTGGCTGTTCGCCGACCGCTACTTCAAGCACAAGAACCATCAGCCGTTCATCGAGTCCGTCCTTCCCGCCGACGGAGGCGCAACGGTCAAATGGCGCATTCCATTTTTCCATCATCCGCCCTTCTGCGCCGGCCCCAATCACCTCAACAAGCAGTCGATCATTGACTACTTCGTGCCTAGATTCACGGGGGCGGGTGTGCGCGCGGCTTTTTGTGGGCACCAGCACAATTTCCAGCATTCGCTCGACAACGGAATTAACTATTTCGTCACCGGCGGCAGTGGGAAGTTCGAGTCGGGCAAACCAAAGCAGAATCGCTTTGACGAAGCCAGAACACAGGCCTGGGGCGGCAATGACGAAGGACATTTTTTGTTGGTCCGGATTGTGCGCGATCGCATGCAGGTAATTCCGTACGGGAATCTGGCGGACGACACGCTCAGACCGATAAAAATAAATGTGGTGACAGGCAAGCCAGATGTGCCGCCGTTTGAAGTCCAACTCTGATCAATAACAGAAAGAGCTTGTTTCCACTCGCGCGCCGGACGGAAACAATAGTCGGTTTCGTTCACGACGGCTGATGCCGCACTTCCATGGACGTTGAAGTCGTAGAAGATCCCAAAACAACTCTAGCGGAATACGCGACGATTCCGATTTCCTTTGAGGTTAACTCCGTTTTGGATGTGTTGGATCGAAGCGCAGGGCAAGGTGAGTTGTTGCTCGTCGAGCGGAAGCTTGAAGTCTCTTACATTAAGGATTACGACACGATCGATGGAGAGCATCCCACGCAATGGCCAACGCGGTTCGACTTGTCGAATTGGGGATTTCTTGCGGCCCATGCAGCAGGTCGGCGCGTTGGCGGAGTGGCGGTTGCTTTCAACACGCCGAGTCTCGACATGTTGGATGGTCGGTCGGATATCGCTGCTCTATGGGACATTCGCGTTGCCCCGGAAGCGCGAGGGCAGGGAATTGGTTGCGCACTCTTTCACGCGGCTGAGACGTGGGGCCGAGCGAGAGGCTGCCGGGAACTAGTTATCGAAACGCAGAATATCAATGTTCCGGCGTGCAGGTTTTATCAGCGGCAAGGTTGTCTGTTGGTGGCGGCTAATCGCCTGGCTTATCCGGCATTGCCGAATGAGATACAGCTGATTTGGCAGAAGGCGCTGTGAAGTAGTGAGGTCAGTACCACCACGCGGTAGCGGGTGGGTCTGCACGAACACTGCGCAATGATTGACCCACCCGCTACCGCGTGGTTGTACCGACTTCACAACGCCCGCCGTGCAGTGATGTTATGGAATTCTCACGTAAGGCATGCCTCTCAAAATAATTCGTTGCCGGCGAGAGACACGGCGCGGATTCACCTGTGGATTGAACACCGTTCGTGGGTTGGGAATCATCGCTGACAGAAAGGCCGCCTCGTTGGCACTCAAGGAAGCTGCGGGTTTGTGGAAGTAATGTTGTGCCGCAGCCTCTGCTCCATAAATTCCGTCGCCCCACTCAATCACGTTTAAATAAAGCTCCAGAATCCGACGCTTGCTCAGGGTTCGTTCCAGGAAAATGGTGAGAATTGCTTCCTGGCCTTTGCGAAAGAAGGATCGCCTCGATGAAAGGTAAAGATTTTTCGCCAACTGTTGTGAGATTGTCGATGCTCCGCGTTTGAAGTCGGGAAGGGTCGGCAGCCAGTCGTCGTTTTCGCCTTCTTTCTTGGCTTCGCGTGCAGCCTCGCGCATGCCCTCGTCCCAGGCTTTCTGCAGTGCCTGGTAATCAAACCCGCGATGCGTGACAAAGTTTGTGTCTTCGCCTGCCAGCACGGCACGCTGGAGGTTTTGAGAAACACGATCCAGGGTGACCCAATACTGTTCGCGCTTCGGCTGTTGTCCTTTGGCTTGTGTTTCCTGAATTCGAGTTTCAATTAACGAAGTGCTACCGGGATTTGTATTCTGCAAATGCGACACGCGAATAAACATGATCGCTTCGTACGAAATCACGCCGATCGCTATGCCAAGAAATACCAGTAATAAATTTTTGATTATTCTACGCATCCGTTGATTCTAGTTTGCGAGTTCAGCGCGAGCGTTGCCGCGGATCGAGATACTCTCGCAAGCCGTCGCCGATGAAGTTAAAGGCGAGCACGGTGAGCGCAATGGCGAGACCAGGAAAAATCAGGGCGTGCGGAGCGGCTTGCAAGGTTGATAAGTCGCGAGCTTCCTCGATCATTACGCCCCAGGACGGCGCCGGTGGTGGCACACCCAGACCCAGGAACGACAATGAAGCTTCCGACAAAACAGCGCCGGCCATTCCCAGGCTTGCCTGAACAATCAGCGGCTGAATGGCGTTCGGCAAAATGTGAATGAGCAGTATGCGGGCGTCACTCGCGCCCAATGCCCTGGCTGCCTGCACGAAGTCGTACTCACGCACTTTCAACACCTGCCCGCGAATCAAACGTGCGTAGCCTACCCAACCGATGATGCACAGCGCGAAGATTAGTTTATTGAGTCCCGCGCCGAGGAAGGCCACCATTGCGATTGCCAGCAGCAAGCCAGGGAAGGCAAGGAACACATTGAACACATAACCGGAGATGATGCGATCGATCCAGCCGCCATAATAACCGGCAAGCGCACCCAACATTGTGCCCACGACAGCGGAGACGGCCACGACAACAATGCCAACCTTCAGCGAGATTTGCGCGCCGAAAACAACGCGTGAAAAGATGTCGCGTCCGGTGGAGTCAGTGCCGAAAAAATATTGTGATGAGGGCGGGAGGTAACGAAGTGAAAGGTTCGTAGCGCCCACGTCATGCGTCGCGATCCACGGCGCGAACACGGCCACGATAACAAGAATCGCAACGATGATTAGGCCCACGATGGTTAGTCGATTCATACTTTGGAGTGCGCTGACCTGTCAGCGCTTTGGTCCAGGGCGGCCTGACGCCTGTGGTTCAATAGTGCCTATTCTCGCGATGGTCGCGACAGGTCGCGACCCGACTAAAGGCGCTGACCGGTCAGCGCACTCCAAAATTACAACGCGAGCTGTCGTACTACTGTTCACGAAACTCGAATTCTTGGATCTAGCCAGCGATAAACCATATCAGTCAGCATATTCGCGACGATGTAAGTAATACTGATCACGAGCACACAACCCTGTACTACGCGATAGTCGCGCTTGCCGATGCCGTCCTCTACCAGCAGTAAGCCCAATCCCGGCCAGCCGAAAATCTTCTCGGTGATGATGGCGCCGGCCAGTAGAATCCCGAGTTGTAAACCGAGAATTGTAACTACCGGAATCAGTCCATTTTTGAGTACGTGTTTGTAAACAACCTTGGCTTCGCTCAGTCCCTTGGCGCGCGCGGTGCGCACGTAGTCTTCGTTGAGTTCTTCAATAACTGACGAACGCACCATGCGCGTCAGGATCGCTGACAGCGCCGCTCCCAAAGTGACTGCCGGCAGAATCAGATAACTCAAATCAAAGCGACCAGACGGAGGGAGCCAGTCGAGCTTAACTGCAAAGACGTATACCAGCAGTGGACCAATCACAAAACCGGGCAAACTGATACCGATTAAGGCAATCACAGAAGCGGCATTGTCGATCCACGTGCCTCGATTTTTACCAGCGACTACGCCAAGAGGAATGGCGATGAGTACCGCGATTACAAGCGCCGCCAGGGCCAATTCGATAGTTGCGATATATCGCTCCCTGATCAAATCAATTACGGGCCGGTCGGTACGAAACGATCGGCCCATGTCGCCATGAAGCAACGCAACCCAATATTCGGTATAACGGTTGTCGGCCCCATGCCATTGAAAATGCCGCTCGCCCGCAGTATCTCGCGGAAACGAAATGAAGAACGGCGGCCGGTCGAGACCGTGCTTTTGGCGAAACTGTTCAAATTGTTCAGGTGTTGCTTGTTCGCCGAGAACAGAGACGGCCGGATCGCCCGGCACCAGTTCGATCAATAGACTGACGAGAGAAACTACGGTCCAAACTACGAGCAGGAAGATGGCGAAGCGTCGCAGGATTGGGAAAAACTTATGCTTGAAAAATGAACGCACTCTGGCGTGTCTCGAAGAAGGAAATAGACAAAATTCGTGGGGATAATAGCATAGCGTTCGTGAGGCGACAGGATTTGGGAGGGTAAAAAAGAACGTAGCCCGGAAGGAAATCCTAAAACGCTCGCGTGGCCCCGACAACCGCGCGCTCGCCAGGAAATCCCCCGGGCTGCGCTCTAATGGTTGCAAGCGTTAACCGTTTGCAACCAATCTGCTTGAAGTAGAACAGGCATTCTGTCCTTCTTCATTCTTCTCCGCCGGCACAGGCAGGAATGCTTGTCCTACTTAGGGCGCGTGCCGAGATGCAACGCCGCAATCCCACCAGTCAGATTCCGAAAACTGACATTTTCAAAACCGGCCGCCTGAAGCATCGAAGCTAACTCGAGCTGGTCGGGAAACCGCGAAACAGAATCAGGCAAATACTGATACGCGCTTTTCGAACCACTTATCAAACCGCCAAACCGCGGAAGCACTTTCGTAAAGTAGAATTTGAAGAGTGAACGCAGAACAGGAGCTTTCGGCTTCGAGAATTCAAGCACCGCAACTCTGCCGCCCGGCTTTAGGACTCGCAACAGTTCTCTGATTCCTGCCTCGACACTAGTCAAATTCCGTAAACCAAACGCGATAGTCGCCGCTTCAAAAGAACACTCTGCAAAAGGCAGCTCGAGGGCGTCGCCTTCAACGAACGGGATCCGTGAACCTGACTCGATTGCCTTTGTCGCTGCAATGTCGAGCATGGGCCGGCAAAAATCTATTCCGACGATTCGCGCCTGACCGCTTTGCAAAAGCGTGAGTGACAAATCGCCCGTGCCACATGCCACATCCAGGACGCGTGCTTCGCGATCGTCAAGAGTCGCGAGCAGCGTTTGAGCGACCAGACGTCTCCAGCGCTTATCGACGTTGCCGGATAACAGGTGATTTAAAAGATCGTAGCGAGCCGCGATTGACGCGAACATCTCGCGAACGTGATGCGCGTGCTCAGTAGTTGCGCTTTCTTTGTCAGACACAGTTAACCGGATGTGGGTATCGATTTGGTTGCAAGCACATTGCGAATGATTTGTGATTACTCCGGCTTTGGTGGAGTTTTGATTTGAGGCTTCACGTTGTTGTTAGTCTTCAGGTCAGAGCGTGGTTCGACTCGCGGTTCAGTCTTCGGAGCTATTTCTCCCATGCTCTCAACTTTTCCGTAGCGCTCAATTTGTGCTTTGAGTACATCGGCGTTTCCGACAACGACTGAAGCGAAGGCGTTGTCACGAACGAGGCGGCTTGCGGCTCGTTGGATATCACTGCTGGAGACTGCGCTCAAGCCACGCATTCGTTCTGCTACTGAGGGCAGCCCGTAAGTGTCACTGTCGAGCCACGCGCCTGCAATTCCATCTGCATTAGACAGATCCTTGTTGGCCAGGGAGATGGCCTCATTCTTTGCCTGTTCGAGCTCCGATCCACTAACCGGCGAGCTCGCCAGCGACTGCAAAACTTCTTTCGCCGATGCGAGAGCTTTCCCGGCAAGCAGGTTGTCGACGCTGACGCCCATCACAAACATTCCCGGCAACGCGAACGCTTCGTGCCTAACGGAGACAGGACTTTTCGCCATTTCAGGAAGTTTGTTGATCCAGCGCTGCCGAGCCAGCACCGCCAATAACTCGGCAGCCGGTGTATCCGCATCTTGTCGACTGAGGCCGCGCAAGGCGAGCCTTACTTCAACACTTTGATCAGCCGGCGAATTGACAATTAACGTGCGCAGGTCGGGCGCTGATGGTTGCCGAAATGTTGCCGGCACAACCTGCTCGCTCTTGCGCCAGATGCCCAACAGTTGGCGCAACGCGCGCATAGCCCGATTAGATTGAATGCCGCCGATGATTACCAGCGTGGCATTGTTTGGACTGAGGAATCGCTCGCGTGCCAGCATTAGATCGGGCCTTTCGACTCTTTCCAGGGATTCGACACTGCCGCCGTAGGGACGACCGTAAGGAAAATCTCCGAATAAGCGAGCGGCAATTGCCCGATCCGCGAGCATCGCCGGGGAGATCGCAGTTTCCTTTATAACCTTGATTCTTCCTTCCCGAACCTTGGTCACGTTTTCCAGCGTTAACTGGGGCGTTACCAGGGCAGTTCGCAGTATTTCAACTATGCGCTCGAACTCGCGCGCTCTGCCTTGCATGGTGATTGTCAGGGAATCGTGATTCGTAGTTACATTCAGACGCCCCTGCATTTCTTCGGTAAAATATTCCCGCGTGGTTGGGTCTGGAAACAGGATGTCGCCCAGAAGTGCCATGCTTCCGCCCTTTCCAGCCAGGTCAAAGGCGGCACCACTATGGATCCGAAGTTTCAGCAACACATCCTGATCTCCCGGTCGCGACCAAATCAAGACGCGGAGTCCGTTGAGAAGCCTGGCTCGTTCCGGTTCCATCGGAACCTGCGCGGGAACCGAGGCCTGCAGCAGTGCCACGATACCTGCAGCCAGTACGCCTTTTCTCAGCAAACTCTTCAAAGCTATTGATTTCATAAGTAACCCAGCCGCAAGTGCCGACGGTTTGAGAAATTCGGACAAAATTGTAGGAGAGCAAAACATCTTAGATGCGGCATATTTAGTCGTCAACCGTTTGGCTTCTAAATGCATCCAACGCCTTGATTTGAAGGGTATTGACCAGACGCGGCCCCTTCGCTTTCCGGACAATGACGTCAGCGACCGGATTTTCGCAGCCTGGTGTTTGAATTAGGGCGGCAAAGAACCCCTAGAATCGGGAGAAACAGCGTATCTTTTTGCCTTCTGCCGGTAATACTAGTAGGAGACGATTCCTGCAGAATCGAGTGCCGATTGCCAGATAGTAGAAACACAGACGGACTTTTGCTTGAAAAGGCAGGAGCTGGTGACCAGGCGGCTTTCAAAGAGTTATACGAGGGGCATCGTGCCGCAATCTTCCGCTTTGCTTATAGGCTTTCAGGGTCTGTCGAAGCCGCTGAAGACATCACGCACGATTGTTTTTTGAGTTTGATAAAGAAGCCTGCGAACTTTCAACCGGAGCGAGCATCTCTGCGCACCTATCTTCTATCAGCGGTGCGCAACCTTTGGTTGAAACAGCTAAGAACGTCGGCGAGGGAATTGTTGGTAGACGAACTGGAGGAAGACGGGTTCCTCTCGTTAGACAGGCAGCCTTTAGATCGCGTACTCGACGACGAGCTGGCGGTTAAAGTGCAACAGGCGGTTTCCAGCTTGCCGCCGTTACAAAAAGAAGCGCTGGTGTTATTTGAATATGAGGGGCTGGGGCTCAACGAAATTGCCGCCATGGTCGGTACTGACGTTGGCGCGGTAAAGTCTCGGTTATATCGAGCCAGGGAACAATTAAGAAGGATTTTACGTCCCTACCTTGAAAACAACCGGGAATTGAATAGTAATCGGGAAATTGTTACTTTGGAGCAGGCTTGAAATGAGTACAATCGGGCCAGAAGTGCCAGGAGAAAAATTTGTTTCGGATGACGAGCTAAGGAGTTTGCTTGAGCGGTGGGTAGCTCCACAGCCGTCAAAAACTCTCGATCAGCGCATAGTAAACAGTTATTATACGGAAATGGGAAACGCTGAGAAGGCGGCCACTTCGGCACAGTTCCCCCTAAGCCAAAACGAGGTAGTTAAGATGAAGTTTTGTTCCACATGCAAGGAAGAGTTCGCGGACAAGTTTAGTTTCTGTCCAGTGGATGGAAATCCTCTAAATGTGCTTGTCTCTGAGCCAGAGGAGAGCATTGTTAATTCCGCGAGCGCTACTGAGCCATTCAGCGCCGGCGAGCCGATTTTGGCTGGCTCGGGTTCGATGGCACTCCAGGAGCGCGGCGAGTATCACCTGACCATGATCGACGACGCCGGGCTGATGGGGCGGTTAGCGAAAGAAATCTCCTACGTCGCTCATGAATATCAATTGACGTGGCCGGAGTTTAAGCGCGATCCGTTTGGCTTTACGAAGCGTTCACTGGTTGGTTATGGACAGATGGCGTCGAAGTTTTTCGGCAACCGCAACGTGCTCGCTGGCTTGATTGTGGCGGTAGTCGCCATGGTCGCATTGGTTGGTATCGTTGGCTTGCTCGATCGCGCGCAGCCGGGAGGTATTTCCAGGAGCGGGTTCATCACCTTCGCAGTATTGGCCGGGTTGATTTTGGCTGGGATTTTTGTGACCTGGCTCAGTAAGAGTCGAAGCGGTGCAGTGCTGGGGGCGCCTGAGGGCGAATCAAACAATGCAGTGCTGGGAATGGTTGTGGCGTTCTCCTTCTTCCTATTGATGATCGGCGGCAGCGTACTCTATAACTTTTGGCAAAACAGGCAGCAGGCCATCGATCAAGCAGCTGCGGAACAACTCGTCGTCCAACAATTCATCGACATTCCCAATGAACAACCGACGCCTGATGAAGGCACCGCCGGCATGAACAAAGGCAAAGGCGGCGGCAGCAAACCAAAACAGGAAAAAGCCGGCGGTGGCGGCGGTGGCGGCCGCCAGGAACAGAAACCCGCATCATTCGGAAAAACTCCGCAAGTTTCGCTGACGGTGCCGCAAGTCGTAGCTCCAGACCCGCATCCGCCTGCGATAAAGAATCCGTCGTTGCCAGTGGCTGCAACGCTGGTGGCCGATCCAATGTTAATTCCCCCAGATACGCGCAATCTTAACTACGGGCTACGCGACTCCAAAAGCCTTGATCCATCGTCCGGGCCCGGCACCGGCAATGGTATGGGCAGTGGAACGGGTGGCGGTATGGGACCGGGGGAAGGTAGCGGTTACGGGCCAGGCCGTGGCGGCAACATCGGCGGTGGCGACCGCAATGATGGCGGTGGTGGACCCGGCGGGGGTGGCGGCGGCGGTGACCCGAATAGGATCTTCAGCGGCAAAGACGTGAGCTCAAAAGCTCGTGTTCTTTCCAAGCCCGAACCGCAATACACGGAAGAGGCACGCAAGAACGCGGTGACCGGAACGGTTGTCCTGCGAGCGGTGTTTACGTCTGGCGGTCAGGTGACGAACATCCGCGCGGTTTCCGGACTACCTTACGGATTAACTGAACGAGCGATCGCTGCTGCGCGTCAGATCCGATTTACTCCGGCCACCAAGGATGGACGTCCGGTTTCGATGTACATGCAGTTGGAATACAACTTCAACCTTTATTAAAACTCACGGTTGATAAATTTGAAGGGCGCCGAATCGATTAGGCGCCCTTTTTGTTTGAGATGAGCAGCCGCGGATTAACGCGGAGATACGTAATGAGGTCAGTACCACCGCGCGGTAGCGGGGTGGGTAGTTCGCTTGCGGTCAATCATCGCTCCAGAGACTGAGACCCACCTGCTACCGCGCGGTGGTACTGACCTCACTCCGCAAGCCCGCATTAATCCGCGGCTCGAATTCTGTTTACCTATCCAGACTTTCCACGAAACGCCTGATCCGCTTTACACCTTCCTCCAATTGCTGCATCGAGGTGGCGTAGGAGATTCTTAGGTAGCCCTCGGCGCCGAAGGCCGCTCCATCAGTGACAACCGTGTGTTCCTCGAGCAGCAATCGCGAAGCGAACTCAGCCGAAGTTTTCACTTCGCCTCCCAGGCATTCGCTGACGCTTGGAAACGCATAAAACGCTCCTTCAGGTTCGTTACAACTAAGCCGAGGTATCTCGCGCAGCGCCTTCAAAAGCCAGGATCGCCGGGCCGTATATTCTGCCAACATTGCTGCCACTGAATCCTGCGGTCCGTTCAACGCTTCCACCGCGGCTGCCTGGGCTATGGAATTGGCATTGCTGGTTGAATGGCCTTGCACTTTGAGCATCTCGCGTGTCCATTCGCGCGGAGCCAAGGCATAACCGACGCGCCATCCAGTCATTGCATAAGTTTTCGAAAATGAGCCGGCGACACAGAGACGCGTGCGAAGCGCAGCAGGCAAACTCGCTGCGCTGAAGACCTGCGCGGGTGGGTAAACGAAACGCAGATAGCATTCATCCGTGATCACGTACACCCCACGGTCAACCAACAACTCCATGATCTTCTGAAACTCCGCCGGTGGAATTACGCGACCTGAAGGGTTGCAGGGGGAGTTAAGGATGACCAGCTTCGTGCGCGGTGTGATTGCCTGCGCAACCTGCTCCGCGCTCAGCACAAAACCCGTTTCTTCAGTCTCGATAAATGCCGGCACTCCGCCTGCGAAGACTACAACCTCGGGAAACGTGACCCAGTAAGGTTTCGCCATCAAGACTTCATCGCCAGGATTAATCAGACTAACGACGGCGTTGAAGATCGCCTGTTTACCACCTGACGTTGCCATCACCTCGTTGCGTTCGTAACTGGTTCCGAAGGTGTTGCGGTATAAATCAATAATTGCTTGCTGCAACTCACGAGTGCCGCTCGTCGCTGTGTACTTCGTCTTGCCGGCCCGCATGGCCGCGGCCGCGGCGCTTTTAATATTGTCGGGTGTATCGAAGTCCGGCTCACCGGCGCCAAAGTCCACCACGTCTGCGCCTTCAGCGCGCAGCGTTTCGGCGGCCAGCATCGCCGCCAGCGTCGACGACGCCTGCATCTTTGCTACGTTCATGGAGGGTTGGAATTGATCGGGAGCGATTTTAGTCGTCATGAATTTTCGCGCATTCCTATAGAGGATTTTTGCCTGAGACTCGTCAGGCCTTATTAACTTTCTCTTTCATGCGGATATCAACCAACGTTGGAACCAGCCCGTCAAGCTCGCCGCCCAGTTGGAAAACTTCTTTCACCAGTCGTGAGCTCACATACGAATAAGTCTCGGCCGGCATCATGAAGACAGTCTCGATACTCGGTTCCAACCTTCTATTCATTAGTGCCATTTGCAGTTCATATTCGTAATCTGAAATCGCGCGGATGCCGCGGACGATGGCGTCGGCCTCCTGCGCTACTGCGTAGTGAACGAGCAGCCCTTCAAAATCATCGACGCGTAACACGCAATTGCGGCGCTGGATGGTTTTCAGCACCTGCTCCAGCATCTCGCGGCGTTCCTCAATGGAGAAAAAAGGCTGCTTGTCGGGGTTTACAAGTATGGCGATGATTATCTCGTCGAATAGTTTGCAGCCGCGCTCAATAATGTCGAGGTGACCATTGGTGACGGGATCGAATGAGCCGGGATAAATGGCGCGTCGCATGGATAGGGATGGTAAAGGGTAATCGGCAATTGGTAAATAGGAGACCGTGATTGTAATGACTGAATGGAGAGGGGCCCGTCGCCAACAGCACGTGCAAGAATTGTTGTAATCCGTTTCCGATCTACGCGCAGAGGCTCCGTTTGCAGCCTCCATCATGCGGTAGTAAAATTGGCGAAAATTCAGGAAGAAACAATGGTTCAGACGATTCCGCCACCTTCAGAGAAAGTCGCTCCGTTTCTCATGCCGGATCTTACGAGCCTCCGCTTGACACCCGCACAGTTTGAGCAAGTCTGCCGCGACAATCCAGACCTGCGTCTTGAGCTGACGTCAACTGGAGGCCTGATCGTCATGCCGCCCACGGGTTCGTTAACCGGCAAACGCAACTTCAATCTCAGTGGACAGTTCGCGGCCTGGGCTGAAAAGGATGGCACAGGCATCGGCTTTGATTCTTCTACGGGCTTCACATTACCTAATGGAGCGATCCGCTCTCCCGATGTTTCCTGGGTAAGGCGAGAGAAGTGGGACGCTCTCAGTGAAGATGAACGGGAGGAGTTTGCGCCGTTATGCCCTGACTTCGTCATCGAACTAAGGTCTCGTTGGCAAACTCTGAAAGCGCAACAGTCCAAGATGCAGGAGTACCTGGATAACGGAACACAGTTGGGCTGGTTCATCGATCCGCGTCACCGGCGTATCTACATCTATCGTAAAGGCGAAGAGGTTGAAGTACTCACGGACGCCGCGACAGTTTCCGCGGATCCAGTCCTGCCAGGGTTTGAGTTACGGCTGACCGAATTGTGGTAGTCAGAGCGCGTGGCTCGTGCTTGACAGCACAAGATCGCGATGTTTCAATAACGCTCGGAACAAACGTGGTGAGTTAAGGCGACTTGCGGCCACGAAAAACAATCCGCTAAACAGCTCGGCGAGTCTTTCCAGAGTGAGACTAATCGAATAGGCTTTTGAGGAAAGCCCCGCGTTGTTTAGCGCGGGGCTTTCTTTTTGGTAAATGGTAAATGGTGAATACTAAATAGACGTTCACTCATTCCGACCATTCACTATTTACCATTTACTATTTACCAGCTATGCCTAGTTTTCTCGACACATTAAAAGAACGCATCGTGGTCTTTGACGGCGCGATGGGCACCAACCTGCAGGTGCAGAACCTCACGCTGGAAGATTTTGGCGGGCTGCGCTTTGAAGGGTGCAACGAAAACTTGCTCGTCACCCGTCCTGACGCTGTAGAGAACGTGCACGTCGCCTTTCTCGACGTGGGCTGCGACGTGATCGAGACCAATTCATTCAACGGCACGCCTGTCGATTTTGCCGAATACGACATGGCTGACAAGGCATATGACATGAACGTCCTCGCCGCGCGTCTGGCCAAACGTGTTGCGGCAGATTATTCAACTAAGGACAAACCTCGTTGGGTCGCGGGTTCGATGGGCCCGGGAAGGAAACTGCCGACGCTTGGTCATATCACTTTCGCTGATCTCCGAGCGGCGTATGCCGAGCAGGTCCGCGGGTTGCTGGATGGCGGAGTAGATTTACTAATCGTTGAGACTTGTCAGGACTTACTGCAAACAAAAGCAGCGCTCGGCGCGATCTTTGCGCACTTTGAGAAGCATCGTTTGCGGGTTCCGGTTATCGCGCAGGTCACGATTGAGGTGTTCGGCACCATGCTCAATGGCACCGAGATTGGTGCGGCATTAACGGCGCTCGCTCCCTTTCCGATCGATGTGATCGGTATGAACTGCGGTACCGGCCCGCGACACATGACCGAAAGCATTCGTTATCTGTGTGAGAACGCGCCGCTGCCGGTGTCAGTGTTGCCTAACGCCGGCTTGCCGTCGGTCGTTGAAGGCAAGATGCACTACGACGAGACGCCCGAGACTTTCACGAATCAGGTTATTCACTTCGCCAGCGACTTCGGAGTGAACGTCGTGGGTGGTTGCTGCGGCACAACGCCGGCCCATCTGAAGTTAGTGGTCGAAGCCATGCAGCGCATTTCACCCAAAGCGCGCGACGCCAAACTCGTTCCGGCCGCTTCGTCGATCTATTTTCAGCAACCGTACACGCAGGACGCCTCGTTCTTAATTGTGGGCGAACGTGTAAATGCGAGCGGCTCGAAGAAAATGCGCGACTTGCTGAACGCTGAAAACTGGGACGGCCTGGTCGCTTTGGCGAAAGAGCAGGAGCGCGAGGGTGCACATGTGTTGGACGTCAACGTCGACTTCGTTGGTCGCAATGGCGAAAAAGATATGCACGAGCTTGCGTCCCGACTGGTCACAAACATCAAGCTGCCGCTGATGTTTGACTCCACCGAATGGGAGAAGATGGAAGCCGGCCTGCAGCACGCAGGCGGGAAGAGCATTCTGAATTCGACGAACTACGAGGATGGCGTGCCGCGTTTCTCGAAAGTTATCGATCTGGCGAAGCGTTACGGCGCCAGCGTTGTGATTGGGACCATCGACGAAGAGGGGATGGCGCGAACGGCTGACGGTAAGTTTGCCATCGCCAAGCGGGCCTATGAACAGGCCACTGGTGAGTTAGGTCTTCCGGCCAGTGACATCTTCTTCGATCCGTTGGCGCTGCCGATATCCACCGGCATTGAAGAGGACCGGCGCAACGCGCTGGAGACGATCGAAGGAATTCGTCGAATCAAAAAGGAGCTTCCCGGCTGTTTCACAATCCTCGGCGTCTCCAATATTTCCTTTGGATTGAATCCGGCTTCTCGCGTCGTACTAAACTCGGTGTTTCTTCACGACGCAGTTGAGGCTGGCCTGGATGCAGCCATAGTTAACGCCAGCAAGATTGAACCGCTGAATCGAATCGGCGAACAGGAACTGAAAGTCGCGCGTGATTTGATCTACGACCGGCGCGAGTTTGAGGGAGACGTTTGTACTTATGATCCGCTGACAGCGTTCACTACGTTATTCGAAAATGTGAAGGCTAAAGCCGCGAAGCAAGAATCGAAGGGTGCAACCGTTGAAGAGCGTCTCAAAAACCACATAATCGACGGTGAAAAGATCGGGCTGGAGGCGGAGCTGACAACTGCCCTCGAAACGTATCCGGCGCTCGATATCATTAACAACATCCTGCTTGCCGGCATGAAAGTTGTCGGCGATCTTTTTGGCAGCGGTCAGATGCAATTGCCGTTTGTGCTGCAGTCAGCGGAAGCGATGAAGGCGGCCGTGCGTTTTCTTGAACCGTTTATGGAGAAGAAGGGTGGCGCAACTGCAAAAGGCACGCTGGTGCTGGCCACAGTCAAAGGCGATGTTCACGACATCGGAAAAAATCTGGTTGACATCATTCTCACCAACAACGGTTACAAAGTAATCAATCTCGGCATCAAGCAGCCAATCGACAATATTCTCCAGGCGCACGAGCAACACCAGGCTGACGCGATCGGCATGAGTGGCCTGTTGGTAAAATCTACGCTGATCATGAAGGACAACCTCGACCTCATGAACGAGCGTGGCATCACGGTGCCTGTAATTCTGGGCGGCGCTGCCTTGACCAGGCGTTACGTGGACGAGGATCTAAAGTCGATCTACAAAGGCAGTCTCTTCTATGCCGGCGATGCGTTTGCAGGATTACACACGATGGATAAGCTCGTCGGTAACGGCGAACAAGTAATCACTGCGGACCTGACGAAGGCAGCGGCGGCGGGTGCCACGGACGGCGAGCAGTCTGAAGACGTTGAAGATCGCGTCGGAGAAGAAGCGAAGCTTGGCATTAGTAAGAGAGTAAAATTGCGCGGCGCAACAAGCGACGGCGATACCACGCACACAACTCGCTCCACGGTTCGCACCGATGTGCTCATTCCTCAAGCGCCGTTTTATGGTTCGCGCGCGGTTGACGATATCGATCTCGATGATGTGTTTGCCTTCGTCAACGAGACGGCCTTATTTAAGGGACAGTGGCAATTCAAACAGGGAAAGCGACCGGCGGATGAATATGAGACGCTGGTGCGCGAAACTGTTCGGCCGGTTTATGAGAATCTGAAGGAACGAAGCAAGCGGGAACAACTGCTTGTTCCGCGCGTCGTCTATGGATACTTTCCCGCCCAATCATCAGGGAACGATCTGGTTATCTATAGCGACGATCAGAAAACAGAGCGGATGCGCTTCACCTTCCCCCGCCAACCCGCAGGCAAAAATTTGTGCCTCGCTGATTTCTTCGCAGCTAAAGAATCCGGGCGAATGGACGTTGTAGCTTTCCACCTCGTGACCATGGGCCGCCGGGCCAGTGAATACGCACACGAGCTGTTCAAGGCAGATAACTACGCTGAATATCTTTACTTCCATGGGTTAGGCGTCGAAAGCGCGGAAGCGCTGGCGGAGCTATGGCACAAACGTATTCGCGAAGAGTTAGGCATTGCGGGTGATGACGCGCCGGATGTCAGGAAATTATTTCAACAACGATATCAGGGCTCGCGATTCAGTTTTGGTTATCCGGCATGTCCGAGCCTGGAGGATCAGGCGAAGCTGTTTGAGTTGCTTGAGCCGGCGCGTATTGGAGTTGAACTGACTGAAGAATTCCAGCTTGATCCGGAACAATCAACCTCTGCGATCATTGTTCATCATCCGGAAGCGAAATACTTCTCAATCGACTGACAAGAAGTCCAACGTCCAATGTCCAATGTCCAACGTCCTGATCCAAAGATTTTAGCGAGCGAGGACGCGAGCGCGGGCAAAGCGGACATTGGACATTGGACATTGGACATTGGACATTTAGAACCCTCATCGGATGAATTCGCAGTTCTATCGTCGTTCGAACGCCTGGTCTTCCGCTGGGTTCGGCGAATGAACGACGGCCTTTGGAAGCGCTTCTGGACCTGGTGCCAGAAAGTGTTTGGTGCAGGCTGGATTCATCTTTCCACTTACAACCTCATGCGCGTCTACGGTCTGGAGAACATCGAGGTGGCCTCACGAGATCGGCCAATTTTACTCGTGGCCAATCATCGATCGTTTTTTGACATGTATGTCGTATCAACCACCCTCTTCCGTCATACCGCATGGCGCAAGCAACTCTTCTTTCCCGTGCGCGGGCGATTTTTTTACGATTCAATATTGGGCCTATTTGTAAATCTTGTGATGGGTTGGTGGTCTATGTATCCGCCGTTCTTTGCCTCGGGCGAAAACCCGATTCTTGA
Organism: Pyrinomonadaceae bacterium; assembly: GCA_035941655.1. Taxonomy (GTDB): domain Bacteria; phylum Acidobacteriota; class Blastocatellia; order Pyrinomonadales; family Pyrinomonadaceae; genus PSRF01. The sequence goes on along the minus strand of DASZDU010000115.1, from coordinate 18,512 downwards.
GAAGCGCGCATTCGACAAGTTTTCATTTCGGCTGCTGACCGAACTCTGCAGAAACGGACCCGGCAACGTCATCGGTTTTCATCCGGAGGGGACGCGCAATAAAGGAGCCGATCCCTATTCGTACCTACCGGCGCAGCCAGGGATCGGCAAGATCATAAAGGACGCAGCACCGCAGGTGATTCCGGTTTTTGTCGCCGGGCTGGGAAACGACCTTCCGAAACAAGTGCTGGGAAATTGGCGAGGCGGGGAAAAGATTCGCATACACTTTGGGCCGCAACTCGATCTGTCAGACTACTTAACAAAACCCGATCGGGCGCGCATTTACATTGAAATCTCAAAGTTTGTCATGAGCAAGATTGCAGAGTTGGGTGAAGAGGATCGGCGACTGCAGAACCAGAATTCCGGAGACAGTAGTCAGGAGTCAGTAGTTTGAATGAGCTGCCAACTGACTTCTAAGGGCTGTCTCCTGAATTCTGTCTTTTCAAAATGCTTCCAATCGTCATCGTTAATCCTGAATCCGCCGGCGGCGCCACGCGCGCGGATTGGCCAGGCATTGCCAGCGAGCTCGCCACACACTTTGGCGCCTTCACTCCGAAGTTCACCAAACGCGCGGGAGAGGGAATTGAGCTGGCGGCGAGTGCAGCGCGGAAAGGCGCCAAGCTCATTATTGCCTGCGGCGGTGATGGCACCATCTCCGAAGTAGCAAATGGAATCTTGTCGGTGGGCAGCGATGCGGAACTCGGCATCCTTCCCAGCGGCACCGGCGGCGACTTTCGCAAAACGATTGGCATACCCGCTCGCGCCGCGGGCGCTGCCAGGATTCTCAGTGACGGACAAACGCGCTCGATTGATGTGGGTAAGATCACCTTTACAAATGATCATGGCGAACAGGAGTCGCGATACTTCCTGGGCGTGGCGTCGTTTGGTATGAGCGCCGACGTGATGGCACGTGTAAAGGAAGGTGGCCCTGACTGGTTGCCGACAAAGGGACCGAAGTGGCTCACCGGACGGGTCTCCTTTGGCGTCGCCATGCTGAAAACTGCCGCAAAAAAATCGGCAACTCGCGTTGTGGTTCAACTCGACGACGACGCGGCCCGACATATGACGGTGGCGAACTTATGCATCGCCAACGCGCGCTATTTTGGTGGTGGAATGAGGATAGCGCCCAACGCGAAGTTGGCTGACGGTAAGTTTGATGTGATCAGTATTGGGGATTTGGGCGCCGCCAAGATTCTCGCCAACGCCCCGCGTTTATATGTCGGCGCCCATCTCAGCATGGCTGAGGTGGGACACGCGCTGGCAGCGAAGGTTTTCGCTCGTCCGGTAGACTTGAATCAGAGTATTGAGGTCGAAGTGGATGGTGAGATCCCGGGTCGCCTGCCGGCAACATTTCAAATTCTACCTAAAGCTCTTCGCCTTCGTTGTCCTCGTAAGTAAAGAAGGTTCGCCTTTTTTTGGAGTGCGCTGACCTGTCAGCGCTTTAGTCGGTCGCGACCTGGTCGCGGCCAATGTTGGTTGAAATTATCGAACGCGCAGGGCGTCAAGCCGCCCTGGACCAAAGCGCTGACAGGTCAGCGCACTCCAAAGCTGCCGAGAATACTCTTGCCAGTAAATTGGAAAACAGGTTATAAATATCGCACCCGAGCCTTTTATAATTTAATTGGTTGGCCCGGCGCTCTTCATGTATAGACGAATACTTGCACTTGCGCAGAGAGTGTTCCCTGCAATGCGGGGAGTTGTATAGTTTGCACTCGATTGCAGGGTCGAAGTGTATTTGTTCATTTTCTGACGGAGGATTCGCATAGTGGATAGTCCGCTCGATCAGGAGCGTGCAACGAGTAACACCGCGAGTTCGTCGCCGGGTGAGACGGTTGGCGCCGGAGTTCCCGCCACTGCGCCGCCGGCAGTCAAGCCTCCGTTGCCCCCGATCGCGAAGACGCCGCCGCGACCGGCCGGCGCCGTTGTTGAAAGCGCGCCCGAACCTGCAGTAAACAAAATGCGGCGGCGGATTGTTTGGGCAAGCGTGGTTGGGTTTCTTACCACCTGCTTCCTGATGTTTCTCCGGTTCTTCCTGCCACGCTCTATTCTCGAACCCTCCAGCAAGTTTTCCGTGGGCTTTCCTGCTGACTATGCGCTCGGCGTGGATACAAAATGGCAACAGCAATATCGCATCTGGGTCGACAAGACGTCTGATCGGGTTTTTGTGATCTACGCACGCTGCACGCATCTCGGCTGCACCCCTGACTGGAAAGCAAGCGAGAATAAGTTTAAGTGCCCGTGTCATGGCAGCGGTTACGACAGCGAAGGGATCAACTTTGAAGGGCCCGCGCCGAGACCGATGGATCGAGCGCACGTCGAACTCGACGCAGAAGGGCAAATCGTGGTGGACATCGGGCGCCTTTATAAATGGCCCAAGGGTGAGAAGAACGAGTTCAACGATCCGGGTGCGTTTATCCCGTTATAGTTCTTAAAGCTTGAGGTTTCATGGACGAGAATCCTGATCCTAAAGAAACGAAGCAGTTGACTGGCGATGAGAAAGCCAGCACCGGCCTGCTTGGGAAAGTGAAGGAGGGCAGTACTGCGCTCAAGGCGCGCGCGATTGAAGAGGCGAAAGAGTACAAAGATATTCAGGAGACTCAGCTTTGGAAGTCAATCTTCCGCGTCTCGCACGATCGCTCCGATCCACGCAACCGATCGCTCGCAGTCCTTTCAAACGTCTTTCTTCATCTGCATCCGGCCAAGGTGAATCGTGACGCAGTGCGTTACCAATACACCTGGGGCATGGGCGGCATTACGTTCTACTTGTTTATCGTGCTCACCTTTACGGGTGTGCTCTTAATGTTCTACTACCATCCGACCAAGGTCGATGCGTTTCGCGACATTCTTTACCTCGAACACGACGTTCCCTTTGGGAAGCTGCTGCGCAACATGCACCGTTGGGCTGCGCACTTGATGGTGATCACCACCTGGCTGCATATGTTCCGCGTGGTGCTTACTGGTTCATATAAACGTCCGCGCGAATTTAATTGGGGCGTCGGTGTGGTTTTGCTGGTGTTGACTTTGCTGCTTTCGTTTACCGGATACCTGCTGCCTGACGATCAACTTGGTTTCTGGGCGGTCACCGTCGGTACGAACATGGCACGAGCCACGCCAATGTTCGGTTCCGAGGGGCCCTTCGGGGTGCAGCTGGGAATGACTCCTTTTAACGACGTGCGTTTTGGACTGTTAGGAGGATCTATAGTTGATGCGAATGCCTTATTGCGTTCGTACATATGGCATTGCATCGGTATTCCCCTGGTCGCTTCGATTTTCATGGCGGTGCATTTTTGGCGCATACGAAAAGACGGCGGCATCTCCGGACCCGCGCCTGTGATGCTGGAATCGGAAATGAAGGCGTTGAAGAAAAAGACCTGATCATGAGTAATGGATGATCAACTGTTTTCGACGCGTAGCGTCGGTATGAGTTTAGCCCGGCGTTTCAAGCCGGGATCAAGTTATTGCAGGTTCTCGTCCCGTAGCGACGATCGATTTTTAATTCCAGTTTCATGCGTCGCTACGCGACGCGGACATCTCTGTTGGTTTTCCCGGCGTTGAAACGCCGGGCTAAACTCATACCGACGCTACGCGTCGGAGAGAACTTTGTTGGGCCTATATTAAGATGGCGAAGCTGAGACTAAGCAAAGGCAAGCTGATAACGCTGGGAGTGCTCGTGCTCCTACTGGTCGCCGCTATCTTCCTCGTTGAAGATTGGCACCAGTTATGGGTTATCTCCTCTGCGCCAGACAATGTCCCGATCGTAGCCATGCTTTTCCTGGTGCCGTTCTTCACCTGGCTTGGAATTAAGCAATCGAACGCGAACGATCGACTAATCGAGCAACTGGAAACTGATCCGAAGCTGGCGAAAACGCATCACCGCAAAGCTGAACCGTGGCGGCCGGGCTGGGCGCGCGAGATTCACGTCTGGCCTTATTTGGTGCGCATCGAATTTTTGGCGGCGGTTATCGTAACCGTCGTTCTTTTTGTTTGGTCGATCACCCTCAATGCGCCGCTTGAAGAACCGGCCAATCCCAACCTCACAATGAATCCATCTAAGGCTCCGTGGTACTTCCTGGGGCTGCAGGAAATGCTGGTCTACTTCGATCCGTGGATCGCCGGCGTGGTTATGCCGTCGATCATCATGGTTGGTTTGATGGTTTTTCCTTATGTCGACTCAAATCCGCTTGGCAATGGTTACTACACGCTAAAGCAACGCCGCTTCGCCGTTGGCATGTTTGCGTGGGGCTTCCTGATGTGGATCCTGCTGATCGTCATCGGAACTTTCATTCGCGGCCCGGGTTGGATCTGGTTCTGGCCGGGACAGACCTGGGACCACAACGCAGTAGTGTTCGACAAAAATGTCGATCTTCATGACTGGATCGCGATGAGCCGAATCGGCAAGGCACTGCATCTGGGATTTCTCTCGGCGAATCCGTTCAAATTCATTTTCGGTTTTCTGGTGGTGAGCGGTTTCTATGTTTTAGGGGCCCTGTTTTTCCACTGGCTCATGACAGTGGATTTCAAAAAACTTTCGCTGCGCCCTCTTAACCTGTTTCCGAAAGACGCGTTTGAGCAGAAACTGCTGGCCAGAACCAGTCTGCTTCAATACGTGACGTTCCAGTTTTTCGCGGTGAGTGTGTTGCTGGCGATGCCTGTGAAACTAATCCTCAGGCTGGCGCTGACGATTAAGTATGTTTGGGTTACCCCCTGGTTCAATATCTGACGATTATCTGAGACAGCTCGTTTGTTGATGAGTGCGGAGGACTGACGCTTAGTGCCAGAGCCTACTGAAACGAATGAGGCGTTAATAAAGAAAGCGCCTGAGATGCCGGCGCAGGACCCGATCGTCAGCCGCTCGACGAGCGGCATCATGCTCGTTTGTGCCCTGCTGCTCACCGCCACACTCGCCTGGTCGCTCTACGATGAAGCATTTGGCCAGCGTCCCTGGAAGGGGATGCAGCAACAGTTTGTCAGCCGCTACACGAAATACCTGAAGAGCATCAAGCCGCAAGCCGGTAATACCGAAGCAGAAGTCAAACAAGATCCGGAATACCAGACACTTGATAGTGAAGCTCAGTCTGCACTGGAAGGCGTCAAACCGCAGATCGGCGAGATCGACCGCAAGGTTGCACAAATCCAGAGCGAACTCGACGCCGTAACCGAGCCTTTTCAAAATCAACGCGGCAAACTCACCGTCATTAACTACAACGTGGAGATATCATCGGGCGGCGCAAAAGAAAAATACCGCAAGCAGGCTCAGCAGAAGCGCGCCGAACTCGTAGAAGTTGATCTGCCGGCTGCCGATGGTTCCGGGAAAACGACTACGCAGAAAATGAACTACGAGCAGCTCGAAAAACTCTTTAACGACCTGCGTGAAGAAAAGGCGAAAATCCTGGGCGAAAAAGCCGAGTTACTGAAGGAGCCTACCGAACTCGCGAAGAAGCGCGACGATTATCTCAAGCACCACATGACCGGGCTTGGTCCGGGCCAGATTGACGGACTGCTGCGCAAGATGGAACAGTTTGACTATTCGATTCTGCCGCATCAGATCAGTGTCAATCAATACAATATCGTGGACCGCTGCGAAGTTTGCCACGTCGGCATACGCGAGCCGCTCGACCTGCGTCCCGAAGATCTGGCGCCTGGGGGACCGGGCAAGAAGCCTGACAGTCTTGCGCGCGCGTTCGTAAGTCACCCCAATAAAGAAATTCTGCAGATTCATGCACCGGATAAGTTTGGTTGTGCCAGCTGCCACTGGGGTAACGGCCGCGCGACCACGAGCGAAGAGAAGGGTCACGGACGACATAAATTCTGGCTTTGGCCCATGTTTGAAAAGGAAAACACCGAAGCCGGTTGCCAGCAGTGTCACGCAAAGGACAGGGTCACTCAGGGCGCCGACACGCTTAATCTCGGACGCGATCTTTTCTATCAACGCGGCTGCATGGGTTGTCATCGCTACGAAGGATTTGATCGCGAGACGGACGCACTCGGCGGCACGCGACAAAATATCAGCCAGCTGGAAGACCAGATCATCGGCAACGAGAAACAAATCAGACTCAACGAGAACCCGCCCGAAGGAACTACCGACGAAGAAGCGCAGAAGCTGTTGGCCCAGGCGGAGGCGCTGAAAGTGACTAACAGCATTCTGGCGGCGCGCATCGATCAGTTGAACCTGCAGTCGAAGTACTTGATGCAGGATCAGAAGAAGATTGGACCAAACCTGAAAGATGTCCGTTTGAAGCTCCGCAAGGAATGGGTACCGGTTTGGCTTGAAAACCCGCAGGGATTTCGTCCCGGGACCAAGATGCCAACCTTCTGGCGGTTCGCTGCTCATCAGGACAATACCGGACCGAACATGCGTGATGCTGATGGCCCGCAACAAATCCAGGCGATCGCTGCATATCTCTGGCAGGACAGTTTCGAAGGTAAACTTCCGGAACAACAACGCGGCGATGCGGGGCACGGTAAAGAACTCTTCGAAACGCGTGGCTGCCTCGGTTGTCATTCAATCGGCGACGAAGACAATAAGATTGGCGGCACGTTTGCGGCGAATCTTCAGAAGGTAGGCGAGAAGGCAAACTTCGATTACATCGTTCGTTGGATTCACAATCCGCGCGAACGCTGGGCGCCGTATTGTCCGAAAGAGAAGCGCGATCTAACGGCCGACGATTACGCGAAACATAACCTGCCCTATGTGTTTGACACTGAACTTCATTCGCGTTGTCCGAATGACGGCGCCGAGTTGCAGGTTCAAAACATGACGGTGATGCCGAATTTCCGCTTATCGGAAACGGACGCGCGCGACATTGCCAGTTATCTTTTCTCCTTATCATCGCCTCCGCAGTATGCCGACGCGTCGTTCATGGACAGTCCTGAGTTGCGCGACAAGGGGCAAGTGCTGATCAAGCAATACGGTTGCGCCGGCTGTCACGAGATAAAAGGATTTGAAGACGAACAGCGCATCGGTAAGGAACTAACTGTCGAAGGCGCGACGCCAATCGAACGGCTCGACTTTGCACTCTTAACCAAGAGCGCCGAGGAGGGTCATGACCCGCTGAAGCTGCATGCAACGGCTGAAGGCGCCTCCGACACCGCAGCAAAAGAAGAAAAACCCTGGTACAACCACAAAGGCTTTTTCGAACATAAGATTACCGAGCCTTCGATTTACGATCAGGGCAAAGAGAAGGATCCTAAAGATCGACTGCGCATGCCGCGGCCGTATCTCACGCCCGAATGGCGCAATGCTTTGACGACGTTTTTGCTTGGCAGCGTGGGAGCTGAAGGCTCAAACGTGCCGCAGTCGCTTTTTTATGACCCGCAGGACACCCGGCGGCAGGACATTCAAAACGGCTGGTGGATAATCAAAAAATATAACTGCGTCGGTTGTCATCAGGTGCAGGTGGGCCAGCGTTCGGTCGTAATGGATCTTCCTTTGTATCAAACACCGGAAGGCAAAGATTTATTGCCGCCGCGGTTAACCAGCGAGGGTGCGCGTGTTGATCCAGCCTGGCTGTTGCGCTTTTTGCACGATCCCTCTTTAAGTGGTGAGAAGACTCCCGCTCAAAATGCGGCAATATCGAATGCCGAGCAGGGGGCCAAAGCGACCAGCACTCCGCAGGCGAGTCCGCAGGCTGCTAACGGCGGCAGTGCGCAGGCGGCAACAAGCAACACCGCGTCTGGTGCACCAGGCGGAGGGGCCGGCAGAATGCCGGCGCTGCCAGCTACCAGCGGACATTTGAAAGCGCAGCCAGGCCTCGATCGAAACGGCGTGCGGCCTTATCTGAAGTTTCGTATGCCGACGTTCAACTTCTCGCCAAACGAATTGCAAGCGCTGGTGCGCTTCTTCATGGCCATGTCAGGTCAGCAGGAGCCATATATTAAGGAGCCGCTCCAACCTTTGAGTGAGCAGGAGAAACTGGTGGCGCGGCAAATGTTTACGTCCGGCACTCCCTGCTTGAAGTGCCACATCACGGGCGATCCTGCGCACGATGCCAAAGCGATAGCGCCAAACTTCCTGTTGTCGGGGGAACGCCTGAAGCCGGAGTGGACCTTCCGCTGGTTGCTCGATCCGTCGCAGATCAGTCCTGGTACAGCGATGCCTACTGGTCTGTTTAGAAAAGAGGGCGAGCGGTGGGTTATCAACTTGCCGAATCCGCCCGCCAGCGCCAACGAATATCATGATGATCACGCGAGGCTACTGGTTCGCTACATGCTGCTGCTGACACCGGATGAACAGCGACGGCTGTTGGCGACCGCGCCAGTGGCTCCACCGGCTGCGGCGCCGCCGGCACAGAAGGCCCAGATACGATCGAGGAGCAGGGGCGGGGAAACCACTTTTAACAGGCCGCGCCGTTCGAAACGACCGGCTTTGGCGGAGAACCGAAGCGTGCGAAAGTTCTCGCGACCGGCAGCGATGTAACAGCACGGGCGCAGAGTAGTGTCCCAAACTGTTAGTTTGCGAGCGATCAATGGTGTACGAGGCCCGCAAACTAACAGTTTGCGTTACGGAAAACCAAACCAGGACGCTACTGGCGCTGTGCGACGGGTCTACTTCCCATCGCTTCCCGTGCTAAAGTTATTAAAAAGTCATTTCGGATTTGGAGGAACTGATCATGTTTATGAAGCAGACTAAAGTCTGGCTGGTTTTAACTATTATTCTCTCGCTGCTGGCACTCGCTTCAGCTTGCGGCACAAAGACTGAAGGGCCTGAAGCTGGACCGGCGGCGACCACCGGCGGCAAGGCCCCGCCCAGTGACGGCGGCAGCGTGTCCGGCACGATTGCTTACAATGGTGCAGCGCCGGCGCCCAAGAAAATCGATACGTCCGCCGATCCGGTTTGCGGGCAGAAGGATCCAAACCTTTCCACTGAAGACAACGTCGTAGCCAACGGCAAGTTGGCTAACGTGTTCGTATATATCAAGGACGGCGCCGCTGCTGACGGTACAAAGGTTGATGGTTATGCCTGGCCTGCGGCGACTGCAGCAGCTACGCTGGATCAAAACGGTTGCCATTACCGGCCACACGTTATGGGTCTGATGACGGGTCAGAAGTTGAGCATTACCAACAGCGATCCCACACAACACAATATTCACCCAACCCCAAAGAACAACCCGGAATGGAATCAGACGCAGCCTAACGGCGCGCCACCGATTGAAAAGACCTTTGCGCGTGCCGAAGTTTTGATTCCAGTGAAATGTAATCAGCACCCGTGGATGAAGGCGTACATCGGCGTTCTGAAGCACCCATTGTTCGCGGTCAGCGGTGCAGATGGCAGCTTCACGATCAAGGGCGTGCCGGCAGGGACATACACGGTTGCAGCGTGGCATGAAGGCGGCGCCACCGGAACGGAGAAGACGATGCAGGTTACAGTGCCGGCAGGCGGAGCTGGCAAGGCTGACTTTACGTTTGGCGAGGCTGCCACGGCCTCGGGTCAACCTGGCCTGCAAATGATGCCGGCTCTCGAGTTTCCGATGTTGGGCAGACACTAGAGAGGAATTCCGATTGCCGCTGCTGGGAGCGCAGGCATCCTGCCTGCAAGCGCCGAAGGTGCGAAATACTGCTAGCAAAACGGTTGTTCGCGCTCGCGCTCATTGCAGGCAAGATGCCTGCGCTCCCAGCGAATCGGCAATTGGCAATCGGAAATATGCACAAGGGATTACATCGGTTCGCGCTGATTGTCGCGGGAGCCACATTCTTTTTAATCATCGCCGGCGCGCTGGTCACCAGCCACGATGCCGGGTTGGCCACCGCAGACTGGCCGCTCACGGAAGGCCGGTTTCTTCCAAAGGTTGAGTCTTTGGGAATCCGGTCTGGCGTGAACATGGTTGGCAATCTTTTCTGGGAGCATGGTCACCGGATGGTGGCCACAACAGTAGGTCTACTAACAATCGCATTAGTCGTCTTCCTGTTGTTGAAAGAGAAAAGAAGCTGGGTCAAGCGACTAGGTTGGTTGGCCCTGGTGGTTGTCATTGCACAGGGGTTACTTGGCGGTTTAACTGTCAAGTTAATGTTGCCGCTGGTCGTTTCTGCTGCACACGCGACGTTGGCGCAACTCTTTTTCTGTATTACCGTCAGCCTTGCCGTGTTCACATCGCGCAGTTGGATTGAAGAACGTCCGAGAATAGACGAGCAGGGAAGTTTGGCGGTACGCCACGTTTGTATCGCCGCCGCAGTGACGATCTTTGTACAACTGATCATTGGCGCGACGCTCAGGCATTCAGCAACCTGGGACAAGCCGTTGCCGACGGACCTGCTCTGGACACACGTCGGTGGCGCAGTTGCTGTAACGGTGTTGTTGGTAACCGCTGCAGTCATGATTCTGCGACGCCACGCAGGCGAAACGTTTCTGACGCGCCCGGCGAAGATTGCGCTTTCGTTGTTGGGTGTTCAATTGCTGCTGGGGATCGCAGCGTTCATTACCAGAATGGCGTCGCCTAATGATCCGCAGCCGTTGAATCCGATGGTCGGTATCACGGTGGCCCACGTAGCCTGCGGCGCGCTGGTGTTTGCCACCACGATAGTTTTGACGTTGCGAAGCTTCAGAGTACTGCGCGCATCGGAACCTGCTTATCAATATGCAACTGCGTCGCAGCGTTCATGAAGTCTAGAGTCGGTAGCTGGGAGCGCAGACATCTTGTCTGCCTCAACGTTCGTGGTCCCGAAGCAGCAGGCAAGATGCCTGCGCTCCCAGCAAACGAGTTCAACCTTGTATTTCTGACGAAGCAAGCTAAAGCTTGAACTCTGAACTACGCGCATCTGAACCACGCGTTTCGGTTTAAAGATAATGGAAGAGTTTGCAATCAATCTTAATCCGGCTGCGGTTGCGCTTGAGCGGCTGACGGCGCGGGAGCGCGTTGCGGCGTATTTGGAATTGACGAAACCGCGGATTACTTTCCTGATCGTACTGACCTCCGCGGCAGGATTCGCTTTGGCCTCCGGTGCGCGGATCGATTACGCCGGTCTGCTGCGTGCGATGCTCGGGATTGCGCTGCTATCTTCTGGGATCGCCACAATAAATCAATACATGGAGCGCGACCTCGACGCGCTCATGAGGCGCACTGCCAACCGGCCGCTGCCGTCCGGCAAGCTCTTGCCGTGGGAAGCGCTGGCTTTCGGTGTCAGCCTTATCGTGCTGGCTCAGGTATACCTTGCAGTGCTCGTAAATCCATTGACGGCCTTGCTCGGTCTGACAGTCATTGCCGGTTACTTATTCGGTTATACACCACTCAAGACACGGACTTCGCTTTCGACGATGGTAGGCGCCTTTCCCGGAGCGGTGCCTCCGCTAATCGGCTGGGCAGCGGCGCGTGGAACGATAGGACTGGAAGCCTGGGTGCTATTCGCGATTCTGTTCCTTTGGCAGTTCCCACATTTTCTGGCGATCGCCTGGATGTATCGTGAAGACTATTCGCGCGCGGGCATTCTCATGCTGCCTGTCGTGGAGCCCGATGGCCGCGTCACTGCCCAACAAATTGTTGTGTACACCGTTTTGCTTTTGCCCGTAAGTTTGCTTCCTGCGGTGCTCGGTATTTCCGGCAGAGTCTATTTCTATGGTGCGATAGTTTTGGGTTTACTGTTTCTCTACAGCAGTGTGCGGGCAGCGTTTTCGAAGTCCAGACAAGAGGCGCGACGGCTGTTGCTGGCGTCTGTTATCTATTTGCCACTTCTGTTTATTTTGATGGTCTTAAACCGGTGAATAGTAAATGGTAAATAGTGAATAGACGTTGGCCGTGGCGACTTCTAACCATTTACTATTTACCATTCACCATTTACTTCCTAAGGAGCCTAACCGATGGGACGTGCTCTTGCGGTTATCATCTGGATCCTGACGCTGGGTTCGGTAGGTCTGTTTTTTGTTAAGAAGTGGTGGTTTCCTGAAGCCATCTCTTCACACGCGGCCGCCCTCGACAGACAATTCTTAATCACCATCGTTGTGGTGGGATTGGCTTTCACCGCTGCACAGATCGGACTTGGCTACGTGGTCTGGAAGTATCGCGATCGCGGCCCAAGCGATCGCGCGATCTACACGCATGGCAGCAATCGGCTGGAAGTTGTCTGGACGGTCGTCACTGCGATCATCTTTATCGGCCTCGCGGTAATGGGGCAAAGCGTTTGGGCGTCGCTTCACTTCAACAAAGCTCCAGTAGGAGCGTATCAAGTCGAAGCAGTCGCGCAGCAGTTTCAATGGAACTTCCACTACGCCGGTCCGGACGCAGTGTTCGGACGCACCGATCCGAACCTGATCGACGATTCGGCGCTCAACTACCTTGGCCTGGACCAAACTGACCCGAATGCGAAAGATGACGTGGTACACAGCGTAATCGCCGTACCGGAAGGGCAACCCGTCGAATTGTTGCTTCGCTCGAGGGACGTAATCCACAACTTTTGGGTGCCGCAACTGAGATTTAAGCAGGACCTCGTTCCCGGCATGGTGATCCGTGTTCACTTCACAGCAAACCGCCCGGGCAAGTATGAACTCGCCTGCGCGGAGCTCTGTGGACAGTTTCACTTTCGCATGAAGAGTTTCATGTTGGTGCTGCCGGTCGCTGAACATCAGGCGTTGGTGGCTTTGCCGCAAGATCAGTTTCAAACACGCGTGACCGAGTTACTGGCAAAGTATCCATTGCCTACGTACTAGCAGAACGTACGATTAAGCCTAACCACCAGGAGATCAGAGATGTCTGAAACTCACGAAGCGGTGCATCGCCACGAGGCGCCAAAGAGCTTCATTCGCAAATACATCTTCAGTCTGGATCATAAAGTTATCGGTATCCAGTACATCATCCTTGCCCTCGCCGCCGTGCTGGTGGGCATGACGATGTCAGTGTTGATGCGGCTTAAGCTGTCATGGCCGGGCACCAGTTGGTCGATCCTGGGAACGCTTTTCCCGAGTGGCGCCCCGGGCGGCATCATGAATCCCGAGTTCTATCTATCCCTGGTAACCATGCACGGGACCATAATGGTTTTCTTCGTCTTGACCACAGCGCCCCAGGGTGGCTTCGGAAATTATTTTCTTCCCATTCAAATTGGCGCTGAAGACATGGCCTTCCCGTTTCTCAACATGATGTCGTTTTGGGTAACGCTGCTCGGGTTCATAGTCATACTCGCGGCTATTTTTGTAGAGGGAAACACCACCATCGCGAACTCGGCATTGGGACTTTGGCTCGGTGGGGGCAGCGGTGCAACCGTAGGACCAATTGGCGGGTGGACCGGCTACGCACCCTTGAGTGCGGTCGGCACGCCCGCCGGCCCGGGGCAGGGCGCCGGCATGAATCTTTGGATCGTCAGCATCGCAATTTTCTGCGTAGGCTCATTGTTAGGCGCCCTTAATTTCATTACCACTTTGCTGAATATGCGCACGCGAGGAATGACCCTCATGCGCATGCCGTTGACGTGCTGGGCCTGGTTTACCACGGCTGTGCTTGCGCTGCTTTCGTTTCCAGTACTCCTTGGCGGCGGTATTTTGCTGCTGCTCGATAGGACGGTTGGCACCAGCTTTTTTATTCCCGGCGGACTGGTGTTTGGATCCTCAGTACTGACGACGCACACGGGCGGCTCACCGATTCTCTGGCAACATTTATTTTGGTTCTTTGGACATCCGGAAGTTTACATCGCCATCCTTCCAGGCATGGGCGCGACGTCACACATCCTTTCAACCTTCGCACGCAAACCGATCTTTGGTTATCGCGCGATGGTATTTGCGATCTTCGCGATCGGACTGTTGGGTTTCTTCGTCTGGGGCCATCACATGTTCATCAGCGGCATGAGCCCCTACTCGGCGATGACTTTCTCAATACTGACGCTCTCGATCGGCGTTCCGTCGGCAGTGAAAACGTTCAATTGGCTCGGTACGCTCTGGGGCGCGAGGATTCGCTTCACGACGCCTATGCTGTTTGCGATTGGCTTCGTGTCGTTATTTGTGGCCGGCGGCATCACCGGTTTAGTGCTCGGTCAAACATCGCTCGACCTGCCAATGCACGACACCTATTTCGTGCTGGCACATTTCCACCTGGTGATGGGCGTGGCTTCAATCTTCGGTATGTTCGCCGCGATCTACTTCTGGTTTCCAAAAATGTTCGGCCGCATGATGAGCGAACGCATGGGCAAGATTCATTTCTGGATTACTTTCGTCGGGGTCTACTGCATCTTCGTTCCCATGCACACAATGGGCATGGTCGGAATGCCACGTCGATATTCCGAATTTGGGCAGTATGAATTTCTGGCCAAATTACATCCACTGGTGGTCTTCGTTTCCATTGCGGCCATCATAACGGTAATTACGCAGCTGTTGTTTTACTTCAATCTCGTTTGGAGCGCCTTCAAAGGAAAGAAGGCCAGCGACAATCCCTGGGAAGCGACAACGCTCGAATGGACTACAGCAACTCCGCCACCGCACGATAACTTTGCCGGTGTCTTGCCGGTTGTTTATCGCGGCCCCTATGAATTTGCCGTGCCTGGCGCGCCGAATGATTACGTCATGCAGACGGAACCTGAAACAAGCGAACAAGCTCAAGGAGTAGGCGGTAATGGCCACAACGGTCACAAGCACTAGGCCACTGACGAAGAAGGGAATCGGCGGCGGACCGAAGCGTGGTGGCTCGAATGGCAATGGCGGGCCGAAGCGCAATGGCCACGACCGGCGTTTCCCCGACTTTCAGTCATCCGCCAACCGGTATCGCATCGGAACCTGGGTTGGGCTCGCTTCCATTCTGATGATGTTCACAGCGTTGAGCAGCGCTTATATCGTCCGGGCCGCTTCGTCGAGCGATTGGCAGCCCCTCGCGATGCCGCGAATTCTGCTCTTCAGTACGGCACTCATCATTATCAGTAGCGTCACACTGGAAACGGCGCGACGTAAGTTAAAGAGTGCGGCGGCCAAGGCCTACAAACCGTGGTTGCTGTTGACGATGTTGCTCGGACTCGGGTTTCTCGCGTCGCAACTGCTCGCCTGGCGTCAGTTAGTGGGACAGAGAGTTTATGTTGCGAGTAACCCGCATAGCTCTTTCTTTTATCTTTTGACGGCCGCACATGGAGTGCACTTGTTGGGTGGCTTGACTGCTCTCGCATATCTTGCCATTCGAAGTCGCGCACCGCAGGAAAATCAGTTGGCTCTGACAAAGGCGCAAGCCGGCGCTGATGCGGTGAGCCTCTATTGGCACTTCATGGACTTTTTGTGGGTATATCTATTCGTGCTGTTGTTCTTTGTCCGGTAGCAGTGAAGACGTTTCGAGTTTCGAGTCTAATCTTTTGGAGGTGACAGGTGAGTACTGAAGCACGCGCAGTACATTTTCCGGCGAACGACTGGGGCGGTGGAGTACACCCTTACCGCGTCGGTCATCGCAAGCTCGGGATGTGGTTGTTCATTGTTTCCGACTCCTTGACGTTTTCCGCGCTTTTGATCGGCTATAGTTTTCTGAGAGCGTCAAACGTCTGGCCTACGCCGTTTCCGTTTTATCCCAGCATCGTCTTTTCGTCGGTGATGACCTTTTGCTTGTTGTCATCCAGCTTGACGATGGTCTTCGGTGTTTCCGCCTCGAGCCGTGGAGACAAAGCAGCGGCGCGAAAATGGATACTCGGAACGATGGTTTTTGGCGCGGCGTTTGTCATCCTCCACCTGATCGAATGGAACCATTTGATTAGCGAAGGCCTGCGACCGTTTAGTTTGCCGGCGCACTGGGTGTCGACATTCACCACAGCGGACGGCCAGTTACCGTCGCCGCTGTTTGGCGCCACCTTCTTTACCATCACCGGCCTGCACATGTTTCACGTCGCCACCGGCATAATTTATCTTGGCGTGGTTGCCGCGCGTGTGAAAAAAGTGAACCACGAAGACATCGAGATCAGCGGCCTTTACTGGCACTTCGTTGACCTCGTTTGGATGTTTGTGTTCCCGTTGATTTACATCTTATCGGTGGATGTTGGCGGCCACCTGGCGAAATAGGTTGGAGTTCGCTTTTCGAAGATTAAGCGGAGGAGTCGAGCATGAGCGCACACGTTGAAGAGCATTTCGCAGGTAGCAACAAACTGTTTACTTCGATCTGGGGTTGGCTGGTCGCCTTGAC
The DNA here is from genome assembly GCA_035941655.1 of Pyrinomonadaceae bacterium. GTDB lineage: Bacteria > Acidobacteriota > Blastocatellia > Pyrinomonadales > Pyrinomonadaceae > PSRF01. Next base: position 2,415 of record DASZDU010000115.1, on the reverse strand, counting down.
GCTAATTGAAATCTTCCTGGCGTACAAGCCTATGCCAATTCACTTCATGTTGACGATCCTGTTGGGCCTTTCGATCATCAAGGCAGCGTTGATCGTGGCTTACTTTATGCACCTGAAATTTGAAAGGCTCAGTTTGATCCTGACAATCGTGCCAATGCTCGTCATCTGTATCTGCCTTCTTTTTGTTTTCTTCCCGGATAGCTTCAGATCGGCGGGTTTGCGTTATCAGTTTAAGGAAACGCCGCCGCCGCCGGCAGCCGAGGAACATTGATGCGCATTTGTTCGAAGTTAAAAGGGTTCCCGCCGTTCCCGTGGTTCGCCGCCATTGCGGTCGTGCTGGTCGTTGCCGGCTCTGCGTTCGGACAATGCTCGATGTGCCGCGCATCGTTAGCCGGTTCAAACAATGCGTTCTTTATCAGAAACTTCAATATCGGTGTGCTGGTGCTTTTGTTACCTCCGGTCACGATCTTTTGCACCATCTTCGTTGCGCTGAAACGCTACCGGGCGGTCGACGAAGAAGAAACAACTGCGGACGAAGAAGATCCCGGCAAAGACGACAATGCTTGAGTTTCCATCCCGACAAGCCGCACGGATATGGCTGTTATTGACCTTCGTCGCAGCGACAGCTTTGGCCAGCTCGCCCCCTGGTTCTGGCGATTGGATCCTCCTGGCACCGACCGGCGAAGGGTTTTCCGTCAAGATGCCCGTGAAGCCGCAGGTAGAAACTCAACGCGTTCCAGTGATGGGAAACACGTACCTGTTGCGCCTGTACACCGGTATCGATGATGCAAATGGTTTGCTCTACATGGTTGTAATGCAGGAGTATGACAGTGTCACTGGAGTACTTACGCCTGCCGTGAGATTGGAAAGTTTCATGAATGGCTTTAAGAAGGGGCTCGGTGAATCGCTCGCGACGGCAGTGGGTGGCAAGTTTGACCTGGTACTCGCTCGAGAGCTCACTCTGGCTGGCAAGCCGGGGCGACAATACCGGCTCACGGTTGGGGAATCTCGAGGATTGGTGCGTGCTTTCGATGCCGGTCGCCGCGTTTACTTGCTGATGATCTTAGGAGCAGAGGAAAAGAACCCGGCTGCAGTCACTTTCTTTGATTCGTTTGCAATCAAACCGGCTCCTGATCCGGTACCGCAGCCTATTGATAAGCAGTGAGACTTTACCCGCGGACAACTATTCTGACCTCGAGAAAAATGGCTGAAGAAAATCTTTTACGGATTGACGTTGAAAAGCGAACCACGCGCGGTCGCGTCTGTCCGCGCTGCGGCGGCAAGATCATTCCCTCTAATCGTGCCGTGTATCAGAGTGCGACCGATCCCAATGCGTTTCCGGTTTGGCAATGTGAGCGCTGCGGTTATGAAGAGATGTCGGAACGAACTGCACCGCCGGCCAAGGGCAAACACTGAAGTGGCTAACGATAGCCTGCCGAAGCCCGGACCAAAGCGAGATGAGCGAGACATTACTCATGAAGCGTGAAGCAACCATACTTAACCTGCTTTGCATTATTGCGGCGCTTACTTTTGTGGCCCTGGCAGTTTTGAATGCACTTTCGTCCGTGAGTTTCCTGACAACAGACAATCTCTTCGTTACGATGGTTTGCATGCTGATGGCGTTGATGTTTGCCGTCAATCCTTTGCTTTATCTGAAAGATGAAGGCCGGCTTCCCATTCCGTTTCAAAAACGCAAAGCCCTCGCCGCTGCGGCAGCCGAGAGCGGCGGGCGAGCGCTTCCCCAATCTGCGCCGCTACTCGATGCTCGCGGACGTGCTGTCCCGCCTGATGTGAAATCAATGGTTGCGAACATGAAACAAAAGCAACCCTAATCCTCCGTCAGATAAATCCCGCCGTGAATGACATCGAAAAAAGTGTTTTGAAGAGCTTTGAGCATTGGGGCAAGGAGACGCTTGATCTGCACACGCTCTTTGAAGTAGGTGAAAACGATCCAGAAGCACGAACAGCAGTTTTCGATGCGGTGGAACGACTGGTTAAGGAAGGACTCCTTCAGGAAGAAGGAAACGATTTTTACTCGTTGACTGAGAAGGGGAGAAAAGCAGTGAAGAGTTAAGAAGTTTCAAGTTCCAAGTTTTAAGTTCGGAATTCCGGAGTCTCGAGTTCGCCGAATCGTAGTTATTGTTCCAGCTCCGAACTTGAAACTTGAAACTTGGAACTTGAAACTAACTTTTCACTTTTTACTGTCTTTAATGCCGGAATACATTTCTTTCCTGCCGCACTTGAATGCCGTTCTGAATTCAACCAGCGCTTTGCTACTGCTAAGCGGTTTCAGGTTCATTCGTCGCGGTCACATACGGGCTCACCGCAATTGTCAGTTGACGGCACTGTTTACTTCAACCCTGTTCCTGATTTCCTATCTCACCTATCACTACTATCACGGCGCCACTCGCTTCA
>DASZDU010000114.1:0-3593 GCA_035941655.1 Pyrinomonadaceae bacterium | reverse complement strand
GGGTAAACGCGGGCGGCGCCGCGTTTTGAGCGCTCAACGGAAACGCCACATTCGAGAAATTCTTGGAAACCAGGTAGGGAAAGAAGCTGGCAACTCCACCCAGAGAGCCTTGCCCCAAATCGAAAAACACTCCGAAACCCGCCCGAAGGACCGCATCCCAATTTCGTAGCCCATGTAGTTGATAAGCGAAACCTAATCGAGGTGCGACGTTCCCGTAGGTTGTTTGATAAAGCGGAGTGCCTCGCGGCGCCAACGTCATTGTCGCCGGATTGTTTAGTCCGATTATGGTGAAAGGATCACTGGACGAGTCTTTGCCCCTTAGCGGCGGATTAATGTCCCACCTCAAGCCAAAGGTCAGTGTTAGCCGCGGTGTGACTTTCCAGCTGTCCTGTCCATACAGCGAAAAGTTTTGCGACAGTAAAGCGCTCCCTTGATAGGCAGCTGGTTGTGCAAACGAAACCGTTCCTGAAAGTGCTCCTCCAGGATTAGCCGTAACTCCGGAAAAAAAGAAAAATGGCCGATATGAAAACGGGCTAGTGAAAGGGGCGAGCCAACGATAGTCCACGCCGAACTTCAATTGATGACTGCCCCTTGTCAAAGAGAGATTGTCGAGCAGATTCACCTGTCGTTGCTCGTTCAGTCCCTGCTTGCCTTGGCCGTACTCTCCGGCGCCAGCGACAATCAATAAGAAGAGACTGTCGGCTGAGGTAAAGGGAGCGGGAAACAACTGTGAATCGGCGAGCGGTACTGCTCCGCCGAAATCATCCATAGCGTAGTCGATCCTTATGCGGTCATTGCTGTAGTTCAGTCGCACTTCGTTGCTGATCTCCGGCTTGATCAGGTGGGTGATACCGGCAGTGAAAGTATGGATGGAGGTCGATACCGAATTGATTGTGCTTAGCACCCTGCCGGAGGAAAAAAAGGGACCTCGTTGATCCAGACTGGAAGGCGAGTAGTTATAACGGCCAAACACGTTGACCTTCGAGTTGACCACATGGTCCAGCCGGATGCTGTAGGCGTCTAGTGTGGATGGATTCGAAAAGGCGGCGTTGAATTGCGCCAGACTCACTCCCACTGCGGGGCCGTTCGCAACAGGAAAAGCATTCAAGTACGGACGTGTTGCAACTGGAGCGGCCTGTCGCGACGCATTATCTGGTACCGCCGTTTGCAGACTGGACGGCTGGCGGAGCCGCAGTCCCTCGTAAGAAAAAAAGAAGAACGTGCGATTCTTGCTGATTGGGCCACCTAAGACTCCGCCAAAGTCATTCTGTCGCTCTTGAGGTTTTGGCAGGTTGTTGAGGTTTACAAACCAGTCCCTCGCGTCCAACACGCTATTCCTAAAATATTCGAAGAGCGTGCCATGAAAACTATTTGTTCCCGAGCGCGTGGCAATCGACACCTGACCACCTGGAGTGCGTCCGAACTCAGGTGCAAACGAAGACGTTTGCACACGAAACTCCTGCATCGCGTCTACTGACACCAGACTGTTCGTTCCACCCGAAGCGCTCAGTGCGGGTAAGGAACCGCTGGCGGTTTGGGTCAAGGTTGTGAAACCATTAACGCCAAAATTGGCGCTGACCCCATCCACGGTGAAGTAGTTAGCATCAGCGCGTTGTCCATTCACACTGAATTGGCCCTGATCGCCTAGCGACGTGGCGGTCAAGACAATACCGGGTGTGAGCGTGAGTAAAGTTTGAAAACTCCGACCATTGAGCGGAAGGTTCTCGACGAACGTGCGATCGACAACAGTGCTCACAGTTGCCGACTCGGTATTGACGAGCGGCGCTCCAGCTTCCACTGTTATAGTTTCCGATACATCGCCGAGAGTCAGCTCGAAATCAATTCTGAGCGCATCCTGCACGTGCAGTATCACCTCGGGATTGACAAGTTTCTTAAAGCCAGGCTTTTCGATTTCGAGACGATATGAGTTTGGAGAAAGATTCGCGAGGTGGTATTCGCCCGAGTCATTCGTGGCAGTTTCATAACGGGCGTTAGTGCCGGCGCTGATGGCTACAACTTTAGCGTCGACAATTAAGGCCTTCTGCGGATCAGTTATGCGACCAGTGAGTGAGGCATTCGTAGATTGCCCGCTGACGCACGTCAACGAAACCAACAGGAAAAACGTGAGCGGGAGAACTCGACGCATAGTGGCACATCAAAACCAACAAGGGGAGGACGAGACACTATTCTCGGGCCAGCCCATTGTCAATCCCCTAAAAGGGTATGCGTTTGCTCACTGGTAAAGGGGATGCTGTCACCCTATTTGCACAGTAAATCAGACTGGGGAGAAGTTTGATCCAAAGTCCATCGAGCCCATAATGTGCCCCAACATTTTGAACCATTTTTTTGAATTCCTACGGGGCCTTCAAGGTGTCGGAGCTACTGCTCGCCCATTTGATCTTCTGAGATAACATTCCCACATGGCGAAGACGCCGAGACAAGCACTGGCCTTCATCTCACGCAGCATCGGTTTGTCTTTCCTGCTGGCGGCTTGTTATGCGTCTGCCCATGCGTTGAATCCGGAGTTGGACGTCAGTCAATACGCGCACACGTCGTGGAAGATCCGAGATGGCTTTTTTAGAAGCTCGATCAGCTCAATTGTTCAAACGCCTGATGGTTATCTCTGGCTAGGCACTGAAGCTGGCCTGCTCCGCTTCGATGGTGTCAGGAATCTTCCCTGGCAACCACCAGCAGGTCAACAGCTCCCCTCCCCCGCCGTCATGAGCCTGCTCGTCACACGCGATGGAACGCTTTGGATTGGTACGCAAAAGGGTCTTTCAAGTTGGAAAGACGGCACCCTGACTCATCACCCAGAGCTTGCTGGACAATTTGTCTTCAAGCTTATTGAGGATCGTGAAGGCTCGGTCTGGGCCAGCGGAGTCTCGCCTACCACCGGGAGGCTATGTGAATTTCAGAGGGGCAGTGTTCACTGTTACGGAGACGACGGCGTCCTCGGCCGCGGTGCATTCAATCTGTACGAAGACAGCAAAGGCAATCTCTGGGCGGGAGTGAAAGACGGGATTTGGCGGTGGCGGCCGGGGCCACCAAAATTCTATCCGCTACCCGGTGAGCTGAACGGGATCCGAGGTATTGGCGAAAACGACGATGGCACGCTTCTAGTCGGCTGGCACGGTGGGATCCAAAGATTCGTTGAAGGAAAAACCGAGGTGTATCCACTGCCGGGTTTTGCAGGGCAGTTAAGCGCTAAGAGGATTCTCCGCGATCACGATGGCGGCTTGTGGATCGGAACACAAGACCGGGGTGTCGTGCATCTACATAAGGGAAAGGCAGATGTGTTTTCGCTCTCTGAAGGCCTCTCAGGCAAAGACGTTTACTCGATCTTCGAGGATCGTGAAGGCAGTATTTGGGTAGCTTCGGCTGATGGCTTGGATCGCTTTCGCGATTATGCGGTCGCCACGCTTTCTTTGAGACAAGGCCTATCGCACGAGAACGTCGGATCCATTCTGGCGGCCACGGATGGGAGCGTTTGGCTTGGTACTTTTGCCGGCTTGAACAGATGGGAGAACGAGAAGTTTTCGATCCCCCGAACTGGCAGCGGAAGAGAAGACGGGAAACTCAACGGACGAAGCCCC
>DASZDU010000113.1:0-12129 GCA_035941655.1 Pyrinomonadaceae bacterium | reverse complement strand
CCTTCAGCAATAACATCATCCCTCACAACCAGTACGGATTCATTGGTGACAATGTTGGCGCTGGAACGCCAACGCTTAACCTTTATACCCCCGGCGCGGCCTTTGCCCGCAACGTGATCGTCAGCGCACCGGCTCAATACTATCCCACTAACAACTACTACCCTTCACTTCTCAGTAAAGTGCGGTTTATTGATTACACAAATGGCAATTATCGCTTGGCCTCCGGAAGCCCATATAAAGCTCTTGCGACGGATGGAAAAGACATTGGCTGTGACTTCGATTCGCCGGGGTTTGCCGGATCGCAGTAATTACAAGCCATTTTTTGTCAGCACCCGCTTGACAAATTTTCGTAACCCCCTTGACAAACATGAGCAAACCACGTTTAATGACTTTGTTGTTACTGGATCTAAAAGCACAGTAACTCGATCTTTCCTACGAAGATTGCACCGATAAAGGCAAAACTGTCGTGAGGCAGTGGCGCAAAGCCGTGAGTCTCCTCTAGATTTAGCTGCTCGACAGAGGAGATTGTCAGGTTGCCGAACGCGATCCGCAAGTCGGGTCTCATCCGCACTCAATGAACGTGCTGGACGTTTCGTCTCCCCCAATACCGAATGCATTCGAGGGATACGCGTCCTCATCGAAAGGTAGCGGGTATTGGCCCGGAAATCCGGCTTTTATCGTGGCCTCACTCTCTGCGGTCTTCCGGAACTTGTCGTCGCACTCTTCCTGCTCACGTTCTGATCGCGCTCACTAATACTTCCGAAACCTCCGACCTGAAAGGCCCAACTATTTCTGTGCGGTAATAGATTTTTCCCGGCCTTTCCGTTTGCTTCAACACTGGCGTATCCGAGGCACGTCCAGATCACCGATTAAGGGCACCCCCGCAGCGATGCGGGCTCGCAAAGCCAGGAACCTCAGCACTTACCGTCGCACTTGAGGTCGTCCGGTTTCCGAAGTGAGGTCATTCATGCTGTCAACGAGCGCGTTTTCCCATGGTCTAAATCGATATTTTAGATTCTTTGTTGTTCTCGCGGTTTTCGTTTGCCTTTATGCTGGGGCGCACATCAATACCTCCGCGGCGACGATTGTTGTTCCCTCCGGTGGTAGTTTCCAAGCCGCGCTGAATGCCTCGCAACCGGGGGACATCATCGTGCTGGAAGCGGGTGCTACCTACGTAGGTCCTTTTACGCTTCCGAATAAGTCCGGCAGTTCCTACATCACCATTCAATCCTCCGGATTGCCGCTTTTGCCCGCCGATGGACAGCGGGTGACGCCGGCGAACGCGTCAGCGATGCCCAAGCTTGTATCACCTGGCAGCGGTAGCCCGGTGCTGCAGACGGCCTCGGCGGCACACCACTTTCATTTCGTGGGCATCGAGGTCATGCCGAGAGACGCAGCGGCTTTTGTCTATGATCTGATCGTGCTCGGCACGGGAACGCAGACGCTCGCCGAAGTGCCGCATCATTTCATCTTCGATCGATGCTACATCCACGCGCTTCCCGGTCAGGGGGTCAAGCGCGGCGTCGCCCTCAACAGTGCTTTCACAGAGATACGCAACTCTTACATCTCAGACTTCAAGGTGGTGGCCCAAGACTCGCAGGCCATCTGCGGTTGGAACGGCCCGGGCCCCTTCCAGATCGTCAATAACTACCTGGAAGCCGCGGGGGAGAATGTGTTGTTCGGCGGTGCTGATCCTTCTATTCCCAACCTTGTGCCTTCAGACATCACTATTACCAACAATCGCTTTTTCAAGCCCCTTTCATGGCGTGTAGGCGATCCGAGCTATGCCGGTACTCACTGGTCAGTGAAAAACCTTCTTGAACTAAAGATTGCACAGCGCGTGACCATCAATGGCAACACTTTTGAGAATAACTGGGCGGATGGACAGGATGGTTATGCGATTCTCTTTACACCTAGAAACCAAGCTGCGACTGCTCCCTGGACGGTTGTTCAGGACGTGCAGTTCACGAACAACATCATTCGCCATAGTGGTCGAGGGATTCAGCTACTCGGAAGTGACGATCTCCAAATTAGTCAACAGACAAGAAGAATAAGCATAGTCAACAATCTGTTTGAAGATATTAACGGTCCTAAGTGGGGAAGTGACGGCAAGTTTCTGGTGATGGGTGGAGGCGGAGATCAGATTTCATTTATTCATAACACCATACTGCAGACGGGAAATATTACAATGCTCTATGGCGCCCCGACGACAAACTTTACCTTCAGCAATAACATCATCCCTCACAACCAGTACGGATTCATTGGTGACAATGTTGGCGCTGGAACGCCAACGCTTAACCTTTATACCCCCGGCGCGGCCTTTGCCCGCAACGTGATCGTCAGCGCACCCGCTCAATACTATCCCACTAACAACTACTACCCTTCACTTCTCAGCAATGTGCAGTTTGTTGATTACGCAAATGGCAATTATCGCTTGGCCTCGGGAAGCCCATATAAAGGTCTTGCGACAGACGGCAAAGATATTGGCTGTGATTTCGATCAACTCGATGCGGCGCAGGGAGATGGGCAGCCTACACCAACGCCAACACCAACCCCGACACCGACTCCCACACCAACTCCAACCCCGACGCCGACTCCCACACCAACCCCAACGCCTACACCAACACCGACGCCGACGCCTACACCAACCCCGACGCCTACTCCTACACCAACCCCGACACCTACTCCAACGCCGACGCCTACTCCAACACCAACGCCGACACCTACGCCAGCACCTTCTTCGGCTAGCGTGACATTCGTGCAGTTGGATACCAGCACTAAAGGTAATTGGAAAAGCGGTTATGGAGCGGACGGCCATAACACCGTGAACGAATCGATGACTTACCCGAGCTATGCCGAAGTAAGCGTGTCAGGGTATGGATCAGCGACCTGGATGGCCTCGACGACTGATGTTCGGGGTCTGCAAAAGGTCCTGGCAGCTGATCGCGTTGCCGCCAGATGGGATTCGACCTCGTTTTTCACAATAGACCTCAACCTAACAGATGGGCAGGCACACCGAGTCGCTGTTTATAGTCTGGATTGGGATGGCAACAATCGGGCGCAGAGAGTAGATCTGCTCGATTGGGCCACTAATGCAGTTTTGGATACCAGGACTCTCTCTTCCTTCAATGGTGGCCAATATCTCGTCTGGGACATCAAAGGCCGGGTAAAGATCTCGGTGAATAGGACTGGTGCCAAGACCGCAGTCGTTAGTGGTTTGTATTTTGGAGGACCAATTACGCCTCCGACGCCTACGCCGACACCTACTCCGTCAGCGACGCCAACACCGACGCCAACTCCCGGCTTGGGGAAAAAGGTAGGAAAGATAAAGCGAGACGGTCAGAATCTAAGCAACCAACTTGCTAGTCTCACGTCTTCACCTCAAGTGGGGGGAACCAGTTCATTGCTGATGGATTCCACTACTCTTAGCGACCTCCAACTATTTGTCGCTGGGACACAGGATGCATACGCCACTTTTAATGTCGAACGGCAGCTTCTCCCTGCTGCTGCCCGAATCGATCTTGAACTAACCGCTGCGGTCGGGTCCGCTGTTCAAGCAAATTCGTCAGCGGACTTAGGCGACTTAAACGGAACACGAAATCACCTGCGTGAAGCGATCAATCATTTGGAGTTGAGTGATGTGCTTATCGCCTATGGCAACATTGCCAATCCGATTGATGTGCCGTCCTACATGGTGCGCCAACACTATGTAGACTTCCTTAACCGCGAGCCGGACCAGTCTGGCGGCGACTTCTGGGTTTCTCAATTGCAGGGTTGCGGAACTAACAGCGATTGCATTGAAACGAAACGCATTAATACTTCCGCAGCGTTTTTCTTGTCAATCGAGTTTCAGGGGACCGGGTACCTGGTCTACCGTTTGTATAAGTCGTCCTACGGAAGAGTGCCGCTGCTGCGCGAGTTTCTGCAGGATCAATCTGCCATCGCAAGGGGTGTGGTGGTCGGTGAAGACGGGTGGGCAGCGAAGCTCGCTGCTAACCAGGAGGCGTTCATACAGGGCTGGACGCAACGCGCCGACTTCCAGGCGCGCTACGCGGGGCTAACAAACGAGCAATACGTGGACGCCTTGATCGCAAACGTAGGAGCGACGATCACCGCGGCGGAACGCGATCAGCTATTGCAGGAATTCGTTCGCGGAAACTCGCGGGCGGGCGTTTTAAGCAAGCTAGTAGATATACCGTCGGTCTCGCGCAAAGAATTCAATTCCGCCTTTGTCCTGATGCAATATTTCGGGTATCTACGGCGCGATCCAGACGCCGAAGGCTTTAACTTCTGGCTGACGAAGCTCAACAACTTTGATGGCAACTTCGTCAACGCGGAAATGGTCAAGGCATTTCTTAGCTCAACCGAATATCGTAATAGATTCGGTCTGTAGGCGGTTTCAGTAACTCGTGTTTACAGTAGGCGGCACCGGGGCAACTCCCCGGTGTCGCCTATTGCATAACAGTAGTCAAAACTCAAATCGATAAGGAAAGGCGAAGGGCCTCGGTCAGGAATCGATTCCCTCCCCCCTACCCTCAAATCGCAGGCTCGAGGAATTTCACCGCTAGCCGAGTTGGAAGTTCGTGCTGCTGTTCGGTTAGAGGCTTTTTGTATTTGTCAGCTGACGCCCACTTGAGATAAGCTCTGCACCGAGCTTTTATTTTGGGAGACAGTTACTAAGTCACCCGCTCGTTTTCTCAGGGGAACTTGCCCTTTTCCTGCGAAAACCTCCAAGGAATTCGGTATGAGTGCCCTGGTCACCAAGAACCTCTGGCGAGTTCTCGCCATAATTTCTGTTTTACTCTTCGCCTACGCCACCGTGCTGGTGCGACTTGCGCACACCTGGTGGACAGACGAAAACTACTCTCACGGTCTCTTAATCCCTTTCATCGTTGCCTATATTCTTTGGATATCACGCGACCGGTTCGCTCGTGAGCTATCGCGACCTTCTCCTTATTTGGGGTTAGCGACCATCGTTCTTGCCTTGTTCGCTCTTTGGGCGGGTGTGGCAGGCGCAGAACTCTACACACAACGTCTTTCACTTGTTCTAATCCTGGCTGGCTTAGTAGTCTACTTCTGGGGCGTTCGATTACTGAGATTGCTCCTCGTACCATTCGGCTTGTTGCTGTTATCGATTCCCATCCCGGCAATACTCTTCAACAAGATAGCTTTTCCCTTACAGCTCTTCGCGTCCAGCTGTGCCGTTTGGGCCATGAGACTTTTAGGTATCCCGGTCTTGCGCCAGGGAAACATAATTGAGCTGCTGCCGCTGAATGCCGTTAACACACAAAAGCTTGAAGTGGTTGAAGCATGTAGCGGTATTCGTTCGCTGATGACCTTGATGACGCTCGCCGTCGTGTTTGCTTACTTCACCCATCCTGGCCCAGGCTCCCCCACGCGTTCTACAAATGTATTCGATAGGTTGAAGAGTTATGGTTTTTGGCGATCTACAATTTTATTGTTATCGGCCGTTCCGATCGCGATTTTGACAAATGCGTTCCGTGTGAGCGGCACAGGCGTACTGTCGCATTACTATGGAATCAAAGTGGCGGAAGGGTTCTTTCATTCGTTTTCTGGTTGGGTCATTTACATTGCTGCGTTCTTGCTCTTGTTCGGCGTGGGCTGGATTCTGGATCGCTTCAAGCCCGCAGCCGATAAGCCACAAGACGAACCACCGCAAAAGAGCAAGGAATTCACTAGAGGAGAAAGTGCTGTGACACCCACGGTAAAAGTAATGACAGCGGAAGGCACAGAATGATGAAAGGCTCAGTCCGTTTTACCCTGGTCCTGGTCGTGATTTTTGTCGCGGGTATCGTGGTCAATAGCTGGACCTATCTGGGCGAAAAGCCGGTCGTGCGCAAGGAATTAAAAGACTTTCCGCCAGAGCTCGGTAATTGGAAGCAAGTGGGGAGCGACCAGATATTCGACAAGGATACGTTGTCCGTCTTGCGGGCAAGCGATTATCTGATGCGCGACTATCGGACCGCCGATGGTCAGGTAGCTAATTTTTATGTTGGCTATTATGCGACTCAACGCGATGGCGCAACCTATCACAGTCCGCTTAATTGCCTGCCTGGTTCTGGTTGGACGATGAGCGATCCTGGCCAAGTCACGATTACGTCCCCGGATGGGAATACTTTCGCCGCTAACCGGTATTTGATTCAGAACGGTGATCAGAAAAGCCTGCTGATCTATTGGTATCAAGGTCGGGGTCGGGCTATAGCCAGCGAATATTGGGGCAAGGTTTATACGGTGCTGGACAGCGTGCGGTTGCGCCGGTCAGACGGGGCGATGGTGCGCGTCATAACACCGATGGATAAGTCGACCCCGGAGGCGCTTCATTCGGCAGTTGATCTGGCTGCGAATGCGACCAGGGTATTGCCGCAGTTTGTGCCTGATTGAAGTAAAGCTGGAGAGTTGGCCCCACCTGAGGCTAAGTGCGTGTGATCGACATCAATTTAAGGAAAAACTGCGGGATTGACCATCTCTCAACATTGATCTCGCATATTGTACGCATCAGAGGTTATTCGCCAACGGGATGGAAACACTGGGCAAGTCCGAAATCGCGGTGAGACCCGGCCTGATTGCGAGGAGCGAAAAAATAGAATGAATGCCATGCGCCGAAGTTTTCTTTACTATCCAGCTTTACTCTCGGTCCTTATCGTCGCCTTAGTCTCGCTCGGTGGCTGCAGTAATCCCGAAAAAGCTAAAGCCGAACATCTCAGTAAGGGTGAAGCTTACCTGAAGGAATCAAAGTTCCAGGAAGCATCCCTTGAGTTTCGCAACGCTCTGCAACTGGACGACAAACTTGCAGCGGCTCACTGGGGACTGGCGCGTGCCAATGAGGGCTTGCAACGTTTCCCGGAAATGTTTGAAGAACTCAAGAAGACAACCCAACTGGATCAAAATAATCTTGAGGCCAAAAACAAGCTGGCTAATTATTTTGTAGCCGCGAGTCCGGGAAGGCCTGAACTATTGGCTGAGGCCGAGCGCCTCGCAAACGATATCTTACAGAGAAATCCGAACGACATTGAGGGCCACATATTACTCAGCAGCGTACGGTTTGCGCAGAAGCGGAAGGACGAGGCTCTAGCCGAACTCAATCGCGCGATCGAGCTGGATCCCAAGCGGAGCCAGTCGTATCTCAGCCTCGCGCGCTTCTTCATGGTTACCAACGACCCCGCTAAGACCGAGGAAACATTCAAAAAAGCAGTCTCAGTCGATCCGGGTTCGGCCCTGGTCCATACAGAATACGGAAAGTACTTAGTTCAAGCGCGCCGCCCCGCCGAAGCCGAAGCGGAGTTAAAGAAAGCAGTGGAACTCGCTCCCTCCGATCGGAACACGCGATTCGTCCTTGGAAGTTTTTATCTAGTCAGTAACCAGCTTGAAAAGGCCGAAGAAACCTACCGGGCTATCGCCGATATGGACAAGAATAAGCCGGAAAGTCAGGCGATTCTGGCTGATTTCTATTCGACTATTAATCGCAAGGATGATGCCGTCAGAATTTATCAGGAGATATTAGCCAAGTCGCCTGATTACATCCAGGGCCGCTATCGACTTACGGAAATCCTGTTAAATAAGGGTGACAAGAATGGCGCCCTTGCGCAGGTTGAGGAAGCACTCAAGAAGGATCAGCACGACCGACAGGCGCTTATCCTCCGGGCGCGAATACGACTTCAAGATGGTCAGACTGACGGCGCAAAAGCGGCAATCGAGGATTTGAAGGAGGTGTTAAAACAGGAGCCCAATTCACAAGCAGGATTGTATTTTATGGCCCAGGCAAATTTCAATTTGGGGGCCATCGATCAGGCCAGAAGTTTTGCCGCCGAATTGGAACGAAATTATCCCGACTATTTGCCTGCTAAAATACTGCAGGTTCAGATCAATATTGCCGCCGGTGATCCTAAGAGTGCCGTGAGTTTGGCGTCAAATTTACTTGAACGGCTAAGCAAGACTATCCCTGATCGCCAAAGCTCACCACAACTGCTGGAAGAAATTCGAGCTAAGACCTATTTTGCCCGAGGCTCAGCGCAAACACAGCTGCGCAACTTCACTGCCGCTCGCCAGGACTTTGATACAGCTAAGCAGGCATCGCCTAATGACCCCGAGATTTACAATAAATTAGCGTCAGTTGCACAGTTGGAAAACAAAACTGAAGAAGCAGTGGGCTTTTATCAAGGCGCACTCAAAATTAGTTCAACGAACTACAATGCTCTAAACGGACTGATCAACTTGTATGCTAGCAGAAAAGAGTTTGACAAAGCTCACGCTACCATTGACCAACCGCTGAGTTCGTACCCGAACATCGCGTCATTACACTTCCTGAAGGCCCAGGTTTATGGCACCCAACATGACCCTCAAGGTGCCGAGAATGAACTGCGAAAGGCATTGGAGATTGATCAAAATTACATCGCAGCTTACTCGGCTTTGGGCGCTCTCTTCGTTAACACGAAGCAAGAGGACCGCGCCATAGGCGAGTTCAAGAAGATTCTTGAGCGTCAGCCAGATAATGCGGCAACGTACACCTTAATCGGCATACTCGAAGACTCCCGTAAGAACTACGATGTGGCGGCTGATTACTACCGCAAGGCCCTGGAAAAAGATCAAGGCGCTATCTTGGCCGCTAACAATCTCGCTTGGCTTTATGCTGCTTACGGTAAAGGTAATTTGGATGAAGCGGTGCGTCTGGCCCAGGGAGTGGTGCAAAAGAATCCAAACATAGCCGGGTTCACCGACACGTTAGGGTGGGTGTATTACAAAAAAGGACTTTATACGCCGGCAGTTGAGCAGTTGCAAAAGGCTGTTTCAATGGATGAGGCGGCGGCGCGGGCAAATAAAGGCGCGCCCAGCGCAACTTACCATTACCACCTGGGTATGGCCCTGAAAGCTAAAGGTGACAAAGCCGGCTCCAGACGCGAGCTTGAAGCTTCGCTGCGGCTCGCGGAAAAGGCACCGTTTAATGATATCGACGAAGCACGCAAGGCCCTTGGTAGTCTGTAGCAGGAACTGATTAAAGAGGATATAGACGCCCCGGCTGGGCGATGAAGAACTCAAATAGAAGAAAATGAAATAGGAGTGACCCGTGAGTATTGAATTTCGTCAGCGAAAACCTAGTGAATACCTCAAGATAATCCGGCGACGCAAGTGGCTGATTATCCTGCCGATCATCGCCGTGACCGCTGCTGTTTCGTGGGTGGTTTACCGCTTACCCGATGTCTATCAGTCGGTCACGCTAATCGTCGTAAAGCCGTCGACGCTACCCACCGGGGTGGTTCCCACAATCACCGAAGATAGCCTCACGCGTCAGCTGACCAGCATTGCGCAGGTTGTTACCAGCCGCAGTTCGCTGGAGCCGCTCGTCAATCAGTATGAGTTATATAAGCCGGAGCGCCTTCGCGGAGAGCCGATGGAATCTATTATCGACATGATGCGCAAGGACATCAACGTGGAAGTTAATACAAGTCGCAACGATATTACGAACGGCTTCAATATTACCTACCGCGGCCGTGATCCAAAAACTGCCCAAGCGGTGACCACGGAGCTGGCTAGTAAGTACATCAACGAACAGACGAAGAATACGGTCAATTCAACGAACTCAGCCAGGCAGTTCATAGACCAACAAGTTCGACAAACTAAGGATGAGCTGGACGCAATCGATAAGCAGCGGCTCGATTTCATGCAAAAAAATGTCGGCAACTTGCCAACGGAGGCTAACTCACTCGTAGGTCAACTGACGGGCTTGCGCGAACAACAAAAGGCTTTGATTGCAGAAGTCGGTCGCATGCAGGACCGTAGCTCAGCGTTTTCTACACAGTTGACGCTGTTGAGGAAACAGTCCCAACAGACCATAGACGACTCGGCAGAAAACACGACAGATCCGAAGACGACTCTTGCATGGGCAGAACTGGTAAAAAGGAAGGCTGATTTGCAGTCGGAACTGCAACGCATGCTGACTGAGCTAAAGCCGAAACATCCTGACGTCCTGGCCAAACAGGCCCAGCTTGATTCCGTTAGCAACGACATGGATCACATGATCGCGGAATGGAAGGAACGCATCAAGGAAAAGCAGCAAAAGCTTCAAAACCGGCCGGATTTGAGTATCGCTGCTACTGAAGCACAAATTCAGGTGTTGGATAGTGAGATAAAGCGTGAGAAAAAAATGCTTGACGACAATGAGAAGCAGATTGGCGCGATCTTGCAGCGTATCAACAGTGTCCCGGGTGCCGAAGTCGCTCTCGGCGCGCTGGATCGTGATTATCAGACTAAAAAGACCGCCTACGATCAATTGTTGTTACAGCAGCAGAAAATCGCGTTAGGCGCCGATGCCGCTTCGCAGCAACAGGGTGAGGGCATCGAAGTGGTCGATCCTGCCAACTTGCCCTCAAAGCCCGTTGCACCGAAGCGGTTCCTGCTTTCGGGGCTCGGTCTTGCTTTTGGACTAGGCGTCGGATTACTGCTGGCGGGCATATTCGAGATTCCACGTCTGCTTACGATTGTGAGCTCCGAAGATGCACGCCACTACACTGGCCTGCCGGTGCTCATTTCAGTTCCAGAGTTGCTAACGCCAGCAGAAGCGCGATCTGCTCCTCGTCGTCGCAGACTCTTACTGGCTGCCGGCGTAACGATAGCGCTCGTGAGTATTCCGCTGCTCGCGATCGCCTTGAAGGCTACCCACGTCTTCGAATATTTGTCGTCGGGCCGATCCGCCTGAAGCGTGGGAACAGTGATTTCGGTGTTGTGAACCTGGAGGTTTGAATAAAGTGTACGCAGAATTCTACGGATTAAGAGAGTTGCCTTTTGCGCTGACGCCGGATCCCCGTTTCATTTATTTCACACCATCGCACACCGAGGTGATGGCCAACCTTCACTATGGTGTCGAAAGTGGGAAAGGCCTGATCGTTGTGACCGGTGAAGTAGGTACCGGAAAGACAACGATATTACGCTGGATGATGCAACGGCTCGATAGAACCGTTTTGGTCGCCTATATATTCAACCCGCGTTTGTCAGTGTCGGAATTTTACCAGCATATCGCGACGCTGCTCGACGTCCAAAAATGGGAAACTAAGTCGGAACTCTTGATGGAATTGGGCCGAAGTCTGGAATCTCGACATGTGAGGGGACTGCGTACCGTTCTTATTATCGATGAGGCACAAGGATTATCTCCGCACGTGTTGGAAGAAATTCGTTTGCTTTCAAATTTTGAATCCGACAACGCCAAACAATTGCAGATTGTGCTGACGGGACAACCGGAATTACGCGAGGTCTTGAACAATCCCGATTTGCGCCAACTCAAACAACGAATTGCACTGCGCTGCATCATCAAGGCCTTACCAAGTGTCGAGGAAACCGCACGCTACATTACCTCGCGCTTGTTAGTTGCCGGGGCCGCGCGCACTGACATCTTTTCCCCTGCTGCCATTGATTACATCTTCCGTTGCTCGGCAGGAATTCCCCGAAGCATAAATAATCTCTGCGATAACGCTTTGCTGGCTGGTTACGCGGCCGGCGAGATGGAGATCAGCGCCGAGATTATTGAGGATGTTGCTGAAACGTTCGACATGCTGCCGGGGAAAGACCACGGCGGAAGAATGGCTGAGGAACCAGAAGCTCCAGCGAGAATTTTCTCTGCCGCGGGTCGGGCAGATCTGTGGGAGGCTGCGTCAGCAGTTGAGAATGATACGGATAGTGAAGAGCCAGTACCGGTTGAACAAGAACAGTAACTCAACTGCAGTGCTCAAGAAGACTGTAGTTGTGAAGTCCGAGAGGTGAATTAATGGGAAGAGTGTTGGATGCAATAAGACGAGCGAACGCTGATGAACAAGGCGACGGGCGAAAACGACAACAGGGAAATGTGCGTCGCAGTCGTGAAGATTCCAGTGCGGCTCCTTTGCCGTCAGCCAAGCAAATTGAAGAACGTTTGCCGAACAGTTCATCATTCATGCCCGTCTCGCCCGAGACGGCGCAGAATTCAGCGTCCTCTGCGCACACTGCGGATGTATCCGATGGGTTGGCACTCCCGGTCGGAAATGCACCGCGTGATGTTGGGGCAACTTTGGGCGCTGCCGGGGCGGCGCGCGTGGGGGGATTTGCCACTTATGACATTTCGCCCACGCGCGTCGAACCTCATCT
>DASZDU010000112.1:0-49363 GCA_035941655.1 Pyrinomonadaceae bacterium | reverse complement strand
TGAGCGCAGCAAGATCGGCTTTGGTCGCCATTTCATCTCTGAGGTTAGCAATGTCGACCTTCGTCGCCATTTGTTCACTCATAATCTCTACACGCTGGCGCAGAGTCTCCACGGTCGTAGCGATAAAGTTGAAAAGGTTGTCGTTTTCGCCCGTCATGGCCGGATCGTAGCACGGTATCATTTCTTAATTTCTCTTCAGCCTGCAAGAGACGTGTTGCAGCATTTACAAGAAATCTGGCAGTGGCTAAGTGTGCATCGCTTTAACTCCGACTCACGCTGACAGCGCGTCGATCTTTGCTGCCAGAATGAAATCGCTTTCCGTCAAGCCGTCAATCTTGTGTGTCCAAATAGTAATCTCGGCCCGACCCCAACCATAACAAATATCAGGATGGTGCCACTGCTCCTCCGCGAGTTGGCCCACACGGTTTACAAAAGCCTGCGTCTCTTTAAAATCTGTAAATTTATATTCCTTGCGCAGATGATGTTCGTTAACAACTTCCCAACCACCAAGCTGCGATTGAAGCTTAGTAATCTCCTCACCCTGTAATGCTGGTACGCCACCGCGGCAGGGGACGCACTGGCGTTCTGCTAGTTCATTCATGCTCGTATGCCTTCCGTTAATTCTTCTTCAGTATAGCCATCTGTCCGGCGTGATACAGGCTGTGCTGTATCACTCCATGAAGTGTTACGTAGACCGAACTCATCCCCTCGATAATTGGTTGATCAAGCCGTGAATCGTCGAGCAGTGCAATTGCCGAACGCAACTCATCAAGAGCCTGCTTCATTCCTACGATGACTTCCTGCCACCCCTCGTCATCCGAATTCGTTACCACAGGCCAATCTTCAGCCTCTGTCAGTTGTGCCCGATCACCTTCCAACCTCCTACGACACGCCTGCAGCCACGCCGCAATGTGAAGTGCTGTTTCCCAAATTGTATGGGCGCCGTTGAGTGGCCGAGCCGACGCCTGCTGTGGCGTAGTTTCCTTAAGAATTTCCAGCACAGCCGGCCCATGCCAAGCCTCACCCGCAAACGCTCGACTTAGCTGATCCAATATTCTGTTCACTTCGGTCATGATTCATCTCGCTCAACAGTCAGTTTTTCACCACCCGATAATGTGTCGAGTTGCGCTCGCAGCTGTTCGCGCTCCATGTAGAGTTTAGCAAGTGGTGCTGTAAGCGCGAGATTTTCATCCTGGGCTGGATCGAAACCGCGTGCCAACATCTCCTTGCGCAACTGTTCATTCACGCGGCGGAGTCTTTCCTCGAGTTGGGTGCGCGAGGATTCTAAAGAAACATCTTCGGAACTCGACATAGCTAAACATTCTACACTCAGTTTGCTTCACAAACGCGCCCCCGAGGGCTCCTAACCCCCACTCGTTTAACGGCCATTACCCGGGCTGTAAGTTACGATTTCCCGGCTTGCTAAGACTACGCGCGAACAGATAGTCTTACTAATCAGCTCCACACTAAGACGTTTCGGAAATAACGCGCAGCCAGGACTCCGCCGACTATTGTCCGCGTCTGCGCCGGGAGGGAATTAGTGGCAGTCATTCGTCCTTTTAGTAGTTTGCGTCCAGAGACTGATCGGGCCAGTGCCGTAGCTAGTGTTCCCTATGACGTGGTGAATACTGCCGAAGCGCGCGCCCTGGCAGCGGCTAACCCTTTTAGCTTTTTGCACGTGTCGCGGCCGGAAATCGATTTGCCGGAGGGGACGGATCCTTACAGCGATCCTGTCTACCGAAAGGCGCTGGATAACTTCGAAAAATTGACCAGAGATTGCCCACTCGTAACTGAAGAGGTTCCGAGTCTTTACCTGTATCGCCTGATCATGGGCGATCACGAACAGATCGGCGTGGTTGCGTGTTGCTCGCTAGACGAGTACGACGAAAATCTGATTCGCAAGCATGAGCGCACCAGACGCGACAAAGAGGACGATCGCACACGCCATATGACCGTACTTCGCGCACAAACCGGTCCAGTATTTTTAACCTATAGGGCCAGCCGTGAGATTGACACGATGGTCATGGAGACGACGATGGCAAACGCCATCTTTGATTTCACCGCCGAGGACGGAGTTCAGCACACCGTCTGGCGTGTGCCGGATCCCGTACGTTTCGTGCACGCCTTTCGTGAGGTCCCGTTTCTTTATATTGCTGACGGTCATCACCGCGCTGCCAGTGCCGCGCGTACGCGTGCGGAATTCAGGGAACAGAGTTTCGGACATACGGGCGATGAAGAATACAATTTCTTCCTGGCTGTAATTTTCCCGGATGATCAGGTTCAGATACTCGCGTACAACCGCGCCATTCGCGATCTAAATGGATTGTCCACCACGGATTTTCTTGAACGCCTTGAAAAGAGTTTTGAGGTAACCGCTGACGGTAACGACGCGCCGCAGCGTCGCGCACAATGGGGAATGTATCTCGACGGGCGTTGGTACAGCTTGAGTCTGCGCGCGGATGCGCCACGGCCCGACGGTGTGGTTGAATCGCTCGACGTGAGCATTCTTCAGGATCGAGTGCTCGATCCGATTCTCGGAATCAAGGATGTGCGCACAGATAAACGAATCGATTTCATCGGCGGAATAAGGGGCAGTGAAGAATTAAAGCGCCTGGTCGACGAAGGGAAGGCGGCGGTAGCCTTCTCGCTGTTCCCCACAACTATGGAAGACCTGCTGCGCGTCTCCGATGCGGGCGAGATTATGCCCCCCAAATCTACGTGGTTTGAGCCTAAACTGCGTGATGGATTATTAATTCATAAGATTTGAAAAAACTGTCCAACGTCCAATGTCCAACGTCCAAGTGCTTCAGATCAGATAAACATCCGGACGTTGGACATTGGACTGAGAAGATAATGCGAGTTTTGATTGCCGATAAATTTGAACAATCGGGTCGTGAGGGCTTACAGGCCATCGGTTGCGAGGTTTCGTTCGAACCCGATCTCAAGGATGATGCGCTGACCGACGCGATTCGCCGGCAGACTCCTGACATCCTGGTGGTACGCGGTACAAAAGTGACCGAGCCGATGCTCGCGGCGGGCCAGATCAAACTTGTCGTCCGGGCCGGCGCCGGCTTCAATACAATCGACGTGGCTGCGGCTTCGAGACGCGGCATCTACGTTTCAAACTGTCCCGGCAAGAATTCGATAGCCGTCGCTGAACTCGCGTTCGCGTTGATTCTGGCGCTGGACCGTCGCGTTGCCGATAACGTCATCGCCCTTCGCCGCGGCGAATGGAATAAGAAAGAGTTTTCAAAAGCGCGTGGACTTTTTGGCAGGACGCTCGGCCTTGTCGGCGTAGGTAAGATTGGCGCTGAAATGATTCCGCGCGCGCAGGCATTTGGAATGCGAGTAGTGGCCTGGAGTCGCAGTTTAACTCCCGAGCGCGCGGCCGAGCTCGGAGTTGAATGCAAAGCATCGCCCCTGGATGTCGCACGCGATGCTGACGTCGTTAGCGTCCATGTGGCATTGAATTCCGATACGAAGGGTTTCCTGGGAACTGACTTCTTCGCGGCGATGCGCGAAGGCGCTTATTTCATCAACACGGCGCGAGGGGAAGTAGTGGACCAGGCTGCCTTGATTGAGGCAATGAGATCTCGCGGCATCCGTGCCGGACTGGATGTCTTTGCCGGTGAGCCAACTTCAGCAACCGCCACCTTCACCGGCGACATCGCAAAGGAACCTAATCTCTACGGCACGCACCACATCGGCGCCTCAACCGATCAAGCACAGGAAGCGATTGCGGCCGAAACCGTACGGATAGTCCGTGAGTTCAAGGAAAAAGGGAATGTTCCGAACGTTGTTAATCTGGCGCGGCAAACTCCGGCAACTCACCGTTTGGTTGTACGTCACCTGGATCGGCCCGGCGTGCTGGCCGCCGTCCTCGACGACATCAAGTCCGAACATATCAACGTTCAGGAGATGGAGAATATTGTGTTTGAAGGAGCGGAGGCAGCCGTGGCACGCATCAATCTAGACAACGCCCCGTCGCTCGAAGTGTTGGATCGACTGCGCACAGCTAATGAGAACATAATCGAACTGGACTTGCTGGAACTAAAATGAGCAGCCGGAGAACGCGATAGGAGGTATCGAAATGAATTCGCAAATTCGATGTTTTAGTGTGCTGGGCATAGTTTGTATAGGCGCCGCGTTGACGTTTGCCCAGAACACGGTGAGTACTGCTTTATGAACACCACACTTATCACTGGAGCATCCAGCGGTATTGGCGAAGTCTTCGCCCGCAAACTCGCCGCACGCGGCCGAAATGTTCTGCTTGTGGCGCGTTCTGAAGACAAGCTCATTACGTTGTGCAACGAACTCGGACGCTCCAACAGCATTCGCGCTCAATATGTGGCCATGGATCTCAGTAAACCTGAATCTGGCGCCCGCCTGTTCGACGAAGCAAAGCAACGCGGCTTGACCGTCGACATGCTGGTCAATAACGCCGGCTTTGGTTCAATGGAGGAATTTGGCAAACTCGATCTCGCGCGCGAGCTGAACATGATTGATCTGAATGTTAAGTCATTGGTGGAACTGACGCATCGCTTCCTGCAGCCGATGATCGAGCGCAGACAAGGCACGATAATCAATGTTGCTTCTACCGCCGCGTTTCAGCCCGTGCCCTACATGGCGACATACGCCGCTACCAAAGCATTTGTGCTTTCGTTTTCAGAAGCATTGTGGGAAGAGAACCACGCCTACGGAATAAAAGTGTTGGCGCTCTGCCCCGGTGTTACTGAGACAAATTTCTTTGAAGCAGCTCGCGGTCGGAAACCACCCGCGCGCGCGGCTCAAACTCCGGAAGAAGTGGTCGACACAGCGCTGCGCGGACTGGCGCATGGCAGAAGCCATATCATTTCGGGCTGGTCAAACTATCTGATGACGCAAAGTGAACGTCTGGTGCCGCGATCTTTGGTCATCCGGCTTGCCGGGCGCATGATGCGCTCGCAAAAGCAGTGAACAGTGAATAGTAAATCGTAAATAGTTCCTTCAGTCTTGGCGCGTTACTCCAGGGCGACCGAGCACGATTGATGACGCTCAAACTATCTACGATTTACTCTTCACGATTTACTTTTCGGGGTTAACAGATGACGCAACGCATACATAACTTCAGCGCCGGTCCGGCGGTTCTGCCGGTTGCGGTGTTAGAGGATGCTCAGCGCGACATGTTGGGTCTTCCGGGCGTGGGCATGTCGGTGATGGAAATCAGCCACCGCTCGAAAACGTTTGACGAGATAATGGCCCGGGCCGATTCCGGTCTTAGAGAGTTGCTGGGCATTCCTGAAAACTACCACGTGCTGTTTTTGCAAGGCGGCGCCAGTCTGCAATTCTCGATGATTCCAATGAACTTCCTCCCGGCCCAGGGCAGTGCGGATTATGTGATTACGGGGAGCTGGGGCAAGAAGGCGCTGAAGGAAGCCAAGCGCTCCGGCGTCGCAAACGTCGCGGCGAATATGGCGGATGGCGGTTTCACTCGTACTCCCGCAAACGATGAGCTCAAGCTGGATCCACGCGCTGGTTACGTTCACATAACAACTAATGAAACCATCGAAGGTGTTGAGTGGAAGCAGGAACCTGAGGTCGATAGTGTGCCGCTCATCGCGGACGCGTCTTCGGATATTTTGTCACATCCAATTGCGATCGATAAGTACGCGCTGATCTACGCCGGCGCCCAAAAAAATATGGGGCCGAGCGGTGTCACGCTCGTTATTGTCCGTGACGATCTGTTGCAACGGATACCAGAAGGCCTGCATACCATGCTCGACTATCGCACGCACGTCGAAAATAAGTCTCTTTACAACACGCCTAACACCTGGGGGATTTACATCATCAGCCTGGTCTGCAAATGGTTACTGGAAAAGGGCGGACTGACAGCGATGCATCGTGAAAACGAAGAGAAGGCTGCCCTGCTGTACGGTGCGATCGACGCGACTGATTTTTACCGTGGACATGCCGACCCCGATTCAAGATCGATCATGAACGTGACTTTCCGGCTTCCCTCAGAGGAATTGGAAAAGAAGTTTGCCGCGGAAGCAACGGCGCAGGGTTTGGATGGATTGAAAGGACATCGTTCGGTGGGCGGAATTCGCGCCTCGATCTACAACGCGTTTCCACTGGCGGGTGTCGAAGCATTGGTCGCCTTCATGAATGAATTCGAAAAAAATAATGGCTAGCCACGGAAACTTAAATTTGTATTCCTCTGGTTGAATCTGATTATTGATGAACGTTAGCAAGCCAACTATCCCCGCGGAAATCGATTCCTCCTCCGATGTAACCAGTCTAAGCTTTACGGTCAGCGAATCCGACGCCGGCACACGCCTCGATGCTTATCTTGTCGCACACATCAATTGCTGGAGCCGCGCGCGATTGCAACGACTGATCGACGCTGGCGACGTGCTGGTGAACCGCAAGCCTGGGAAGGCGTCATACAAAGTTTCGGCTAATGACGAAATCGAAGTTGAACTTACTCCGCCACCTGAAAGCAACTTCACGCCAGAAAACATTCCGCTCGACATAGTCTTCGAAGATGATCACATCATCGTTATCAATAAACCGCCTGGTTTGGTTGTTCATCCTGCGGCCGGAGTACATAGCGGCACACTTGCGAATGGCCTGGCTTTTCACTTTCAACAACTCTCGAACGCCGGCTCAATCCGCCCTGGGATCGTGCATCGGTTGGACAAAGATACGTCCGGGCTTCTCGTCGTAGCGAAGACCGAATCAGATCATGAAAACCTGGCAGATCAGTTTCGCGCGCGCGAGGTTTTTAAGAGTTACGTTGCTTTAGTCTACGGCGTGGTAAAACAACAAAGTGGCTCCATCGAACAGCCAATCGCGCGTGATCCACGTAACCGAACCCGTATGGCCATTGTCGCCGGCGGACGGGGAGCTTTATCCATGTTCAAAATTCGGCGCAGCTACGATGCGTTTACGCTGCTTGATGTTGAACTTAAGACTGGACGAACACATCAGATTCGAGTTCATCTCTCGTGGTTGAAGCATCCGGTTGTCGGCGATGATGTCTATGGAAGCGGCCGCGAAAACAACGTGCAGGACGTTCAATTGCGAGCTCGCATCCGTAAATTGAATCGTCACTTTCTGCATGCAGAACAGTTGCGTTTTCGCCATCCGCACACGGGTGAAGAAATGCGGTTCGCTGCGCCGCTGCCGGCAGAGTTAACGCAGTTTCTGGCAGCGCTGGAAGCGGGCTAGTCCGGGGCTCTGTCACGTTGTTGTCAAATCAGTGTTTTAGTTTGTGCCATACGTTTGATCTTATAATCATCGCTTGTCACGGTAGTAACCGCCGGCTGCGCCGCCCGTGAAAGGGCAACTGAGCCGAGTCGACCGGGCATCAAAGCGCCGGTCTCCATCAGAAACGCAAAATCTATTCATATGAAGATTCATTTTCCCCCTCTTTTAGCGCGGCTATTACTGCTTGCTTGCTGTTTTGCAACCAGCGGTGTTATTCAGGCGCAACAACCCAAGCCAAGCCCAACTCCACCTGCCGCGAAGGATCAACCCGAGCAATCGGAAACGATTTTCATCCGCCGCGTTCGACTTCCGATTACCGTGGTGGATAAGAAGGGGCAATTTGTTCCCGGTCTTTCTCAAAGAGATTTCGCAGTTTTGGAAGACAAAGTTCCACAGCAAATCGAAACCTTCTCAGATGATCTTGGAGAGTCGTTGCCTGTGTATGTGGCTGTGCTGATGGACACCTCACCTTCAACCGCCGGCAAGCTGAAGTTTGAACAAGAGTCTGCAATGAACTTCATACAGACGGTGGTGCGCGCGCGTAAGGACCAGGTGCTTTTCGCCACCTTTGACCATGAAATTAACTTGCGGCAGGACTTTACCGGCAAACTCGACCTACTCGAACGCGCGGTGTCGGGTGTGAAAAAGACGGGGAACCAAACTGCACTCTTCGACGCGGTATGGCAATTTTGCGATGAGAAGTTGAGGACCGTTGCGGGGCGTCGCGTGCTGGTTGTAATCACCGACGGAGAAGATACTTATAGTCGTGCGAGTTTGCGCGATGCCATCGATATTGCACAACGCACCGAAACAACAATCTTCGCTATCTCCACCAAAGCCGGATTCCTCTCGACTGTACCCGGAGTTGAAGCGGGTGAGGTCAAGGACAGGAAAGACCGCGACTTAACCAAGTTGGCGGAGGAAACCGGAGGGGTCGCTTTTTTCACCGGCGATATGCTTTCGCTCGAACGATCATTCAATAAGATTTCGAAAGAGCTGCGTGCGCAATACCTGGTAACTTACAAACCCCTTAATGATCGTTACGACGGCAGCTTCCGCACAATCGAAGTGAAACTCGTGGAAGGTCGCAAAGATCTAAAAGTACGAACCAAGCATGGGTATACCGCCATTGCGGACAGTGTCAGGCCATAAAATGTCTACTAACGTAAGAACATCGAGGCTGTTGTTTGGGATCACTGCTGCTTTGTTAAGCGGCTCCTTCCTCGTGTTCTCAATGCCCGCTCGAACGCAGACTCCTGAAACGTCTCGAACCAGACGAGTCGGCGACCCGACTGCCTCACCGACGCCACCGCCGGCTGATCCCAGAGAAGACCCGCAGGATTCTGATGAAGTTGTGCGCGTTGAAACGAACCTCACGAGTATTTTCTTCACCGCCGCGGATAGCAATAAACGGTTCATCAACAATCTGAAGAAACAAGATATTCGCATCCTCGAAGACGGACAGCCTCAGGAGATTTTCACTTTTCAACAGAACCTCGACCTGCCGCTTTCCATCGCGATTCTAATCGACACCAGTCGCTCGGAGGAGCGCACACTGCCCGACGAGAAAGCCGCCGCCCGCGCTTTCGTGGAAGCAGTAATGCGCCCGGATAAAGACGAGGCCGCGATTGTTTCGTTTACCGGCGAGGTTACGTTGGAACAAGGCTTTACAGGTAATCTGGAACGAGTGCGTCGAGCGATCGACCGCGTAGAATTTATTCCGCCTTCCGGATACATCGGCGGCGGCGTCGTAGTAGGTGGTACGCCGCCAATCTCGGATACAAACCAGATGCTGGCGGGCTCAACCGCAATCTGGGATGCGGTATGGGCTTCTTCCAATGAACTGATGTCGATTTCAGCCGATCATACTCGGCGCACAATCATCCTTCTTACCGATGGTGAAGACACGAGTAGCCAGGTGAAAATGCACGAAGCGATTGAACGGGCTCAGAAGGCCGACGCCCTCATCTATGCGATCGGAATCGGAGACAGTTATCAAGGCGGTGTTGACACCGGAAAGCTGCAAAAGATCACAGAACAGACAGGCGGCCGCGCCTATTTCCCGCACAATGAGAGCGAATTGAGAAGTGCGTTTGCGCAAATTCAGCGCGATCTGAGAGAGCAGTATCTGGTCGCCTATTCTCCTCAAAACAAAGCGCGCGACGGCTCCTATCGCCGCATTCAGATCGAGATAGTCGAACCCGAGCTGCGAAAGCAGAAACTCAAGCTCAATTACCGTCCCGGCTACTTCGCCAAAACGGCGGAACCGGAATCCCCTGCGAAAAGACGCACCTACCCATAACCCTCGGAAATCGGCCCCTTTTCCGCCGTAACTACCTCAAATCAGGCGAATTATCCCATGACAAAGTGTTGCCAACTTTGTTATACTGCGCCAGCGGTTTGCCGCAGCCGCCTCGCCTGACGTCCTCATTCAGTAAAATTCGTCACCCGAGAGGTCAAGGCTAACGGCATTCCTCCTTCAATTGCCAGCCGTCTCATCCGACGTCCTGCCCAGCGCGATTGTTCACCCAGAATCCAAATGATTAAGGCTTCATCAGAGAGATGTCGAGTGCTGATTGTCGATGACGATCAGAAGGTTCGCGCTCTGCTTGCAGAGATCATCGAGAACGCGGGTTACGACGTGATGTGCGCGGAGGATGGCGGCACCGGCCTTCAGATATTGGAGTCGTTTGAACCTGACGTCGTAATCAGTGATGTAGTCATGCCCGTACTCGATGGCATTGGGTTTTGCCGGCAGATTAAGCACGACCCCCGTACCTGCAACCTTCCGGTGATCCTAATCAGTGGCTTGCGCAACGCCATTGAAGACACAGTTGAAGGCTTGAGCGCGGGCGCTGATGATTATCTCAATATCCCATTTCCCAATGAGGAGTTGTTGGTGAAGGTTGCCAGGCTGGCTGAGCGCCGTCGTGTGGAAAGGCATTATAGGGAGATTGTCGAAGATGCCGCGGACATCATCTACACACGTAACATGGACGGATGGATCACCAGCATTAACGCCGCCGGCGCAAGATTTTTTGGAAGACGATCTGAAGATATTGTCGGGAGCCACCTCAGCAGTTTGATAGGCGAGGAAGCAGCAGCGCGGGACATTGAACAAACCCGACGAGCGGCTACCGACTCGCCCTTGCGATCAACTCACCACTTGCAGGACGCAGAAGAAAACGGAAGATACCTGGAGGGCGTGATTACGATTGAGCGCGATCGCCACGGCCGTGCGACGGGGATTCGTGGAGTCATCCGCGACGTTACCGACCAGAAAGTTGCGGAGGCCGCGCTCAAAGAAAGTGAAGAACGCTATCGTCGTCTGGTTGAACTGTCACCGGAAGCTATTGTGGTCCAGAGTGAAGGAAAGTTTGTTTACGTAAACCCCGCCGCTGAGCGTCTTTGGGGAGCAGCGAGTCCTGAAGAATTGATTGGCCGCTCGATCTTGGATGTCGTTCATCCTGATTGCCGCGAGATTGTCGAGACCCGAATACGTGAGGTTGAGGAGTGGGGCTCGCCAAAGGCTCTGAATGAACAGAAACACGTAAGACTGGATGGCGAGGTCATCGATGTGGAAGTGACCAGCATGCCGTTCGTCTTCAATGGCCGTCCGGCTGTCCAGGCGATCATTCGCGATATTACGGACCGGCGACGTGGACGTGAAGCCCTGCAGCAAACTGAAGCACGACTTCGCATGCTGGTCGGCAGCGTGTCGCTCATTATTTTTTCGCTGGACAAAGATGGCATCTTTACTTTGTCGGAAGGCGAAGGGCTTAAGGCTCTTAACTTGAAACCCGGTGAGGTCGTGGGACGATCAGTCTTCGAAGTGTATCGCGACAATCCTCAAGTGCTCGCGCAAGTTCGCAGAGCCCTGGCGGGCGAAAGTTTTTCAGATGTGGTAGATGTCGGAGCGCTTAGCTTTGAGACGCGTTACACGCCCCTTACGAACCAGGAAGGCAACTGCTCGGGAGTGATTGGCGTCGCTACCGACATTACTGAGAACCGCAAAGCGCAGCTAGCTGTGCGGGAAAATGAGCAGCGGTATCGGGAACTGTTTGAAAATGCGAATGACATTATCTATACGCACACGTTGACCGGTAACTTCACCTCGCTAAACAGGAGTGGCGAAGAGACGACCGGCTACTCGCGTCAGGAAGCTCTCCGGATGAACATCGTCGACGTACTTGCTCCGGAATATGTGGACATCGCGCGCCAGATGATCGCGCAAAAGACCGACGAGAGAACGCCGACCGTTTATCAACTTGAAATTATCGCGAAAGACCGGCGTCGAGTGCGGCTCGAGGTTAGTACGCGGCTTATTTATCATGAGGGAAAACCTGTAGGCGTGCAGGGCGTGGGCCGAGATTTGACGGAACGCAAACGCTCTGAGGAAGCGTTGGCTCAGCAGTCGCAACGCGAGGCGATGACACATCGCATCTCTCAAGCCATTCGTTGTTCATTGGATAGTTCGGAAATATTCAAAACAGCGGTGCATGAGCTCGGATCCTATTTGAATGCGGATCGCTGTTCGCTATTCATCAAAGATGAAACAGGAACCAACGTGACTAACGCCGCTGAATACCACGCAGAAGGCATTCTCCCTGCGGCTTCCAAATTCGAATTGAAAGACCTGCAAGTGTTGATCGAGGCTCTCGATGAAAAAGGTGTTCTCTGCTTCAACGATGCCGCCGGCGACAAACGGATAGCAGACCTGTATCACCGAATTCTATCTAAAGCAGACGTGCGTTCGATCATGTACGTCGCGATTCGAGTCGGAGACGAAGTCACTGCCGCCTTCGCCTTGTCAACAACGCGAGAGCTTCGTGAATGGAGCGAGGCGGATGTCGCCCTGGCAAAAGCGGTTGCGGATCAGACCGGCATCGCAATTCGGCAGGCGGAGCTGTATCAGAAGGCTGAGGCTACCTCAAAACGCGAAGTCCTGGTCAATAACGTTACGATGGCCATACGTGCTTCGCTTAGTCTGCCGGAAGTATTGAATACCGCCACGCGCGAACTCGGTATCGCCTTGAACGCTTCACGGGTTCACATGCATCTTTACGATCCTGAGAATCCGATCTCTCCAGTCAAGCATGAGTACCTTGCTCCCGGCTGTAATTCCATCAGACCCTTTCACGCTAACTATGATGATCCGGTGGGGCGGCAGTTGCTGACGATGACGAAGCCTCTTGTTATTCGCGACTCTTTGAATTTCGCTGAGGGACCGGCCAACGTCAGCGCGGCTGTCAGAGAACACGCCCGCCTGGTGAACGTTCGTTCTCAGGTTGCTTACCCGCTGATGATAAAAGGTATGTTCCGCGGCGTGCTCTGCATACACCAAACGGATCGTTTGCGAAGTTGGACTGAAGACGAATTGTCGTTGGTACAATCGGTGGCGGAGCGTTTGGCAATTGGCATGGCCCAGGCTGAGCTGTTTGAAATGGTGGCCAAGGCCAAATCGGAATGGGAAACGACGTTCGATGCAATGTCTGATGGCATATTTATTTTCGATCGGGGCGGCCGTCTTAAGCGTGTTAACCGCGCCGGCGCCGCAATGGAAGCCTCGCACCCGCGGGGTCTGCTGGGCCGCAGATGCTGCGATGTGCTTCGCACCACCTCGGAAACGTCCAGCTGTGTAGTTGAACAAGCCATTGAAGAAGGCCGCAGCGTTACCATTGAAGTAACCCCCGACCGCCTCAATAGGCCTATCCTGGTTTCCATCGAACCCGTAATCGATAAGCAGGGGGCCGTAACAGCAGCCGTTTGTACCGCCCGCGACCTTTCGGAATTGCGCAAGGTGCAGGCTGTCGCCCGCGAGCACCAGTCACTGCTGACCAACATACTCGAGAGCGCCCGCGAATCCATCTACGCGGTGAATATGGAAGGCTGCTTCAAGTGGAGTAACAGCGCCACTCTTCAGGCACTTGGGTTGAAACGTGAAGAACTTATCGGCCGGCGTGTCTGTGATTTGGTTTACGAAAGCGATCGAGAACTCGTCGCTCAGAAACTGGAAAGCGCGCTTACTGGTCAAGCGCAAACCTATGAGATGCGCTATTTCTCCGGCGACGGAAAACTGCGCTACGCCCGAGTTGATAATTCGCCACTCGTGGTCGAAGGCCGCACGACCGGCGTGCTTGGCATTGCCCGCGATATCACCGAGCAGAAAGAGGAAAGAGAACGTGCCGCCAGAGCCGACAAATTGCGGGCGCTGGGGCAATTGGCGTCAGGCGTTGCGCACGACTTCAATAATTCGCTGGCAGCAATTCTCGGACGTGCCCAACTTTTGCGACGGCAGACGCAGGACGAAGCGCTGATACGCAACGTCGAGATTATTCAGACGGCCGCCGAAGATGCCGCTGCCACGGTTCGTCGTATCCAAACGTTTGCGCGTAAATCGCCCGCCAAAGAGTTCGAGCTCCTCGACGTTTCCAGCTTGCTAAACGATGCGATAGAAATCACACGCACGCGCTGGCAAAACGAAGCGCGACTGCGAGGCCTGGATTATCAAGTGACGCTCGATGCGGAAGTCGGACAGCATACGTTCGGGAGTGCTTCTGAACTGCGAGAGGTGTTTGTAAATCTAATTGTGAACGCGGTGGACGCGATGCCTGAGGGTGGCCGGCTCTCGATTAGTTGCGCTCGCGAAGGAATACGGCTGCAGTTGCGATTTGCCGACACCGGCACGGGAATGCCGGAGGACGTGAGGCAAAAGATTTTCGATCCTTTCTTTACGACCAAAGGGGCGCAAGGCACCGGGCTTGGTCTGTCCGTGAGCTATAGCATAATTGAACGGCATGAGGGCTTAATTAGCGTGTCATCTGAGTTGGGGGGCGGCACGGTATTTACGATTGATCTTCCAGCCGTTTCCAGTCACTCAGAATCAGATGAGCCGACGGCTGAGGTGACTGAAGTGCCCTCGCTCTCGATCATGGTGGTTGACGATGAGCCGTCCGTGAGAGAAACGCTCGCCGATATGCTTGAAGTGATGGGCCACCGCGTCTTATTGGCCGACAGTGGACAAAACGCTTTGCAAGCGCTGGCTGAAACCGATTGTGATCTGGTGTTTACGGATTTGGCGATGCCGGAGATGGACGGTTGGGAGACTTCAAGAGAGATTCGTAAACGTTGGCCGCACATGAGCGTAGTGCTCGTGACCGGCTACGGACCAGGAACCCTGCCCCCGCCCGGTGAGGATGGATTAGTGAACGGTATTATCGGCAAGCCTTTCGATTTCTCGCAGATAAGCCAAACGATCACAAGCATCCTGGCGAACGAACCTATACTGGAAAGCGTCCTTTGATCTGGTAGCGACACTTATACGCGGCGTTTCGCGGCAAAAGCGCCGGCAAGTCCCCCTACCAGAACTCCGAATACCAGTACGACGACGGTGAAGTTAACCCAGTATTCAAATGTCTTGCTGCCTTCGCCGAAATAAAGAGCAGCAAGTGCTCCTACTAACAAAGCGAACATAGTGCCTACCAGTAATCGCTTTACCAGACCCGGATTGTCTTGCCGTCTGCGAGCGGGCACCCAAATCGAAATGCCCGTGGCGGTTCCGACTAGAGCCCCCAGCAATAACAGAACTGGCGTGAAGAAGAACACGAACATGATTAGATATGCTTGATCATGTCCGGTGCCTACATGAAAAATGTTACCCCAGAGTCCAAGAAACGCTACAAAGATCAGGGACCCGAGCGAGCCACCGATTGCGGCGCGCAGCACCCCTCGCCAAATTCTATCCTCGCTCCTGTTATTTAACGTGTTTCCATCTCTGGGTTAGCACCCAAGTTGTTTCAAATACGACCAGTAGCCCATTTAATTGCCGCGTCGAAGAGGAGGCCGCCATTCGTTGTGAAACCCGCAGCGGTAGTGTCATTCATGAACATTCCGACACGCCGAGCGGGCGCGGTTAAACCTGGCATCACGGCTCCTGGGGCATAGCCGAAAATCAAGGTTTTTGTTGCATCGTTCGCTGCTGTGGCTATCGAAGCGGCATTTGCGTTTGGCTTGCCCCAATCGAATGTACCCGATGCGGTTACCACCGTCACCGTTCCTGATAATCCGGCGGCCAACGGATGCGCCGGATTAGTGATTTTCACTTGCGTCTGTTTTGTAATCGTCCCGAAGTCCTTGTTCGTGCTGCCGGTCATGCCCATATTAGTGTATAGCCCAGACTCCCAAGTGACTACAGGAACAGCGACAGTGCGAAATTTTGTGCCCACTGCCGTTGGT
This sequence comes from Pyrinomonadaceae bacterium, assembly GCA_035941655.1. GTDB lineage: Bacteria > Acidobacteriota > Blastocatellia > Pyrinomonadales > Pyrinomonadaceae > PSRF01. The sequence continues at coordinate 33,880 of DASZDU010000112.1, read as the reverse complement.
GTAACAGTCGAAGAGATCACCACGACCGCCTTTCCCGTCGAGTCAGCAGTGACAGCACTCGATGCAGCTTTGACGGTGACCGCGTAATTCAACCCTTCCAAGCGAGCCTTGATTGCCGCGTCGCTACTGTTCAGGGTGGTGGAGCCTGCTATCAGAAGTGCCGGCGACAACACTCTTATGTTTATTGGAGTAGACGTCGTATTTCCGCCAAGGTCCCGGCAGCGTTAGTTGCAATTACGTGAATGCTTTGCGGAATGGTTCCTTGAAACTCATATTGGGTTTTGGTCGCTTGACAATAACTATCGAATATTTGGTCCCACTCTCCGCTAATGGCATTACCAACGCCAGTATATGGCGCGTTACAGGAAGAGTCCTGGGCCAGAGTTATAGAAGCAAACAACATGATTGCATTCAGAGAAAACAGCAACATGGAAGTCTTGCGCAGGATCTTTTTCATCAAACTACTCCTGGGTGAATCGGAAGTTTCGATTGTTTAAAAAGCAAGAGCTGTTCTTCAGGCAGACCCCGGGCGTGTCGCACGATCAAAACCAACGTGAGAGGACACAAGCCGTTTTAATTTTGATTCATAATGCCGGCGCTGGCGGTGAAGCCAACTCCAAAACCAACCACGATCGTGGGCCCGGTCCACTCGTCTTTCTCAGCAAGCATGAAGCCGGTGGACGCGCTCGAGAGGTTTCCATAAGTCTTCAGGACGTCGTATGACCCCTGGACTTTGGTGGAGTCTTTTTCGAGATGTAACTGTGAACAGACACCGTCGAGGATCTTTTTGCTTCCGGTATGGATCAGACAGTCGTCAACCTGTTCCAAGTCTGATACTGGAGAATCGGGGTGTTGCAGGACGTCCTTAACGGTGCTAACGGCGTAATGAGCGCCGCGGTTGGGGACGGCAGGTCGCATGAAATATTGTGGTCTTCCTTGCAGAAACTCATGCGAGCTTCTGCTGTTCATGGTTAGAAGATTGACGTCTTCTGCATCTTCATTCGTTAAGTGAGCTATTGGTCCAAAGCTGGGTTTGCCTTCTTCGTTGCCGACCAGGAGAGCGACCGCGCCGTCACCGAAGAGCATTGACTGAATGACGAAGGTGGTATCCAGCCTTTTCTGTTCGAACTCGAATTCATTTATTTTCTGCTCCTTCCGCATACGTATGACTTCTCGAAAGCCGTGATATTCGGCGCGCAAGAGCGGCGCGACGTAGGGAGTGTGTGCTTCCGCCATCAGGACCATGGCTAACTTGCCCGGATTAGCGGCCAGATACCATTGAGCAACCTCAATGGATTTTAGTAACACCGAACAACCCTGAGCCTGCATGCTGACCGTGCGCAGCGAGCGAGATAAGAGCCCGTGAGTTTGTCCCATCACTTCGGAGGCCAAACACGGCAGCATCTGATCAGGAGTGTTGGTAGCAGCAATCAGCAAGCCGATTCTAGTGGGGTCGCCCTGCCACTCTTCGATGCAGCGCTTGGTGGCGCCGACGCCGAGTTGGGTAGTAGAGCTTTTAGCGTTCATCGGTTTACCGACGAGAAAGTCTGAGTAGTTGTCCATCACGGAATATCTCTGGTCGACGCCCAAAGAATTCAGCGTGTTAATAAGCTCGGGGGAGAGCTTGTGCATCAGTGCGTTCGCGAGGTCCGTGGTTTTGAAAGCGTTTGGGGGGGTGGAGGTGGCAGCTGAGAGTAAATTGATCATGATCGTTAATCTCCCTGGGGATGGTTCTTAATCGAGATTCGCAGGTTACGCGCTTACTAAAAGACTTGTATTCGATTGGTTATCTATCAATGCCTGTGCCATTGTTTAAAGCAGCGCGTCTTAGGACGTAACTGAGGAAATACTGAGACTTACGAGAAAGATAACTGTTTGACAGAGACTTCTCCCTTTGGATACCTGGTATCCACGGAAAAGCCAAAATTCTCTCTTACAAGATTTATTGCTTGGAATAGCAGGAAATGATGTTGGCACTGAAGTATCCACCTGTGTAGCTGGTAACCATGAGGCCATGAGGCCGGCTTTGCCCTAAAAGTCGGAAATGGTAGCGACTTATGAGTCAGAAGTCCGACTTATGGGTCAGCCGAAATCTTGTGGCGCGGCTGCAACGCGGAATGACTCTCGCGCATGTCACAACAAAACAATACCACTCCGCTCTCAGCATATTACCGGCGATTCTGGCGACGGTTCGACAGGACTTTAGAAAGCCGTGGTGGGAAAACATGCTAGCAATTCTCGCCGTGGTAATCGCCCTGTTCTTTCAGTTTTATTTCGGTTTGATCAAGAAGGGCGAAACAATATCTAGCGCGCTCATTAAGATCAGTCCGTACTTACTCATCCTGATTCCTTGACCTGATCCTGCTACGAGAATAGACTTTTCCCTCACCAAGAAGTGATGGTTTTCGAGCTCGCGAACGCCATTACTTTTGAATGACCTCAAACATCAAATGAACCACGCGCGACCTATCTCGCGCCCTGCCCGGAAGGGAAAAACTGATGCTCACATCGAGAACCGCCCGAAACGTCAGGTTCCTGGTTTTTCTCGTAACTTCGCTTTCGGTTTTTGGGACACTTTTTCTCACAAGCGCCCAAACTGGTGAGAACAGGCTGGAGAAATATGATTGGCCAAACGAGCCCGTTAGGGTGATTTCCCTATATGTCGGCACTCAAAGAATTAAACTCGGAAAGCCATTTCTGAGCACGGATGATTGGGCCGACCATCTACGTGTGACAGTGCAGAACACCTCGGGTAAGGCGATCAAATATTTACGACTCCAATTGCGCTTTCGGCGAACTGACGATGCAAGTGCCCGCTATCTCCTTTTCCTTGATTGGCCCGAGGAGCTTCAACCAGACCAACAAGGTCGACCAGTGTACTCGGACAAGTTCTTGCGCCGGGGAGAGCAGGCTACGCTTTCCACCCACATCCGCGTCGCTTACGGTAAAGAGACTTTGGCACGGCGAGGGAGGGCAGCACAATTCAACCACGCCAGACTAGACATCATAGCCGCTGCTTTTGAAGACGGTACTCACTGGGTTGGCGGCGATCTCTTTCGTGAGGATTCGCTTAATCCTGGCGAGATGCAGTCCGATTCGTCACTTAGGTAGCCTCACTCGGCCCACCGTGCTCTCGCCGATGCTGCCGAAGTAAAGCGTGCCGTTGCGCTCGACGGCGTTCGCGATCTCGGCGTAGCAGTCGGTTGAGCCGTTTTGAAAGTTATCGACGACGTGACCGTTCGTATCCAGACTGATGACGAAGCTATAACGCTTCGGCGCCGGTTGCAGGAACTTCGGCAAGCGCGCCACCACTTTCCTGAGAAAGGGACGTGGCAGCAGCGCATCCAGGCCGGCATCACGCGGCGTAACCAGTGCCAGCCAGAATTTGTCTTTGCCGTTTGAAGAAATTCCGTCGGGAAAGCCCGGCAGGTTATCGACGAAGACGTCTGACTGTCCTTGCTTCGCGCCGCTGAGCCAAACGCGGTGTATCCGATAAGCACCGGTTTCAACTACAAGTGCGAACGACTGATCCGGACTTACCGCGACGCCGTTTGCGAAGGAGAGGTCACGCAACAACGTGCGCGTAGTTTTTGTTTTCGGATCGTAAGCAAAGAAGCGTCCGTTGCCGCGATGTTCAAGCAAGTCGGCGGTGAAGTTTGTCAGCGGAAACTTACTGCTGGCGTCAGTGAAATAGATCGTCCCATCGGCGGCGACATCCAGGTCGTTGGTACAGCCAAACGGCACGCCATCTGCTGTTGTCGTTAACATAGTTAGCGAACCATCGCGAGCGATCGACAACAGTCCCTTAATCGCGTCCGCGACAATCAAATTGCCGCTTGGATCAAAAGCCAACCCCAGGGGCCGGCCGTGAGTGTTGGAAAAAACTTCCGGCCGCGTGCCATCAGCTTGCAGACGCATGATGCGGCCATCGTCCAGCCCCGAGTAGATGCGACCCTCGGCGTCGAGTGCGACATCTTCCGGGGCAAAGCCCGCTCCAGGACTCGGCGTTCCAGTTCCTAACGAAAGACGCTCGGTACTTGAAAGGAGCGAGTTCTGTTGGTACTGACCGGTCAACGTCGGAGCGGGTGGAGGAGTCCAGGCGACGGGAGAGATCGGCACGGGCCAGAAGACTAGATAGAGGACCACTATCGCGAACACGATCGCGACGAAGAGGACGAGGCGTTTGGCATTGCTCATTGTTTGTTGAGTGGGCTGTAGGACAGGCATTCGTGCCGGTCTACATAGCCACAAATCAATCAGGTCCGAAAAGAATATTTTCCATTTCTCATTTCAGATGGTTTTTTCCGGCAATGACAAATGGGAAATGAAAAATGACAAATGGAAAATTTCTTCTGTTATCCGACTCGCAACTCGCTTCACATAGGACAGACAGGATGTCTCGTCTACTTATCTTTCGCCGCGCGATTCTTCTACCTGGCTTTCAAGCGTCACGACCAGTTGCCGCAGGCCCGGTTGATCCATCGGCTCGATCAAACGAAGTGCCTCGTCGAGAACCCGTCTCTGATGCTCAGGAAAGTTTGGTAATCCGGCGACTGCGCCGAATTTTCCATCGTATAGCGCGGCGCGCGGCGGCCGTACAGAGGTCACGACTTCTTTATCAACTGCGACCATCATGCTCGGAATGTTCACTGCTTCCAGCGCGCGCGCGAGCAGTGAAAGGGATTGATGACATAAACGCGAAGCGGGAATTAAAAGCGCTGCCTGCACTTCGTAACGCCGAACCCGTTCGATTAGCGCCGGCACCATTTCTTCAACCAGCCTGGCTGCATTTGGAATGAAGCCGCAGCAACTCCAAAACACAGGATTAAGTTGGCCGATAATGCCGTTACTTTCGAATTCAAAGAGCCGCTCCAGCGGCAGCTGCGAGTTGCTGTCGCTCTCCACGGCCGCGGCGTCGTAACCTCGCGCGGAAAAACGCAAATCTTCCGCGTCGATCTGTGAAGGAATTTCGCGAAAGCTGAAATCTCCTTCAGTAGCGGCGGTATTGAAGGGAGCCGTGCCGTCAATGTAGGCGCCGGCGGAAGAAATGAGCGCAAGGTTAAGCATGGGCAGAGCGCGCCGGGCCGGCGCAAAAGGCGCGCGCTTATTCTTAACCCAGGGATACGACTTCGGCAGCTCTCCGCTGCCATTGACGGCGTGGTCCCTTTGCCAGGCTACAAAGTGTTCTCGCCACTCTTCAATTTTCTCGATTATTTCCAACTTGCGCAGCTCTCCTGTTGCAGCGTTAAGGGCTCGTAAGACAACTGGGATACTCGGTGAACTTCGCCTCGTCGATCTTAACGTTCTGTCTAATTTCTTTGAACTGGTAGTCTAATTCAAAACCGCTGAAAACGTTCTCTCGTATTTTGAACGGCAGCCTGACACCGTCGACTTCGCGATAATCGTCAAAATAAATGTTGCCCATTCGTAGCAGCAGGCCATCTTCCGCGTCGAAATACCAATTCTCCAAATCCGTTTGCACTAGGAAGACATCCCTGGCACCCAACTTCTCTTTGCGCTTGACGACAGCGGACGGGTAGAGCTCCCTGAGTTTCGCCTGCCGGTTGAAAACAGAAGCATCTGCCGCCATCTTAAGGTCGTTTCCGGTAAATCTTATAAGTCCCCGAAGCGGGTCTTGCAACCACGCACGACGGCCATCGAAAGTCCTTTGTATAACGCCGACGCCGGGCGCATTGATTATCAAACTCGACTTGTTTGGCGACTGTTCCACGATTTCGACCGTGCCCGTAGTTGCGAGCGCTGCCAGTTCGACCGTTCCTGTCGAAACGCGGTTTGTGATTTTTTCAAACGCGGCCCGGCCGCCGATTGCCTTGAGATACTTTTCAAAAACAGCCTCGGCTGATGGCAGCCCGGCGGACTTCGAAGAATCGACAACCACGGGTGGGTTGATTGGCCGCGGCGGAGGCCCTGCAGTCGGGAATGGTGAGTCCTCAACTTTCTTTGTTTCATCGTGAACGCCAGTCTTCGACTCAGCCGGCGCCGGCGGCGGTGAAGTGACCGTAACATCCGCAATTAACTCTCGAGGCTTGAGATTCCCGCGAATCTGCGCGCGCACGTGACTGAGCGCCGCGCTCAGCTGTGGATCGCCTGCGTAAAGCAAACTCCGGCGGTTGAGCTTTACAATCATGTCGGGGTTCACACCCTTGCCTTCGAGCTCTTTGCCATTCATCGTTTCAAAATTAGCGACGCCATATTGAAAGATGGCGTCGGTAGGCAGTTTCATGATCGCTGACGGTAAGGTGTTGCCCGCGCTTTGTTCGCCGACGATGACTGCACGGCCGGTCTCCTGCAATCCAGCCGCAAACATTTCCGCCGCCGATTCGGTTGAACCGTCGACCATGATTACCAGCGGCCCCGAATAAGGAGCAGACTGCGGAAACACAAAGATGGGCAGAAGACCGTTACGCATGCGCATGGTCCCCATTGAGGTTGGGTTTGTTTCCAACAATCCGGTCAAGCCTCCGATCATTCCCAGTAAGCCGCCGCGATTGCCACGCAGGTCAATGATTATCCCAGGCGCGTTCCTCATCGTACGCAGGGCCCGGCATAGCCTCTCCATCAACGATGGGACGAAAGCAGTGAAACGAATGTAGCCGATGCCGCCTCGCAATTGCCTCGCCTCAAACTCCGTGTACATTGCCGGCAAATTACCAACGGCCGGCGACATCTCGCCTTTAAGACGCTCACGCCTGATGCTAATAGTTCGCAATCGCTTGCGTGCGTCGAGGTAACCAAGCTTTACGCGCGACATTTCATCGCCATTAATGAATCCGGCTACCAGAAAGAGAGGCAACTCCGGACGAATTATGGCGCCCCAAAGCGGATGCCTCTCAATCTCGGAAATCAATGAGTCTAATGACTGCCGGCCCACGCTCTTAATAACGTAGCCAGGACGAAGGCCGGCGCGTGCGGCAGACGAACCGGGATCGACGCGGGTTACAACTGCAGAGCCATCGATCACGCGAAGGTCGATTCCGATTCCAGTCAATAGCCGATCGGTTAGTTTGTATCTAAGTTCATCAAGTGGTTCTTCGACGTCTGCGACTGCGTCTTCGCTACTCTTGTCTGCGTCGTCGTCCGCTTCCTTAGCCAGGCGAATCTTGGGTATTGCTTCTCTGGGGACCACGAGGAAATGCGATTGATGCAGTTCGTTCAGCATCTGCTGCAACAGCTCGTGAAATTCCTGGTCGCTCTTCGCTTTTGCCACGCGAGGTTCATAAGTTTTGCGCACTCCTAACCAGTCGACTCCGCCGAATTTCGGATCGTAAAAAAGATCGTTGACGGTTTGCCACACAATCTGAAACGATTCTTGTCGCTTACTCAGATCCGATTGCGGGGAAGGAGACGCTGCGGCAGCAGGCGAAGCAGCCGGTTGTTGCGCGACGGTCTCTCCGCACAGGACCATGAGCGGGAGCAAGGCGAACAAAGCGGTCGAGCGGATTTTTGCGGCGAGGTCTCTCATTCGGTGAGGCTACTGACGGATGTTGGGCGAGAAATCATGAGTACAATTACAACTAATGCCGCAAACATAGCTACGCTTAGAGCGGCAACAGAATAACCGTGCAAGGCTGCAAAGGCGATGCGGTTTGGATCATTGAGCGGCACCTGATCGATTTGCCCGTGCATTGCGGCACGTAAGCCGCGCATTTTTGCCGCAATCACCCATTCGCCGACGGCGGTGGAAACGGCGACGATAATCAGCAGGCAGTTGTGCAGAATGAATGAAGCGCGGCCATAATATTTCTTCACCACAAACGCAGTAATAAGCAAGAACAGGCTTACTAAGAGCCCGCCGAGATTTACGACGTAGAGTGTTCGCGTGACGATGGTGCCGGCGATCTCGCCTGCGTTCGGAAGGCTAAAAGATCTCAACACTCCAAAAGCGCTCGGCGCCACCACCGCGCTGAAATAAATCGCCACTCCCAACCAGGCAGCCAGCAAGGCTACTCTTAGATGATTTACGATACGCAAGGAACGCTCCTAATCGGTAAGGCGTCAGTTTGATGTCCGATAAGCTTTAGCTTGTCGTGCCGCGCGACAAACTAAAGTTTGTCGGACATTTGGGACGAAACCGACCCATACCTCCTAATCGTATTGATTAATTTCAGCCAGCAAACAGATTTTCGGAACCCGAAAATCCGGTTGAGTTATGTCGCGCGGGTCCGGCACAGTCAATAGCCATGATAGGGCGGCATCAAGCTGGTCCTGATACTCTTCCAGATCGAGCGACATGAAAACCCTGGTTCCCAATCGAGCAAACTTCTCTTTCGCTCGCGTGTACATCTGACGCGCTGCTCCCGGCCTGCCAATCTCCAGATGATGGAAGGCCACCGCGGATTGAATCATCGCCTGTAGAAAAAGTTTTTCTTTCGAACCGACCTCGCCCATCCAACGTTCTTCCCAAACATCGTGCGCCGCGTGAAACTCCCCAGCGTTGTAAAGATCAATACCGGCAATATATTCGACTGGATAAGCAGCGATGTGTGCATCGGTATACGACGGACTCATCACTTGCGCCCACCCAAACGCGAGGCAATTACCTTTGCGGCGGTGGCGGCGGCGCCGGCAGCACCGCTGATTGTCGGCGCAAGCGGATTCGACACATCCCCGATAGCAAACACATTCGTCAGGCTCGTTTCATGCTGACTAGTCACGACAACGTAGCCCTCCTGGTCAAGTTTTAGTTGTTCGCGAAAAAGTTCGGTGGCCGGTTCAACGCCGATGCGAATCACCACACCTTGCACCGCCATTTGAAAAGGCTTCAATGCGTCCCTCCGGAGAATCTCGACGGCTTCCACCTTTTTGCCGCCCAGGATTTTCGTGACCACAGACTCAGGAAAAACTGTTATGCAGTGCTGACCCTGCAACTGCTGAACAAAGTTTGGTCGCGCTTTCAAGGCCTTGCGGCGATGGACAAGCGTTACCGTCGGACAAACCTCCGCCAGCAGGAGCGCATTTTCAACCGCGGCATCTCCGCCGCCGACAACACAAACGTCACTGCCGGCAAATTCAGCTCGGTCGCGGTTTGCGGATTCAATGATGCCACGATCCACGAACTCCCTCTCCCCGGGAATCCCAAGCTGCCTGCGACGTACGCCGGTGGCGATAATGATCGTGATTGATTGCAACTCTTCACCGCTACGCAAGCGAATTGTCCTGGCGTTTAAGTTGATGCTAGCAATTTCGACGTTTGTCCAGAGATCAAAATCAGCTTCACTGACGTTAGCAGAAAACCGATCGAAAAATTCGCGCCCGTCGGCTGCGCCCACGCCCGGGTAGTTTTCTATAGCACCGTAAATGGAATGAAGTTGGCCGCCGGTTCGCTCGTTCTGTTCGAGCACGAGCGTGTCGAGTCCCAATTCATCGCACCATAGCGCCGCGGAAAGGCCCGCTGGTCCGGCGCCGATGATTATTACGTCATGCATCAATTGGAATTTTGAATTTGAGATTTCAGATTACAAGCAAGAGTCAGATCATTGGGATGGGCTTAGACATCAAACCGAGCCGCCCTTGGATATACACAAACTTAAACAAAGGCTGCGACAGGTCGCAGCCGACGCAAAGCGCTGACAGGTCAGCGCACTCCAAAAGGAGTTAGTGCGCGGCGAGTGTGGCTCCTGCCGGCGTCGCAGCCGTGCCTAATATTCGCGCAACGTCATCAGGTGCGATCCTCGAAGCAGCCAGGGTTCCATCGTGGCCGAGAAACTTGATCGCAGAAGTCATTTCGCTCTTGTCCAACTTCCACACCCCTTCGCTGTCGCCCTCGAGTTGATTAAGCTCGGTCAGAAACTGCGAAAAATCGCGACGGCGAATCCGTGGACGGACGATTGTTTCTGCCCAGGAGTAATACGGGTAATCAATTCTATAGCTCCAGCCTGTTTTGAAAGGGGTGGTGATAACAAAGAGGCTGCCTTTCGCGTAATGCGAAATCGCCGTGTAGGGCGCCGCATGTCGCGTGGGATTAAAACCCGAGGAACTAAACACATCCGGAGCGATTGTAATCAGTGAAATATCAGGACCACTAAACTCGGTTACCGAAGAAGCACCACTCTCGAAACTCTCGATCGCCTTAGCAATCTTCTCCCAGGCGCTGCGCCACAGCGGCTCATATTCGTCAGTCCTTGTCAGCAGCCGTTCAACCTCGGGCAACACTAATTCATATGCTTTCGCGTCATCTACGCTTTCGCCTGCGAGTTGGTTAGCGAGCGGCGAGCCGGGGTCATCATTTGGATTAGGTTGATCCGAGCCTTGAATGGCGATGCTTGCGCGCACAGCCGCTTCATTCGTGAACTCGGAAAAGTCTCCAGCCTCCGCGGCTGGAATCAGATTCTCTCTCAAGTCCAATGCACGTTCGCCGGTAAGTACTGTCCAGACCGAAAGCACGCCATCGGTATCGAAATGATTGTTGGTTACTAACTCGATACCCCGTGTCAGCCGATTTTTGTTTGGGGCGCGGACGAGGTTCAGCGCAATCTCGGTTGACGTGTCAGCTTTGAGTTCTGCAGGCGTTTGGTTTCCTTCCCAGTGAGAAAAGTGCACGCTGTTTGAAACGGTTCCGTCAACTGAAAGCTTGGGGACATCATCGAGGCCGGAGTGATAAAACTCAAAATGCATTGGGGAACTCCTTTCAGATAGTTACAGCAAACTCACCAACCATTAGCCGACAGTCTATCTGATATTCCGATTGAACGAGAAATTTGGATGAGTGCACGGTCGGATCGTGTCTCGGTTTCCAATAGTGCTTGATTCAATTCTCTGTGTAACCTCCGTGTTCTCTGTGTCTCCGTGGTAGGCAGCCCAGGTTATTCACCACAGAGGCACAGAGAACACAAAGGACGCACAGAGGTCGTTCGAACCGATAATTGCTTTCCAACACCCCTTCTTGTTTGCGGAATCCTGGGCGGCTAGAATCATCGTCCATCGAGTAGCACAATTATCTTCGTTAAGGAGCAATCATGAACGGAACCACGCAGCCCATGCGCGAAATTACCGCAACTGAACTCAAACAGCGTCTGGATAATGGCGAAGACATTCAGATAGTGGACGTGCGCGAGGCAAACGAAGTAGCTGTAGCAAAAATTCCAAACACCATTCATATTCCGTTGGCCCAGGTAATCAATCGAATGTCGGAGATTGATCCAACGCGCGAGACCGTGGTGCATTGCAAGATGGGCGGGCGCAGTGCGCGCGCCATTGATGCCTTGCAGCGCTCAGGGTTCACTGGAAAATTACTCAATCTCGCCGGCGGCATCACTGCCTGGTCTAACGATGTCGATCCAAGCGTGCCGAAGTACTGAAAAAACAGTGAGCAGTGAGCAGTAAGCGGTAAGCAGAAGGCACAAAGCAGAAAGCGCGCTCTGTGCTACCGTCCCCTGCCCACTGCCTTCAGTTTTCTGCGTAGAAGTTTTCCGTCCAGCCGCGCTTCACCGGCGTCTAAGTTTCCAGCAGGGGTTTTCCGAAGCCGCAAATCCTAACTTCGCCCGAAACGCTGAAACTGCGTTCCAGGCTGACGTGTGCGTTCTCTCCTTCGAAACTTCGGAGAACTCTCGAACTCCAGGCAGATGGCTGGAGCAAACTTAGTTTAGGGAGGAACAAAGATGAGGAGAGAAATATTACGAAGCTTGTTTGTAATTGCAGTTTCGTTGGCAGGTTTTTCTGCGGTTGCACCGGCGCAAGACTCAAATCGTTGCCGGTTTGAGCCGTCGGAATGTCAGGAGCTGCGAGCAGATCGCAGAGAGATTCGTAGCGACCGAAGAGAGATTCGCGCTGACGGGCGGGAGATCAGACAAGACCGGCGCGAAACAAGATCTGATGTGCGCGAGTATCGGCAGGATCGGCGCGAAGGAGCTTCGCGACAGGAACTCCGCGCTGACCGTCGCGAAATCAGAGCTGATGTACGCGAAGTGCGCGGCGACCGGCAGGAGTTGCGACAGGATCGGCGCGATCTACGCGGCGACCGTCGTGACTTTCGCCGAGACCGGCGCGATGCGCGCAGGCACTAAAAAGGGGAATGGGTAAAGGGGAAGTGTTTGCGCTATTTCAACAATCCTTACCCTTTACCCGTTACCCTTTCCCCCTTTCACTTGGTAATTCCGTCGAGTTTAATGAAAGGACTCATGGAAGTGACTTGCATTCCTTCGATCACTTCCAGGCGGCAGGCCAGGGCAGGTTTATCGTTTTGCTGAGATTCTCCGTTCGTGTGATACCAAACCTGACAGTTTGTACACTCGCCATTCCAACAAAAATCTCCGTAAGAAATTGTCTTTAATGAGAGGAACTGGAAACATCGTAGCAGGCGATTTTTTTCCGGAACTTCGACGGGCGTGCCGAGAATTTCGATATTGACCAGACGCTCAAAAGGGTCAAGCAAATCGTTGTCGATGGTGCTCGGCTGCACCGGCTCGCAGGTCTGCTCGCTCATGCGCGAAAGTATAGCGTGGGCATGAAGTCAGTACCACCTCGCGGTAGCGGGTTGTGTTGGGTCAGCTTAATGTCCGATAAGCTTTAGCTTGTCGACCTTCGAGTCCATTCAACGCTCGACCAACTAAAGTTTATCTGACATTTTCTCGGCCCGTTTCGCATCTTCGCAGTTACATTGCTAAAATAACCGCACACGGAGGGTGAACTAGTTGTCTATCGTTATTTATACAAAACCGGGATGTCCTTATTGTCAGCAAGCTCGCGATCACTATGATTCGTTGGGCATCCCCTTTACTGACTACGACGCGCAAAACGACCGTGCGCGGCGCGCGGAGATGTTTGGATTTTCCGGCGGCGATCCGACCGTGCCCTGCATTGTTGAGAATGGTAAATACAAAGGCTCAGGTTGGGGCGATCCCCCGCGTGGTTGAACGGTTCACGATTGATGGCCGTGTGCCGTCACGAAAAAATTGGTCTCCCTTCCTGGATAAGAGCTCCACATAAATTCTGCACAGAGGCCCAATATGAAGAGAAGAGAAACCGCCCTTGCGCGTCTAATGATAGTTTCTGCGATTGTTATGGCGCTCACTACGATTGCCTTCGCGCAATCCACTTCTGACGCGAATACGCTGCAAGCACCTATGACTGAAAAGAAGACTAAGACGACAAAGATCCACGATTACACCACGACCGACAATTACTTCTGGCTGCGTGAGAAAACAAATCCGGAAGTGATAAAGCACCTGGAAGCTGAGAATGCTTATACAGAGGCGGTGATGAAGCCCACCGCTGCATTGCAATCCAAGCTTTACAAAGAAATGGTCGGCCACATCAAAGAAACCGATGTCACCGTGCCCTATCGTTGGGGCAACTACTTTTATTATTCGCGCACTGAGCAGGGTAAGCAGTATCAAATCAACTGCCGCAAGCGGGGCAGCCTTGATGCCCCAGAAGAAATTGTGCTTGACCAGAACGAGATGGCGAAGGGACTCAAGTTTTTTAGTGTCGGCGCGTTTGTGCCGAGTGACGATGGCAACCTGCTGGCCTACTCAACCGACACCACCGGTTACCGCCAATATAGACTTCAGATCAAGGATCTCCGCAGCGGACAAACCTTGCCGGAAGTTTTCGAACGCGTGGGAAATGTGGTTTGGGCCACTGACAACCAAACGATCTTCTTCACTACGGAAGATGCCGTTACCAAACGATCCGACAAGTTTTTCCGCCATGCCCTGGGAAGTAACCGGCCCCCCGACCTGCTATTTGAAGAGAAGGACGAACTCTTCGACATCGGCGCCGGACGTTCCCGCGACAAAGCGGTGATCCTGCTCGGTTCGGAAAGTAAAACTTCAACGGAATGGCGCTACCTGCCTGCCGCTCATCCACTGACCGAATTGAAGATGATCAGCGCTCGAGAGGCGAATCATGAATATGACGTCGATCACCGCGGCGATCTTTTCTACATTCGCACGAACAAAGGCGCAAAAAACTTTCGCGTTGTTACTGCGCCGGCCAGCGCTCCCGGGCAGGCAAATTGGAAGGAACTCATCGCTCATCGTCCGGAGATCAAAGTAGAGGACATCGATCTTTTTGCGGATCACCTGGTTTTGTCTGAGTGGGAAAAAGGCTTGCAAAAGCTCGAATTTATGAGCTTCAAGAATAAGAAGATGCAACGGGTCAGCTTTCCCGAGCCGGTTTATGCAGCCTCCCTCGCGCAAAATCGCGAGTTCACAACGCCCGTAATCCGTTACAACTATCAGTCGCTGGTAACGCCAAGTTCCGTGTTTGACTACGACATGAACACGGGCAAGGCGACGCTGCTGAAAGAAACAGAAGTTCCGGGCGGATTCAACAAGAGCAATTACAAATCCGAGCGCTTGTTTGCCGTCGCCACTGATGGCACAAAAATTCCGCTGTCGGTGGTCTATCGCAATGGCACTAAACTCGACGGTTCGGCTCCGCTGCTGCTTTACGGCTATGGATCATATGGGATCTCGATCGCGCCAACGTTTAATTCCAACCGCCTGAGCCTGCTTGATCGCGGTGTGATTTACGTCATCGCGCATATTCGCGGCGGGGGCGAGTTGGGCGAAGAATGGCGCGAAGCTGGTCGCATGATGAAGAAGATGAATACCTTTACTGACTTCATCGATAGCGCTGACTACCTGGTGAAGAATAAATACACCTCGAGCGATCGGCTCGTGATCCAGGGCGGCAGCGCCGGCGGATTGCTGATGGGCGCCGTGGTCAACATGCGTCCGGATTTGTTCAAGGCGGTGGTTGCACAGGTGCCTTTCGTCGACGTGCTAAACACCATGCTTGACGCATCGTTGCCGCTGACCACCAGTGAATATATCGAGTGGGGCAATCCCAACGAAAAAGCGGCGTACGATTACATGAAGAAATATTCGCCGTACGACAACGTGGGCGCGAAAGACTATCCCTCGATGCTGGTGAAGGTTTCGCTCAACGATAGCCAGGTCCCTTATTGGGAAGGCGCGAAAATGGTGGCCCGCCTTCGTGACATGAAGACCGACAAGAACCCGCTGTTGCTGAAAGTAAACATGGGCGCAGGTCACGGCGGCTCGTCCGGCCGTTACGATTTCCTTCACGAGATCGCGTTTGACTACGCTTACATGCTTTGGCAAATGGGGATTTCAAACTAGTCAAACAATCTGGGCCTTTGGCTGGGCTTAGCGTGGCCTTCCCTTTCGGACTGGCTTGAATTTTCAGTTTACTGAGATTACATATTCCGGGCTCAGCATCAGAAACGAGCAGTTGCCTGCCGTTTCACACAGAAGGGTACCTCGACGAATCACCCTGGTCCTCGTTTCATCGGGGAAGGCAAAGTTATATTTGCCGTTCTTCAGTGCCTCGACTTGCGAGCGCAGTTTCTCATTGCCCCGAATGAACTTGACCTCAGCTACCTGAGCACTACCTGATGGCCCCGGCGTCAAAACGACGTAGAACTCGGCTTCCGTGTTCTCTTTCGCGTTTTTGAGTAGGGGGCCAAACTTCAACGTGTAGGCCGCGTTGAGTTGCTCCCGCGATAGTTTCATGAGGGCTTCGCTTTTGTCTTTTCCAGCCAACCTATCCAAACTTTCCCGCGCCTCCGGCACTAACCGATTAGCGATGCTTGCCAGCGCATACATTCGGGTGGCTTCTTCGGTCTTGCCGCGCTTTTCCAATATCCGGCCCAGGTGATACCCGACCTCGCTATGCTGTCCCAAAAACCACGCGGCAGTGATGTATTTCTCCGCCATATCAAGATTTCCTTTCTGAAAATAAACCCAGCCAAGCGTGTCCCAGCTCGCCCCCAGACTGGCGACGTTCTGCAGGTTAGCCATCGTCAAATTGTCCAATTCAACGTTTCGCAGATTTGTGGCTACTTCCGTTACGGCTGACTCTGCATACTGCTGAGCTTTGTCGAGTTGCACCTTGTCTTCCGCCATGAAGTAGGCAACGTCGTTCCACACGCGGTGACCCGGAGCAAGCTTCACGGCTTTGTCGAAAGCTTCCGTTCCCTTCGCCGTTTCGCCTAGATGGAGGTAGGAGCGACCCAAACTTACATAAAGGAACTCTTGTTCGGGGTCCAGAGAAATTGCCTGTTCTAATTCCGGTACTGCTTCCTTGTACTTACGCCACTCAACCAGCATTTGTCCGAGGTTGCTGTGTGACCACTTGTCCAACGGAGTTATCTCGATCTGTTTCCGAAACGACTTTTCAGCTTCGGCATAATTCTGTTGTTGCCAAAAGATGCGACCAAGCAGGTTGTACGAATAATCGTCGAAGGGATTGATGGCAGTTTGCTCGCGCAGCGCCGTAATTGCCGGCTCAAACTTTCGTTGCACAAACAGCGCCCAGGCGAGTTGGCGGCGCACCTCTTTTTGTTTGGGCTCTTTTTCGAGGACGCGTTTGAGCAGTTGTTCAACTACCGGATAATTCTCGCTTTTCGCTGCCGCCTCGGCAGCCTGGATCAGATCCTCGACTTTGACTGACTCCGGTATTGTCGGCGTACCGGCCACACTTGTCTCCAGTGAAATTGTTTGCGCTTCGTCCGCGCGCGCGGCAGCAACGAACGCGCGATAATCCTGGGCCCGCGTCGCCGGCAACTCATGCTGCCGCAAGCGAAGCCTTCGCTCCGCTATCAGCGTATTGCCTTCCATTTTGTAGGTGGAACTATAGTCTGCATAGTCGCGGCTTACTGTCAGTGGCAACGGCAGCCGCGCCTGATACTGAGTTGGCAGAGCTAGTTTGATGCGATAGGTAATATCAATTGGTGCACCCAGTGGAAATGGTTTAGAACTCTCCTGTTTGTCCGCAGCCACACCGGTCAGGCGTAAGGACGGAAGCGGAATTGAAACCTTCGCTTTCCTGCTCGACCAGTCAAGAAAATCATCACTGGTGAAGTCGTAATCCACCTCGAAAGGGTTTTCAAAAGCCGCAGGCTCGCTGGGTTTTATCTCCGTGACTTCCGGAGAACGGATCCCGCTGAACAGTGCGAGGTAGTAACGGAGGTCTTTCCAGTCGTTCTTCGGCGTTCGACGAAACATGAGTCGAAAGAGCATTTCTGCATCGCCCCGCATCACCAGGTGCATGTGACCTGACAACTTGCCGAGTTCATTAACCTGGCCCTCCATCTGCAAGACTTCCGTCGAGAGAAACGGAGGCGCAGGCGGTGTGGTTTCCAGCCGGGCGGGACCTTCTGCCGGTATCACCAGCGCCTTCTTATCGCGCAACTGCGGCGCGATCAGTCTGAAGGGAGCCACCTCGGAAGTCGTATCCATCCACAAGGTTTCGCCAGCTAGCGGAACTGCGGTGATAACGTGGTCAAACTGTCCCGGCGACGCTACATCGACATCGATCTTTCGAGATGAATTCATTAGCGCGGGATACGCGCGAAATCCGGCAGCGATCAGCATTGACGAGAGCAAAGTGTGCTTGTCTTTGCAATCGCCATACTGGTTTGCATAGACGTCAGTCGCTGCGTGTGGCTGATAGCGCCCCTGGCCAAATGAAAGACTTACATAACGGAAATTCCTGGCGACATATTGATAAAGTGCCTCGACCTTATCTTTATCGCTGGTGCGCCCCCGTATTAGTTCCGCAGTTTTGGCGCGGATTTTTTCATCAGGAATGATGCGGTCGTGTTCAAGGCTGGCGTACCACTGTCCCACCTGTCCCCAATCCTGAAAAGTAGTCATCTGGATATGCGGAAGGCTTGGCTCGTCTTCTTCTTCTTTTTTCTTCGCTGCTTCCTCTTTTTCATCTTTGTCTTCGTGTTTGAGCTTGGTGTACTTCCAGGTATAGATGCGTCGATCCGTCTGCTCGGTAATAGTCGGGTCAAAGCCCGGCGCCGTCTTCAGTTTCACATGGCTTTCGCGAGGGATGTTGACTTCGAGACGGTTGTCGAGGGTGATCAAAGATTCACGGTTGGAAAAATCCTGCTCCAGCCAGAAGTTGTTTTGGGCGAGCGGCGTGTGCACGTGCCAAACAATGTGATACTCGAGTACGTCACCTGGTCGCAACCCACGCACCGTTACGTGCTTCTGCCGGAGATCGGTGTAAACGGGAGCTTGTTGCGCGATCGGCATACTCAGGTCCTGCATATCGCCAGCTGCGAAATTAATGATTGCGCCATCCGGCTTTATGACGCGTATGAAATCCACGTCAAACTTTTCGTTGGCGGAGGTATAGGGGAATATTAGCTGACCGAATCTTTCGAGGCCTGCTTCGCTTTGTACGCGCACACGAACGCTTAAGTCGCGCTGCCCGGTGCCGTCTTTCTCGAACCGATATTGCAATTTAACTTGCTCAAGAATAAGCGCTTCCTGGGAATAGTCCGGGGCCGACGCCTCGAGTGACGCCTTTTCGTTAGTCACTGATTTTGACGAAGACTGCTTCCCAACGGGGATTTGAGCGTTAATGAGACGGCCATGATTCAGTTGAACAAGGCATACGGCAAGGAACAGGGCTTTGAGGAGGAGTATCGAACAGCGGGACATTTAGTTCTCCTTGAGTTTAGTGATTATTACTGAGGTATTCAGCAGGCTTGGGCAGATCAGTTTACGAGAAAAGCGTTTGAGGTGTAAAGCCGTGACCGTGGCTGGGAAATCATGCTCCTCCCAAAGCCTTACAAACGTTTTACGAGTACGCAAGCAGTTGCGTCAGAGCACCATCGGGAGTTAAATAAGCTGTAAGCAACAAAACCTCAATGGTTGGATCAACACTAGGGAATTACAAGATTCTCGAGAAGCTCGGTGCGGGCGGACAGGGCACAGTCTATAAAGCGGTTGATTCCAAACTTGGCCGTACCGTTGTAATCAAAGTCCTACCTGAAGAACTCGTAGCCAAGGAAGCAAACGTGAAACGCTTCGAACGCGAGGCTCGTCTGGCTTCAGCCCTGGACCACGCCAACATCTGCACAATTTTTGATCTTAACGTTATCAACGGCATCCACTTCATCGCGATGCAGTACATTCCTGGGCGCAACGTCCGTCAGTTAGTCAACGGCAGGCCTTTGCAACTCGAAAGCGCTCTCTCGATCGCTGTTCAGGTTACCGATGCGCTCGCCGCAGCGCATGCCCAGGGAATAATTCATCGCGACATCAAGGCCGGCAACGTAATGGTCACCGGCAAGGGCCAGGCGAAGGTGCTGGATTTCGGGCTCGCCAAACTGCTCGACGCTGATGCCGCGAGGACTTCCGGAATTCATCACACCGAACTGACTGAGGTGGGCATACCCTACGGCACCGCGACCTACGCGGCTCCGGAGCAGGCGCGCGGCGATCGTGTCGATTCACGCGCTGACATTTTTTCCACCGGCGTGTTGCTTTACGAAATGCTTACCGGGACCTGGCCGTTTAAAGGGAAGACCGCAGTCGACGTCAGACACGCAGTATTGCACGAACAACCCGTGCCGATTAACGAAGTGAGGCCGGATCCCATACCGGATCGATTGCAGCAGATAATTGACAAGGCACTGCAGAAGCATCCGCGCGATCGTTATCAGCAGGTATCTCAGTTTCGCGACGATCTTCGCGCCGTCATACGTGATCTCGCGGTAACCGGCGGCGTAATCATTGACGAAAGCGGGTTGCCGGTTGCGCCGCGCCACTTGAGTGGCGAGGGGCCGATGGCGAAAGCAAAGCGTTGGTTTAAAAGCATCACTGGCGGCGAACCTTCGGGCGGTTCGTCGACCAGTCGCGGCCGCAGCGTGTCGGAACCGCGTGATGCACACGAAACGCCAACCACGTTTGGCGACCGCGATCGCAAGAGTGTGGCGATAATGCCTTTCAAGAATTTGGGCGGCGATTCGGAAACGGCGTTCTATGAATTCTCGCTTGCTGACGCGGTAATTACCGAACTGGCACGCGTGCGCGCGCTGGTGGTGCGCCCTTCGTCAGTAATTGTGAAATACCAGGGTCAGCAGTTTGATCCTGGCGATGTCGGCCGGGAGTTAAGCGTCGATGCGATTCTCACCGCCAACTTCCTGAGGGCAAAAGACCATCTGCGCGTTACGGTGCAATTGCTCGACGTGCGCACCGGGGAAATTCTCTGGAGCGATCGCATCGATGCCGACTCGAGCGACATTATCGGCGTGCAGGATACCATCGTGCAGCATATCGTTGACGGGCTGCGCATCGAACTCAGCCCTGACGAAAAAGTTAATCTGGCAAAGGGGACAACAACCGACGCCGCGGCTTCCGAAGAGTATCTGCGCGGCCGGCACTGCATGGGCCAGTTTATTTATCACACAATTGATCGAGCCGATCTCGATTCCGCGATTGGCCACTTCGAACGAGCTACGGACCTGGATCCTAAGTTCGCTCTCGCGCATTCGGGGTTGGGGAGCTGTTACATCAATCGCGTGCTCAAAGGATTGGGCGAAGAAAAGGATTACGAGAAGGCGCAGGCAGAATTTGATAAGGCGCTGCGCATAGATCCAAAGCTGCTGGAAGCGCGCATGCACATGGTGTTCATCTACATAACCAACGGACAGAAACCGAAGGCGCGCGAAGAGGTCGAGCGGCTGCGCGAGGAGTATCCAAACGACGTTGGAGTACATTTTACGCGCGGGTATCTTGCTCGTTTGGATGCGGACTATGAGCGCGCCTTGCGAAGCTTCGATCGCATGGTCCGTCTGAATCCAAACGAACGCGTAGTTACCAGTTTTCACCGCGCGCGTATTTTTATGTACCAGGGACGCTATGAAGAAGCGTTGGACGAGATCAATCAGGGCGCCGAGCTGGAAGCAGACCATCCGCTAATCCAAACATTTAAGGCGCGCGTGCTGTATTATCGAGGTGAGGTGGATGCGGCCACCCGGATCCTTGAGGACGTGCTCGAGCGGCATCCGCAAATGGATGGCATCCGTCCGATTCTGGCAACCTGCCTGAGCGCGCAGGGCAAACACGAGCTCGCCAACAAGCAATTGACGCAGCGCGTGAAAGTTGCGGCCGCCGCTGATCACGATATCGCCTACTGGCTGGCGTCGGCATATCTGTTACAGGGACGCCAGGTGCTCGCGCTGGATTGGCTGCAGAAGGCGATCAGCCTTGGCAACGATAACTATCTTTGGTTTGAGTCTGATCCTAACTGGACTGATTTGCACAACGACCCACGTTTCAAAGAAATGATGCAAAGGGTCAAAGCGTCGCTTCAGGAACGCGAGGGAACTGCTGCATGAAAACTTTTGTTGTCGGAGATGTTCATGGCCGTCGGGCACAACTTCAGAGATTGCTGGAGATGATTCCCCGCGATGAGGCTTCAGACATGCTCGTATTTTTGGGCGACTTGATTGATCGCGGCCCTGATGCGCCGGGCTGCGTTGACCTGGTGATGAAACTTCAGCGCGATAATCAGGAGCGTGTGCTTTGCCTGCGCGGCAACCATGAACAGATGCTCTTGGATTTTATCGAAGGCAGCGCGAATCTTTGGATTACGCCCGTTACCGGCGGTGAACGTACCTTTGAACAGTACACCGGCAAAACCCTTACGGTCACGAAAGAGCAGGATCTAGATGATGCGCGTCGGGAGATTGAAAGCAGCGTGCCCTCAGAGCATCTGGAATTTTTTCACGCCCTGCCTTACTACCATGAAGACGATTACGCGATTTACGTTCATGCCGGCCTGGATCGCACCAAGCATCCCAGCGAAACGGCGCCCCAGGCGTTGCTCTGGATGCGCGATATGGAGTTTTACAAAAACTATCGCGGCAAGCCTTGCATTTTCGGACATACGCCGACGCCTTTATTGCCTCTGCGCGGGCGCGTTGGTCGTCATGGTATTTACATCTCACATAGCGCCATCGGCATCGATACGGGCTATAACATTCAATCTCCGCTGAGCTGCCTGTCTCTGCCTGACTTCTCGCTCTACCAGGCGTTCGCCGACGGGCACGAGGAAACTCACCAGATCACCTCGTTCATCCCTGACACTCTGAAAGCAATGCAGAAGAAAGCGGCAATGACCAGGTGAGCTGCCGTCAGCAGTTCATTGATTATTTCGGGCGGTGTCGAGGTAAGCAGCCCGGATGGGCTACGATCTTGCAGCCTTTCAGGCTGCCTCAATGCACTATTCCCGAGTAGTTCTTCTCGCCGGCTTCGATGCGAAGCGGAAGATGATTCTGTCGCGGTGGTAAAGGGCAGGTGGCGTAGTTTGTAAACGCACACGGTGGACTATAAGCCTTGTTGAAGTCGATCACGACCTTACCCGTGGCATCTGGCGGCGTCACGTAAAGGTAACGCCCCGCACCGTAGGTTTCTTTGCCCGTAGTTTCGTCGGCGATCATCACAAACCAATCGGTCTCGCCTTTTTCGAGTATCGGATCAATCCGGTAGGTTTTGCCGTCCACATCAAACGCGAACGCACCCGGTGAAGTCTCATCATCAGTCATGCCAAGCACATTTGTAATCGGAATCATTTTCGCAGGTTGGTAAGGCTCGAAGCGCGCTTCGACTCGCCACTTCGGATCAATCGGAAAATACTCCAGGCCCTTGAACTCCCGACGCGTTTGGCTTTCGGTGTCTTTAACCCTCACGCCAATTCGTTCGCCACGTTTGACGACATTGATGAGCAACGAACCAAGTTTCAAAATCGTTGGACCTGCGTCGTTATTGTCATCTCTGAGATCGAGTGCCTCTGCCGGTTTGCCATCTGCCGTAATTTGCACGCCCCGGCGCGCTGCCAAACGCACCTTACCTTGCTCCAGCACCAACGATCCGGCAATCGCGGGCGCTTTGTCCCTGGGCAAAACGACGGCGTTCTTTGGATCACTGCCAAATTTATTTTCGCCTTCGTTTAGCCAAATGAGACCAACGAGTGTTAGCCAGCCATCTTCTTTCCTCAAACTAGCGGCACGATCGCTTTGCCACTTCTCAATTTCACTGCGATGTTGGGACGCGTCAAAGGTTATTGGCGTCTTAGTCGATTTTTGACACGCCGCAAAAAGAGCGGCTGACGCGACCAGGCTAATCAGGGAAAGGATAGATGCGATCTTGTGCTTCATCGGCGTTACGCTCACTAACCGGGTGCGCGGCGGCAAAGCCGCAGTTCCGCAACTCAAAACCTAAGCTTCCCGACGCATAATAAAATCGGCAATGGCATGCAGCAGGTCCGTTGGTCGATTCAGATTCTCAAGCGACGCGCAAGCGGTCTGATGAGCCTGCGCCAGGTGCTCGCGCGTAACTTCCATTCCATATAGCGCTGGATAGGTCGCTTTTTTTGAACGCGAATCCTTGCCGGGTGTTTTGCCAATAGCCTCGGCGGTCGCGGTTATATCCAGGAGATCGTCGGTGATCTGAAATAACAGACCCAGCTGCGCCGCATAGTTAGTGACAGCGGCGAGTTCACTTTCGGATGCGTCGGCGATGATGGCTCCGCACCTGGCGGCGGCAATGATCAAGGCGCCGGTTTTCAAGCGGTGAATTTGTTCCAACTCGCCGGGCGAAACATCGCGCGATTCGGCTTCGAGATCGTACGCCTGTCCGGCCACCATTCCGGCAGGTGTGCCAGACGCCTCCGCGATTTCCGAAATCAGGCGAACCCGCTTCGCAGAAGCGAGGGTTTCATCTTCCGCAATTGTCTGAAAAGCGAGTGTCTGAAGAGCGTCGCCTGCCAGGATGGCAGTCGCCTCGCCGAATTGAATATGACAGGTGGCACGGCCCCGCCTGAGATCATCGTTATCCATCGATGGCAGATCGTCGTGGATCAACGAATAGGTGTGAATCATTTCCAGCGCGCAAGCCGTTCGCATCAGCGTTTCCTGCGCAGCGCCGAAAGCTTCACCAACTGCGAGCAACAGCATCGGACGGAAGCGTTTGCCGCCGGCAAAGACGCTCCAGCGGATAGCCGCGTGTACTTTTGCGGCGGCAACTGACTCGCTGGGGAGTATGCGATCGAGCGCCGCATCTATGGAGGTGCGAGCGCGGACGGCGAACTGCTGCAACTCATCATCAGCTGTTGCAGGCACAATTTCGGCGGACGCTATTTCAGAAGAGGTATTCATTAATCGGTGGGACCGTTATCAGAGATTGACTGGGCTGCTTCAAAGGCACTGACAGCCGGCCGGCCCTGGGTATCTCGAAGCAGGATTTCAATGCGGCGTTCGGCCTGGTTAAGACGCTCCTGACACTGTCGAGAAAGACGAATGCCATCCTCAAACAATTCCAAGCTCTTTTCCAGCGGCAGGTCGCCGTTCTCAAGTTGATGGACTATCTGTTCCAGCGCCTCGAGCGATGCTTCAAAACTTTTGGGCTTTTCGTTGTCTTCCTTCATCAAGACCTCTCTCTGCGATAATCATCTGAACTCTGTGTAACCTCCGTGTTCTCTGTGTCTCTGTGGTTGAGTCTCTTTGAAATTGCCTTCCACAGAGATACAGAGAACACGGAGGAAGCACAGAGAAGACCGTCGTCAATTCTTTTCGACACTCTCGACGCGCGCGCCAAGTTTTCCACGGGCCAGGCGAACCTTTATCGAATCGCCGACAGCAATCTGTTTGGCGTCGCGCAAGAGACGGCCATCCTGGGCTTGCACGACCGCGAACCCACGCTGCAGCACAGCCAAAGGCGAGAGCGCGTCGAGCGATGCGGCTGCCAGACCCAGGCGGTTTCGGGCTTCTTCAAGCTGCTGTTCGATAGCAATATTGCAGCTAGTATACGCCGAATCAAAACGCACCTGGGCTTCCGCGAAACGCGCGCGCAAGTGCGCTGGAGCCAGGCTGCCACTCAGCGCGTCGTTACGAAGCTGCGCGCCGCGCACTGTCTGACTAATCAAAATTTCGAGTCGGTGTCTGGCGGAATTTGTTACGGCGGCTGCCGCTCGCAATCTGCCGCGCACTTCGTCGAATGCCTGGGAAAGAGCGTGCTCCTGCACCCGGGTACGCGCAGTTACGATTTTGTAGCGCATCAATCGGGACAAACTATGTTCCATCTGCGCCAGCGCGGAACAAATCTGATCTTCGCGCGCGGCGACAAGCTCGGCTGCGGCAGACGGCGTAGGCGCTCTTTGGTCAGCTACAAAATCGGCAATGGTGAAATCTGTTTCATGGCCAACGGCTGAGATTACCGGAATTACCGAAGCGCAAATCGCGCGCGCGACTTCTTCCTGGTTAAAGGCCCAAAGGTCTTCCGTTGAGCCACCGCCACGACCGACGATCAACACGTCCACCAAATCCTTGGTACGCCCGTCGCTTACGGCTCGTTTGTGATAGTCGTTAAGTAACTTGATGGCGCGCGCAATATCGCTGCCCGCTGCCTCGCCCTGCACGCGCGCCGGGGAAAACAGAATATGGACTGTCTGGGTACGTCGCGAGATGACGTTAAGAATATCTCGAATAGCCGCGCCGGTTGGTGAGGTGACAACGCCAACACGTCCGGGAAACACCGGAAGCGGTCGCTTCCGCTCCGCCGCAAACAGACCTTCAGCCTGGAGCCGATCGCGCAACTGCTCAAAGGCAATCTGGAGCGCGCCCGCGCCAACAGGATCCAGCGCCTCGACAATTAATTCATACTCGCCGCGCGCCTCGTAGACGGTCAGACGGCCTCTGGCACGTACATTCAACCCGTCCTTTGGGCGAAAGCGGATGCGGCTGTTTGCCGAGCGAAAGCATTTTGCTCGCAGCTGAGCGCCTTCATCTTTGATCGTGAAATACCAGTGACCTGAAGAATGCGCTTTGAAGTTTGAGATCTCGCCCTCCACCCAAACCGTGCTGAAGCGCGCCTCAATCGCTTTGCGCACCGACTCAGTCAGCTCGGTGACGGTCAGCGGCCGCCGCTCGTTTTCGTCGAACAGAGATGCGAATAGTGGTTGAGACATTTAAAGGATGAAGGATGAATGATGAAGGATGAAAAGTAAACCAACGGCAGCCTCGAGAATGGTCGTGTTTAGGGCATGGCCACGCCAACCACCGGACTCAAGCGAACGGAGGCGCCCTCGCGGTTTGCGCGGACGCGCACTCTCGGATTCCCGGAAGGATTCACGTTGGAAGCATAGGTGATCGTATAAGCAGTGCGGAGTTGTAGAACGACGTCATCGTAAGCGCGCTGCAGCTCCTCAAGATGGCGGATCGGGTAATAGACGCCGCCGGAAACCTGAGCGAGTTTTTGCCCTTCTTCGTGAGCGCGCGTGGTGAGCGTCAGGTATCGCGTGCGCAGCGGATCAATCGTCACTTCGGGTTTGGGAACACTGGCCTCGGGAATCAAACCCGAAGGCACGTAGAGCGGATAAATTAAGGCACCCGACTCGGTGATCGCTTCCAGTATAGCCGGGAAGGGCACAAACGATTTGTTGTCATCGCCGTCTGAGAGAATGACAACCGCAGTCCTTTCGCCGCGAAGTTTCTTTACAGTGTCCGCCAAAACGTAGCCAAGCGCGTCGTAAAGCGCTGTGCCGCCACCGGCGTCGATCTCGTCGAGTTTGCGCGAGAGCATGGTCCGGTCAGTGCTGAAATCCGAGATCACCTGGATGTCATCCCGAAAACTGATGATGGCAATGCGATCCTGGCGGCTTGCCGTGCGCAAAAAATCGCGCGCGGCTTTGCGAATAAATTCAATTCGTTCTTCCACGCTTCCGGAAACGTCAAGCAATAGCACCAGATTAAAAGGCTCAGTGGTGGGCACAACTTTCGCCACCTCACGCTGCACGCCGTTCTCATATACCGTGAAGTCGGATTCCTTCATGCCGCCAATCGCGCGGCCGTTGCGATCCGTGACGCTGGCATTGAAGCGTAGAAACTGTGGCGACGAAGCACTAACAAACTGACCCGGAGCCGAGCGGCGCACGAGGGTGGGTTCTTTCTCCGGCGGCGGCAACGTTTTGGCGTAATCGCCAAACAGCTTTGGCGAAACTTTACGGATAGAGTCGATAAGCTGGCTATCACCGCTGCGAACAATTGCGCGCGCGGCCTCGGTCAGTGGTCGTTCTTTTAGATCCGTAGGCACCATGGCCGGATCGACGTTCAACAAAACCACTCCGCGTTGCGTCAAAAAGTTCAGCTGCACTCGCTCTTCTTTAGCCGGCTTCTTTTCACCCAGCTTGCCGGAAATCGCAAAGACGCCGGCCGCGCGTTCCTTGATTTTTGGCAGCTCGACGTCACTGAGAAACCGCGGTTTGCTCGCGCTCCAGATAAACTCAAACTTCACCGCTTCAAGCGGCACATCAGCATGAATCGTTCCCGTATTCGTACTGACTTCAGCCGACTCCACATTTCCGACAATGTCTACTGAGCCGGCTTCACCTTCCACCGTCACACGCGAGCGGGAAGGAATGCGCACGATGAGATCGATGCGGTTGTTATCGCGGCGGTCTTTCACGTCAATGTCGATGTTGTTGCCCTTAACAACAGCAGGGACGTCGGTTGCATCAACTGGCGAACCGTTTGAGGTCGCTTCAATTGTGACTTTCTTGAGCTGCTCGTCCTGAGCTATTACGCTCACTCTGCCGCTACGGCTTTTCACTTTCAGCGAAACCTTGTCGCCCGTTTCGAGTTCATGCCGATAGGCCTGCGCACTCGCCGGGCCGACCAGAGCAAACGCCGCCAGCAGCAGCAGCACACCGCTTAGAACGAACTTTCTCTGTTGAGATTTTCTGCGGCCGGGCTCAGCCGCGGGGGACTTCAGGTAAAACATAGGGTCTGATCTTGCCCGAGCTAAACGCCAAGGGTCAAGTGAGGAAGAATTTAAGTAATTCCCTAATCTTTGGTTTTCTGTAACGCAAACTGATAGTTTGCGGGCGCATTGAATGCCACTCACCATCGCAAACTAACAGTTTGCTTATGGCGCGAAGCGCTTCCGGTACTCAAAAGAGTCAAGGAACGCCTTGACCATTTCGGCGTTGACGAAGTTACCGCCAAACTGATTCAACTTATTCAACCAATATTCATAACCGGTGTGGTTCGAATCCGGGGTGTCGTTAGGATTTCGTCGCAGGTAACCGAAGTATTGCATTAGCACAAAGGCGCGATTCCTTTCGGTGATCGCCAAATCTGAATCTTGCGCGATGATACGCACTACCTGCGCACGCGTCTTCGCTCCGGTTGAAAGTTCATTGATCAAGTCGATCCGTTCCTGCGGTAATAACACGCCGCCTGCATTCAGGTTCAGCTTGTCAACAAATTGACTGGCAGTCATCGTAGTGGGAAAGGCGGTGGTGAAGCGTGAACGCTGTACAAATCTATCAAAGAAAAACTGCTTGTTAGTCTCCACTTGCAATTCCCAGCCGGGCTCTCCAACAATGACGCCCAAAGAGATTTCCTGGGAGTCCGCGAGAAACTCGTTAAGGCGTATCACCGGCACCGGGAACTGATGAGTTCCGTCCAGCGTTGAAGTACCAAGCGCGTCTCCATAAGAAACCTTGTATACACGCTCCACGAGATAGCCAGTCTCCTGGAATTCAATGGAGAGGAAAAACGCCGCCGATACGTTAATTCGTTTGATCTCGACACACGCCACGTCCGCTCCACAGGAAACAATTTGATCGGTCCAAAATGCCAAACCTGCAGCATCTGGTTCTCGGTTCAGAAAGTCGTGGTAGTGCTGTCGGACAAAAACCTCAGCGTCATCGATCGGGTTGGTCGTTGGTTCAGTAGCATCGTCGAAGATTGTCAGGCTGGCGGAAATCGTTGAGGTCGGTGCGCCGAACACAGCGCCTCCGGTCGGATTTGAAAGTGTGATCGTAAGCGTTTCGGGGCCCTCGACAAAATTGTCCTGACTAATCAGAACCACGAAACTTTTGGAAGTCTCGCCGGCTGCGAATCGTAGAGTTCCGATAGCGGTGGTGAAATCGCAGCGAGAGGAAGCAAAACCATTCGTCGTCGAACAGGGCGCGAGCACGGCGGCGCCGTCCGTAGTTGCATAATTCACATTAGCGGCTGCGGAAGTATTGCCGGCGCGATTGACGACGATTGTGGCAAACCCGGCACTCTCAAACGTATTGTTGTTCAGTTGACTGAAGGAAAAGGTACCGCCGGCTGCGTCGTCGCTGAGTATGGTGCCGATTCCCTGACTGTCTGCAATAAAGGCTGAACTGGGATTGCTTAGGTTAACCAGGAATGTCTCGTTTACCTCCGGAACAGTATCGCCGTTGACGACAATCGTGATGGTTTTACTGACGTCCCCGGGATTGAAAACGACTTGGCCTATGTTGAACTGGAAGTCAGACGCCGCAGTGGCCGAGCTATCGACAGTGACATAATTCACCATGACGGTAAATGAGCTGGCCGCCGAAAGTGTTACGGTGAACTCTGCATTGACGGTCCCGCTGTCGCCTTCAATCACCGACACGTCGTTGATCCTAAGACTGGGCTGTGGATCGTCATCAATGATTAACAGTTGAGAATCCCCGGGGACACCGATGGTGCCCGTGCCCGCGGCATTCGTTAAATGCAAGCCAATCACTTCGGTAGTTTCGTCCAGCGCGTCATTAAGAATCGGTACGCTGAACGTTTGCGAGGTAACACCATCTGGAAAGATCAAGGTTCCGGAAGTTGCGGTGTAATCAGTACCGGCAATGGCTGAGCCATCGGTGGTCGAATAATCGACTCGTGCTTCGCCGGCGGAACCGAAGGATCTTGAAACTGTGATGACCACGCTGGGCGTGCTTTCGTTAACCGAATAGGAGGACGAATTGAATTGGAGGAGTCCTCCCTCCAACACGTTGATATTGAAAGTCTGAGTGGCAGAGGTGTCGTTTCCGCCGTTTGCGGTGCCGCCGTTGTCCTTAAGGGCCACTGAAATCAAGGCCGTACCGCTGACACCCGGAGCCGGGGTGAACGTAAGCGTACCGGTTGAACTGATCGCGGGAGCAACAGAAAACAGTCCGGGGTTATTGTTGCTGATCTGAAAGGTAAGGGTCTGTCCCGACTCATCAGCGGGACCTGCCGAAATGTTGGTCGCCCAATTGTTGACGGTTTG
Organism: Pyrinomonadaceae bacterium; assembly: GCA_035941655.1. Classification (GTDB taxonomy): domain Bacteria; phylum Acidobacteriota; class Blastocatellia; order Pyrinomonadales; family Pyrinomonadaceae; genus PSRF01. The sequence continues at coordinate 4,028 of DASZDU010000112.1, read as the reverse complement.
GGCTGCGGAGTTCTCATTCACCGATTGATCGGCGCCCTTGGTAAACGAAGGCGCATCATTAACCGGATTAATCGTTAAGGTGAAGGTTTTGGTCTCAACGCCGCCGGTACGGTTGACTGTGACCGTGATGTCTGTGCTCCCGGAAAGATTGGCGACCGGAGTGATCGTGATAATTCGGTTGGCGCCGCTTCCACTCACGTTGATGTTGGCCGGATTGTTAGGAACCAGCGTGGTATTACTCGAGGTCGCGGTTACAGACGTAATCGAGCCACTGTCGAGCAGCTCGAACGCGACCAGAACCGTCGTGTCTTCGTTACCGCTTATATCCACCAGGTTGGGAAAGGTGGTTTGCCTTTCGTAGGCGCCAATGTCAACTGTGGCCGTTGTGTCTGCGTCAGGGCCGTCAACGATACGATTGAAGCCTGCGCCTCGCTGATCAGTTGTGAGTTGCGGAATGTTTGAGTCGCCACAGTGCGTGGGCGTCGCAACGCAGTCGTCTCCGGTGTCAAGCACTGGGCTGCCGTCAAGCGGCGGATGGGTCAGGGTTGGTCCACCGTTGTCGGTTAAGGGACCGAGCAGCGGGTTGAGGGGCGCAGCGCCCGTCCCTACCTGATCGCCGTTGACGCCATTAGTAAAACCGTTGACGCCATCCGCGTTGCCGATGAAGTTGTGACCCTGGGAAGTGAACGCATTATTGAAAAACCCGGGATTCAGATCGGGGCTATCGGGGTTGGCGCCATTACGCGCAATGATTGTGTTCCTGAGATTAGTGGGGCCAGCCCCAACGAGTCCGTTGCCAATATTGTCGTTTGCCACGTTCGCGATTATCGTGCAGTTGATCAAGGAGACTGTCCCGCCACTGTAAATGCCGCCGCCGCGACTTGTGCCGAAACCCGTGCTGTTGCCGCTGACCGTGGTATTAATCATCGTAAGGATGAAGTTGTTTGAAATGCCGCCGCCCACATTGCCATCACCACCGAAAGTACCATTGCCAGTCGTGTTGCCACTGATGAGGCTGTTCGTAATGGTAAACGTGCCGTTGTTGAAGATACCGCCGCCGTTACCGCCACCGCCGAAACCACCTGCGGCGTTGCCGTTGTGATTATTGCTCACGGAACTGTTCGTCAAGGTAGCGGTCCCACCGAGAATGTAGATTCCGGCGCCTCCTCCGACGCTGCCTGTTGTCGTGTTATTGCCGGTTGTGTTGTTGGTAATCGTGACGCTGGTCATGCTTAACGACGTGTTCGAACTGTCGCTGAAGATGCCGCCACCATAACCACTGTTACCACCGCTCGGTCCGCCGCTGTTTCCAGTGTGATTTGCCGTGATCGTGACGCTATTGAGCACCAGTGTTCCCGAGCCGATGAAGATTCCGGCACCGCGACCGCCTGAACCACCCGAGCCACCTGGGCCACCGTTTCCAGTGGTGTTGTTGCTGATGACGGAGTTCGTCATCGTCAGCGTTCCGGTAGTGTTAATCCCGCCCCCGAAGCCGCCCCATCCCCCAGTAGAACTGCCCGAACTGGTATTCGAGCCACCGTTTCCGGTGCTGTTATTACTGACGACGCAGTTTGTCAGCGTCAGCGTACCGGTAGAGTTGATCCCGCCCCCGAAGCCCCCAAATCCGGTTTGGAAACCGGAGGTGATGTTTCCGCCGTTGCCGGTCCTGTTTCCGATAATCCCCACATCCGTCAAGGTCATTGCACCACCGATCTGCGAGATGCCACCTCCGGGCGCGATTGTCTCACTGCCGACGCCGTCCTGCGTTTTGCCGTTTGTAATCGTCAGTCCGGAAAAATTTGTGATTACGTTATTAGCCGTAAAGATGCGGAAGTCGGGCGTTCCACCAGCAGTGCTACGCATTACAGTCAGTTGAGTTGAGCCAGGACCGGTGATGGTGAGATTGCCGAAAATTTCTGGTAGTGCTGCGTTGAGAGTTATCGTGCTGCTGGGTGGAAGACTAAATGTAATCGTATCGTTGCTGAAGATAGCATTAGCTTCCTGAATTGCCGCGCGCAACGTGCATTGGTCACCCGGGGCGGCATTGGTATCGCAACTGCCGTTGCCGAGATTAATATCGGCGGCATCGCCGTTGTCGTTTACAACGTAAGCGGCGGCCGGACTGTCAGGCGAATCCGAGTACGCGCCGGGGGCATCAGAGATCTGTGAATGGTTAAAGCTTAAGCTGGCTGACGCGGCTCGCCCTCCAACACTCATGGTTGATGCTCGATCTCTGTCGTTCATCCTGGCGTCGGCGGCTGGGAGCAAAAACGCCGCCACAGTCATAAGGAAAGCAAGCGAGGCGCCGATAAGCTTCAGACTTCGGGTAAATCGGGGAATAGAGGGGTGCATATTTATTCTTGAGGTTGTAACGTTCTGGCCTGACGACGAGAGACCGACGTTAGTCGATCTACTTAACTTCGTTTCTATTCATACTAGCGAAGTTGGAAAATGAGTTTTCGAGAATAAGGGTGAATGCCGTAAATCGAGGAGACAACTTAGGAACACCCGGAGCGAGGGCGGCTGTATGGCCGCCAATTCATTAAACCGCGAGGTTAAATTACCAAGCAATCCGTCTCGGCCGAAGCTCTAAAACGGTACTCGCGAATTGAGCGCAAAAGCTATCACGTAGTCATCGGGATGACAAGCAATCAACCTTCGATTTGCGAGGATTTGGCCGGGAGGGCAGTTGCTAATCGAGGTTGATCCGCTATCATACCCAGACCCAGTCAGAGGTAACTAAGCTTCCGTGCATCCTCATGCACGAAGCGGGGCACTGGTGATACCAGGGGGAGTTATGTGTTAGAAACTCAACTAGCTAAAATAGGCGAAGAGAAGTTCGTCATTCATAACCTGGTCAAGCGCGATCCCCGCACAGGACTTGCCGAGGACGTGCGTCGCGGTCTGTCGACGCAGCCGAAGCGATTTCTACCTAAATATTTTTACGACCAACTCGGTTCACAACTCTTTGAGGCGATCTGTTTGCTGCCGGAGTATTACCTCACACGCGCGGAAAACGAAATCCTCGAACGTTACGCCGATGAAATAGTTTCTTCGCTGGACGGGAATACTACTCTGCTCGAGATGGGAAGCGGCAGTGCCTCGAAGACTCGCCTGATCATTGAAGCTTTGTTACGAAAGCAAGAGCAGTTGCGGTTTATCCCGGTCGATATCTCGGCAACGGCACTCGACAGCAGTTCGCGGATACTGCTTCAGTCGTACCCGCAACTGGAAATTGAAGCGTATGCTGCTGACTACTTTGCCGGTCTGGCGGAGCTGAGAAAGACACAGCGAAGCCGCACGCTTGCGCTCTTCCTCGGCTCGAATATCAGTAACTTTGATCCTGAGGAAGCGCTCAAATTTCTGCGCGCTTTGCGACAAGTGTTGCACGAGGACGATGCATTACTGCTGGGCGCGGACTTAAAGAAAGAGAAGAGTGTGCTTGAAGCTGCATACAACGATGCGCTCGGCGTGACTGCGGCATTCAACCTAAATGTGCTGGCACGCATCAATCGCGAACTCGGTGGCAACTTCGATTTGCGCGCCTTCCAGCACCACGCCTTTTATAATGAAACTGCAGGCCGCGTTGAGATCTACATTGAAAGTACCCGCGAGCAAACCGTTACGATCAGCCAGTTGGAGATGACAGTTCAATTCGCGGCGGGTGAGCAGATTCATACTGAGAACTCTTACAAGTATGATCTTTCAGACATCGCCAGCCTGGCCGATGAAACCGGATTCACACGTGCGCGCACGTGGCTGGATGAAAAACAACAGTTCAGTAGTAATCTCTTGTTAGCGGTTTGAGAAGACTCGATCAGCGGGGGCATGCCCGCCTTGGTCCCGCTCTCCTGTTTGTTGTTCATCACTTTAAATGTCCGAGTCCCTCAACAATCCGCTGGTCGAATTTCGTGATGTCAGTTTTTCTCACGTCGCAGCTACTACGCCGATAATTTCACATCTCAGTTTTAAGGTCCACGAAGGTGAAACGCTGGTTCTCCTCGGCGAATCGGGCTGCGGCAAGACCA
>DASZDU010000111.1:0-12816 GCA_035941655.1 Pyrinomonadaceae bacterium | reverse complement strand
CGTAAGCGAAGTCGTTTTCCAGGGCAACGGGTTTCCATACATCGGCAAGCCGTTAACTATCGCGGCCGGTGGCGCGCCGACAGGTGCGAAGATGATCACGTCATATTTCGACTTCAGTTTGTCGTCGCGCGCGACGTCCTGCGTGCTGATGTAGGCATAGGGCATTTGCAGATGATCGAACGCAAGCCGCCACCAGCCCTCGTTCTGTGTGTCGATCCAGGTGTGCATTAACGCGACTCGCGCCGCTTTAATCGAGTGTGTCTTTACGGTCGGCGGCTCGGCAACAGCGTAGATTCTGATTCCGAGTTCACCGCCCAGCCGATTCAGGTCGTCTAATGACGCTTTGCGAATGATGAACGAGCCGCGGTTAAACTTTTGGCCGGCAGCTTCAAACGGCTCTTCAGCCGCCGCGACATCGGCGTCTTTCAAGCGATAGCGCAAGGTGACGAGGGTGTTGTCGGCATTGTGATTGACGAGATAAACCGAACCCGTTCCGGTTACCGCGCCCGGAGAGCGAACGTCTCCATTCACACGCTCCATTGGAGCGCTCAGTACTTTTGGATCAACTACTCTAAAAACTCCAACATTTGCGAGCTCACCCATGGTCCAGGCGGTATCGTCGTAAACATCAGTCTGCGGATCGTTTGGCGCCCAGTATTGATAATCCAGTAGCGCATCCACGATGCGGCTGTATGGCTGATCCATGCGGATGATGTAGCTGCCGGCGGGAAACGTGCGCGGAACATTCGTCGACTTCGCAGTTGAAGGTGTTGGCGTTGGAGTTACGGACGCGCCTGGTTCTACGGACGGCTGTGATTTTGGAGAAGGTGACGGAGTGGCTGCGGCTCCCGGTTCCGACTTCCTCGCGACGCCGGCCATGTCCTTTTTCACCGAGACCGTGAAAGACGCGGTTGCGCGATGAATCTCAGCGCCTTGCGCTTGCATCGTCCTCAGCAATTCCGCCTGGTTCCCCGGTCGCGGGTCATCGCCCGGCAAAACGTAGGCGGCAGGCCCTTCGTTCTTCGGTTTCAACACCGAACGCTTACTCTTCAAATAAAAATTCTTAAGGAAGAGCTTGCTGTTGGCGCCGAAATATTGGAGCGTCGTTAATAGCGCCGTCTGCTGATAATTGTTGTTGTTGCGCTGGGACCATTTCGTTTTCGGCAGCGGTGGATTCTGACGATACCAGGTGCGGTGGTACTGATTCGGCGAGAGCGTGCGCTCGACGGTATCCGCGCCGGCGTTGCCAAAAGTTTCGTAGAGACGGCTGATGCCGTTATGGGTCGCGGCGATAAACATCAAATAGCCGGGCGACCAGGTGTCGAAGTTTCCATGAGCAAAAACGCCGGGCATGCCAAACTTAGTCATCTCTGACACGTTGTTCCAGCCAATTAATTGCCACTCATCGGTCACAATTGGATCGAGCCAGGCGTTGTAGGGTCCGTCGCCAACCGTGTTGTCGTAAAGATAGGGAACTGATTCGTGCAGGTCATGAAGCACCTGCGCTTTCCAACCGATGAACGTGTTGAGCACGTTGCGCGTCAGCTTCAGCGAGAGGCCGATCGCATCGCGGTTGTTATCGTGAGCCACGTAATGGCCCCAGTAAATTAACGACGGGTAGTTTTCTTTGGGATGGGCCAGATGCCAGTTGTAAACATCAACCATGCGATCGCGCCCGTCGACCTCTACGACAGGTGTGATCAACGTGACTACGTTGTCTCGAATTGACTTGACGTAGGCACTATCGTCAACGGCCAGACGATAGGCCAGCTCCATCAACGCGGTGGGTGAGCCGGTCTCGGGGGAATGAATTGTTCCAGTTATGTAGTAGATGGGAAAGGAAGCGTCGACCAGCTTATCAGCCTCGTCATCGTTCAGATTAATCGTGCGCGGGTCAGCGAGCTTCGCGAGCCGGGCGCGGTTTTCATCCAGACGCGCCAACAATTGTTCGGAAGCAACCGCCACTGCAATCATCTCGCGGCCCTCTTCCGTCGTGCCAATCGAATAGACCTTAACGCGCGGGCTTGCCTTCTCCAGCATGCGCATGTAGCGATAAATCTCTTCCGAATACGGCAACTTGCCGGGTGCGCCGGCGACGTCTCCGAGCACAGACTTCGGATTGGGAACGGTTGAAGAAGCCGGCAAGTAGTCTGTCAACGGCGAGTTGAAGAACGGCTCGGTTGTGTATTCGCGAATTTTCCTGGTGTAAGCCTCATCGATCGGTTGGTTTGGATCACGTGCGGGTTTCTGGGCGCTGACAGCGACGCACGCAAGAAACGCTACAAAGAAGGTTAAGAGGCAGCGAAACATTGAGCGGGTCATTCGGTTTCCCTCATTTAATAAGTCGATGTCTGGAATTAGTTTCGAAGAGGAAAAGTTTTTAAGCTAAACGGACAGGCAAGTCAACTTTTATGGATTGTTGCTCCGGATAAAACCATGAGCATCAAAGCGTGGCTTAGTGGTGGCGGTAAAATTTACCCTCTCCCTTTGGGAGAGGGAAGGGGGCTTAGAGGCTTGTCGCTAGACCCTTCCCCTCTTTCCCCTTCCCAAAGGGAAGGGGATGGAAAAAATTCCAACGTCGGGCGCTATGTTGAACCATGCTTGTTCGTCCACTAGAATCAAGTAGTCACTTAAAACTTTTAGTCATGTCGAAGCCGGAAATCAAAGCATCGGTTCCCAGCGCCCAATCGCCTGAAGAATCGTCGCTCGTGCAGATCGAGCCGCTCAGCAAAGTGGCTGGAGGCATTGGCTCGATCATTGCCACCGCGAAAGCGACCTGGGAAGAGATGGGCGTCTCGCGAGGCGTCCGCACGCTCATGAAACTCAACCAGATGGGCGGGTTCGACTGTCCGGGTTGTGCCTGGCCCGAGCCGGACAACGAGCGATCGCACGCGGAGTTTTGCGAAGAAGGCGCGAAGCATGTCGCCGATGAAGCCACAACCAAACGCGTGCCGCCCGAGTTTTTTCGTCAGTGGAGCGTTGCCGATCTCGCGGCACAATCCGATCACTGGTTGGGGAAACAAGGCCGCATTACGCATCCGCTCGTGCTTCGCCGCGGCGCTACTAATTACGAAGCCATCGACTGGGACGCAGCATTTGCGCTGATCGCGGACGAGTTGACGTCGTTGGCTAATCCCGATGAAGCGATCTTCTACACGTCCGGGCGTACCAGTAATGAAGCCGCTTTTCTTTATCAACTGTTCGTCAGACTGTTTGGCACAAATAATCTTCCAGACTGCTCAAACATGTGCCACGAATCGAGTGGCTCCGCGCTCGGAGAAACACTTGGCGTCGGCAAAGGCACGGTCACACTGGAAGACTTCAATCTTGCCCAGGCGATCTTTGTCATCGGACAGAATCCCGGCACCAACCACCCGCGCATGCTCACGGCGCTGCAGAAAGCAAAACACAATGGCTGCAAGCTGGTGCACATTAATCCCATGCCTGAAGTTGGCATGACGCGCTTCAAACATCCGCAGGATGTTTTGGGTTTGCTGGGCAAAGGCACGACGTTGGCCGATCTCTTTCTGCAGGTGCGGATCAACGGCGACGTGGCTTTGCTACAGGGAATTATCAAGGCTGTACTCGAAGCAGAAGAGCGCCGGGGCAACGTGTTGGATCACGAGTTCATCGACAACCACACGAGCGGCTTCGATACGCTAGCCATCGCAATCAAGAGCGTTTCCTGGGAAGAGATCGTCAAGGAATCAGGCATTTTGCGTGAACAAATCCAGGAGGCTGCATCGATTTTTATTGAGTCGAAGCGCACCATCTTTTGCTGGGCCATGGGACTGACTCAACACAAAAACGCGGTTGCCAACATTCAGGAAATTGTGAACCTGATGTTGCTGCGAGGTCAGGTAGGAAAACCTGGCGCCGGCTTTTGTCCAGTGCGTGGTCACAGCAACGTGCAGGGCGATCGCACTATGGGAATATGGGAGCGACCCACGGATGCTTTTCTCAACAATCTGGGAAGTGAATTTAGTTTTGAACCGCCCCGCCGTCATGGTTACGACACGGTTAAGGCAATCGAAGCCATGCATGAGCGTAAGGCACGTGTATTCTTTGCGCTCGGCGGAAATTTTCTTTCAGCGACTCCGGATACCGAGTACACGGCTGAGGCGTTGCGCCGCTGCAGTTTGACTGTGCAGGTTTCGACGAAACTCAATCGTGCACATTTGATTACCGGTGAACAGGCTCTAATCCTGCCGTGCCTCGGACGCACCGAGATTGACCTGCAAGCATCCGGCCCGCAATTTGTGACGACTGAGAATTCCATGGCGGTGGTGCAGGCGTCGCGCGGCTTTCTACCACCGGCTTCGGATCAACTATTGAGCGAACCGTCCATCGTCGCGCGACTCGCAATCGCGACACTAGGCGATCGCTCCAATATCAATTGGCAAGCACTCGTCGCCGATTACGATCTGATACGCGAGCACATCTCGAAAGTCGTGCCCGGTTTTGATGACTACAACGCACGCGTTCGGCAGCGCGGAGGATTTCATCTACCGAGTGCGCCGCGCGAGCGAATCTTCAACACGCCGAGCGGCCGCGCGGTTTTCACTGTTCATCCTTTGCCGCGTCATGACCTGAAGCCTGGTCAATATTTGATGATGACGATCCGCAGTCATGATCAGTTCAACACTTCGGTTTACGGACTGGACGATCGTTATCGGGGCGTTTACAACGGCCGGCGGGTCGTCTTTCTCAATCGCGATGATATTAACGAGGCTGGTTTGAATGAAGGTGAACCGGTCGATCTGATTAGCCATTTTGAGGGCGAGCAGCGTGTGGCGCGTCGCTTTGTGGTAGTGCCCTACAGCATCCCGCGACAGTGCGCCGCGACCTACTTCCCGGAAACTAATGTACTGGTACCGCTGCGAAGCGTTGCAGATAAAAGCAATACCCCGGCGTCGAAATCTGTGGTGATTAGTCTTCGGCGATCGGTTGATGCAGAAAAAGTCTGATCGTCGTTAAAGTTGGCCGAGAAGAATTGAAAAGCGGGGGCAAGCCCACCTTCCCGACCTCGAGCTGCTTGGAGTTGAGCTGCTGATTCATGATTGAAAGGCATATAAGCAAGTTCTCCAGACACTGGCATAGGCTCTAAGGTTGGGAAGGCGGGATTAGCACCCCAGCGGGGTTGCCCCGCCGGGGACCCCGCCTTGCCCCCGCTCTTTGGCTACAAAGAGTTATCATGACGTTTCAAATGGCCAAAACGGAAATTGTTTCCAAGGCTGAACTGTATGCAGATTTGCAATCGCAGCTGCGAGCACTGCTCGAGGGCGAGACCGACTTCGTTGCCAACGCCGCAAACTTTTCGTCGCTGCTCTATCATTCATTACCGGACGTGAACTGGGCGGGATTGTATTTGCTGAAAGGCGATGAGCTGGTACTTGGTCCGTTTCAGGGCAAACCTGCCTGCGTGCGCATCGCAATCGGGAAAGGTGTTTGCGGCACTGCCGCCGAGCAACGACAGACCCTCCTAATCGACAATGTGCACGAGTTTCCCGGACACATCGCCTGCGACAATGCGTCGAACTCTGAAATCGTCGTTCCGTTGGTTATTCGTGAACAGCTTATCGGAGTTCTCGATTTGGATAGTCCGTCAGTAGCAAGGTTTGATGATGAGGATGCCAAGGGGTTGAATGAGTTAGCGCAGGTTTTTGTTGGTGCTGTTCAAAAAGTAAGCGGTTCAGAGTTCGAGCTTTAGTTGCAGCCGTCGTACTTAGCAACCTAAAGGTTGAAGTCGGAACTGCATGAGAGGCATGTCATGATCACGATTCGCAAGGCTGAAGAGCGCGGCCACTTCGATTTCGGTTGGCTCAACACCTATCACAGTTTTTCTTTTGGCGATTACTACGACCCGAAGCACACGAGCTTTCGGACTTTGCGGGTAATCAATGAAGACTTTGTTCAACCCGGCCACGGCTTTCCCAGGCACGGACATAGAGACATGGAGATCGTCACTTACATCTTGCAGGGTGCGCTGGAACATCGCGACAGCATGGGCACCGGATCGATTATCCATCGCGGCGACGCGCAGCGCATGAGTGCCGGCACCGGTGTAACGCATAGCGAAGCAAACCCTTCGCCAGACGCGCCAGTACATCTGTTGCAAATTTGGATTTTCCCCAGCAAGCAGGGTCTAAGTCCCGAATACGAGGAGAAGAAGTTTTCCGACGATCAGAAACGAAACAAGTTGCGTCTGATAGTTTCGCCAGACGGCGCTGAGGGCTCGGTGAAAATTCATCAGGACGCGAAAGTTTACGCGTCGCTACTGGATGAAGGTCAGGAACTGGTGCACGCATTGGCCGACGGCCGTGGAGCCTGGCTGCAGGTTGCCGCGGGCGCAGTGACTCTAAACGGAGTTGATCTAAAGCAGGGTGATGGCGCCGCAATCGATGACGAGTCAAATCTTCGCATCGCCGCACAACAGCCGGCTGAGATATTGTTGTTTGATCTCGATTAGTTGATCGTTAACAGGAAGTGAGGCCAAACGATGGATACGATGGAAGCGACCAGAGTGACAATCGACGAAGTAAAGGCACGAATGGATCGCGGTGAGCAATTCACCTTTATTGACGCGCGAAATCCGAAGGCCTGGGCTGAAGCCGAGACAAAGTTGCCGGGCGCGCTGCGCATTCCGGCTGACGAAGTTGAGCAACATCTTTCCGAGATTTCTCACGAGCGCACTGTGATCACCTATTGCACTTGTCCACACGAGGCCTCGAGTGCCGAGGTGGCGCAAAAACTCGCTGCGCACGGTTATAGAAATGTTCACCCACTCTTCATCGGCTTCGAAGCCTGGGAGAAAGCAGGGCTGCCGCTCGAGCCCAAGTAAAGTATTGATGCAGTTTTGAGGCTAGCGGATCAGAGTTCAGCCTTTAAGCTGCGGTCCATGGCTCTTAACCGAAAACTCAAGCTAAAGCTTGAACTCTAAACTACAAGTACCCGAAATAATTATGGGTTCTGAAAACGCCAACGAAGTACTCGCAGCCTGGGAAACCTCGGCTCAATACTGGAACAAACATCAGGCATTGATCGAGAAAATGTTTGCTCCGCTTTCGCGCGGGCTAATAGAGGAAGCGGGCGTCGGTCCCGGCCATGTTGTGTTGGATGTCGGCGGTGGCAGTGGCGAACCATCGTTCACTATCGCCGCAGTCGTGGGCAAGTTGGGTTCGGTGGTTTATACGGATCCGGCTGCGGGCATGGTCAAATCAGCCCAAGCCGAAGCGGAGCGAAGAGGAATCTCGAACCTCCGCTTTCAACAATGTGCCGCCGAGAAACTTCCGTTTGCGGATAGCTCCTTTGATGCGGTTGTCAGCCGCTTGTCCGCAATGTTTTTCGCGGATGTGTCAGCTGCGTTACGCGAGACGCTGCGAGTCGTGCGACCTGGCGGCGCGGTGGCGTTTCTGGTTTGGGCCGAACGCGAAAGCAATCCCTTCTTCAGCGTCGTTACCGAAATCCTCGATCGTTTTGTGCCGGCTGAACCGGAAGAGGAAGACGCGCCCGCTGCTTTTCGCTTTGCCGCAGCCGGGAAGCTTGCCGGGCTTTTACGTGAAGCAGGAGCGACCTCAATTACAGAACGCGAGTTTCCCTTCGTTATCGAAGCGCCGATTACTGTCGATCAGTTTTGGCAATTGCGGACCGAAATGTCTGACACGTTCAGGAAAAAGCTCGCGAGGCTGGTTCCTGATCAGGTGGCGGCGATTAGATATACGGTACAGAAAAAAGTTGGCAGTTACTTCAAGAGCGGCGCAATGAGTTTTCCCGGAAGAGTGCTCATCGTGAGCGGCAAGAAGGCCTGACGCGTAAAAATATCTGCGTCAAAGAACCAGTCCGTCGTCTACGGGTTTTGCAGGTTTGGTTAAAGCAATAAGCAGTGGAACAAACGCAAGATACAATATCGCACCGCGCAACCAACTAAATCTCTGCCAACGTCGTCCTCGGGCCAGCCATTCCGCGGCGGGGACAGTAGATTCCGGGCTGTGTTTAAAGAGGACCAGCTCAGGAAGGAAGTAAACCTGCGTCACCAACAACACTATCACGTAGACAGCGAAGCTGATCGCGATTAGCTTGCGTCGGCTGCGCGAATTCCAGTTGACCACCAGCGCAGCGACTAGCGAGACAATCAGGAGCGGGTGAATGATTAGCCAGAAGATTGCCTCGTTCAAACCGTATGGGCCATTGACCACTACGGCAGAAGCCGGCAGGTCGGAGAGATACCGTGGGAAATAGACCAGGTGTGAATAGGCTACGCCGCCAAGCAGTGTTCCCCAAAGAATAATTGCCACCATCAGCACAAACGTGCCGAGATTACGCGTTGCCATTGCACCTCCTGTTTTGCTGGGAAGAGTTGTCGTCGCTGGAGAAGCTAACAAACTGTTTCGCAGCAAACAAGTTTCAGAAACATCCGCCGTCCCCTTGATTTGAAATTCTCTGTGCGTCCTTTGAGTGCTCCGTCTCTCTGTGGTGAATGAACGTCTGACAACCACTCACCCCAGAGACACTGAGGACACTGAGGTTGCACAGAGAAAATTCTTCGCCGACATCTCACGATTTTGAATCACCTTCGCAAATCTTCGCCTGGTAAGCGAAAAGCGGCCAGTCGCTCAAGCACAGCATTGGTTAGCGACACCAATGATGAATCGGGATCGCTTTGTTTGATCACGTCTTGAATTTGCTGCAGCCAGGCCCGCGTGACTCGTTCGTTATACTTTGAGCGATCGACCGCGTGATGGTCGAGAAAGCGGAATAGACCAACACGCATTTTCTCGAACGCTACGTCTTGCGTTGAAGTATGGAGGTAATAAGCGCCAACCGTTAAGTGACTCAAATGAGTGAATCCATCTTTAGAGGTGGTGCAATCTTCAAAACCTGCCACCACTGCTTCGATCTCTTGAACGTTTTGGTAATGGAAAGTCATTTCACCTCCTACAAAAAAGCGAGGCGGACCGAAGAATCGATCCGCCTCGCCATCGTTATGTTGTTCGCTCAGGTTTTACTTGGCTGCTACCGCATTTGAACGAGCCGTCAGTCGCGACTTATAACGCGCCGCCGCATTCTTATGCAATGCGCCATTCTGTACTGCCTTATCAATTGTTGAAATCGTCATCGGCAGAAGTTCTTTTATCTGGCTGGCATCGCCGGAGCCGATCGCGCCTCGCAGGTTCTTTATTGATGTTCTGACTCGGCTGCGATTGCCGCGGTTGATTTTGCGGCGTGCCTCGCTCTGGCGCATTCTCTTTTCTGCTGACTTGTGATTAGGCATTCAATTCTCCAATTAATTCCTGATTACCGGACTAATGCGTTTGCGGACGACCAGTTTACACGATGTCGAGCCGCGCGCAAATGACGGAGTATAGGGAGCGCGTAGTTGAGTGTCAAGGAGACCCCCCTCGGCGAAACTCATGCAGATTGAGGAGCACCTTAGCAGAACTGCAAGCAGACTGCGGGCCCATGAAATCAGTACCACCGCGTGGTAGCGCGTGGGTCGCGATCGTTGGCACTTACATTCTCAATTTGCCTTTCAGAACCCACCTGGTACCGCGCGGTGGCACTGACCTCATACCACCGGCGGATTATTTGACAGGTCTTACAGTGTGTAGTAGCGTCGAACCCTACAGCATATGCCAGCAATTCCAGCACGCTCACACCCCCGCACCTTAGCTAATAATGCATCTCTCATTATGTCGCCGGCAGAAAGAGAGCGCGACCGCATTTGAAACAAATCGAACTTCCGCCCAGAGGGTTAGAAACCCTTTTTGGTGTTCATGATCAGAACATCAAATACCTCGAATCGCTGCTCGACGTGCGCATCGACGCGCGCGGGCAGGACGTTTCAATTGACGGCGACCCACGGGATGTTGCCACCGCGCAGAGCATCCTCGAAGACTTTTCCGAACTTTTTCGCGAAGGCCGTTCCTTCACCGATAAGGAGCTGCGCGAGGCCTTTGCGCAGATTGCCGAAGACCGCGCGTTCAGCTTGCGCGATTATTTCACCAAGGCGAGATTCAACCCGGCTGGGAAAAAACAGGTCGCGCCGAAATCGGCTAACCAACGGAAATACATTCAGGCAATTCAGGAGCAGGATGTTGTTTTCGGTATCGGCGTAGCAGGCACTGGCAAGACGTATCTCGCGGTCGCCCTCGCCGTGCAGGCGTTGATGCAAAAACAGGTGAACCGGATTGTGCTGGCCCGCCCAGCTGTGGAAGCCGGTGAAAAACTTGGTTTCCTGCCGGGCGACTTGCAGGAAAAAGTCGATCCATATCTGCGTCCGCTTTACGACGCGCTGTTTGATTTGATCGACTACGAGCGCGTTACGAAGTTACTCGAGAAACAGGTGATCGAAATTGCGCCGCTTGCGTTTATGCGCGGTCGCACGCTTTCCGACGCGTTCATTATTTTAGACGAAGCGCAAAACACGACCAGCGAACAAATGAAGATGTTTTTGACGCGTATCGGTTTTGGCTCGAAGGCGGTGATTACAGGTGACGTTACCCAGGTTGATTTACCCACCGGCAAGCGCAGCGGATTGATTGAAGCGCAGCGCGTGCTCGAAAACCTGAACGGAATCGAGTTTGTCTATTTCACTGAAAAAGATGTGGTGCGTCATAAACTTGTGCAGATGATCATCAAGGCTTACGAAGAACACTCCAACAAGAAGAGCCAAATGTAGGATGCAACGTGCCTGACTTCAATCGTCCGTAGACGGAAAGGAAGAGCCTTTCCTCACATCAGGTGCCCTGGCCGCGTCGGACCCGTATCCTTATGTTCTTCGAGACACTGCCATGATTGAAGTTGTTAACCGCCAGCGCAAACTACCGATTGATATCGAACGCTGGCAGGAGTTTACAAAGAAAGCTTCAAGAATCATTCCCAATCATCCCGCCGGGTTCACGGTCGCGTTTGTTTCCGATCGCTCAATGCGTGAACTAAACCGCATGTGGCGTCACAAGCGAGGGACAACGGATGTGTTGTCGTTTCCCGCCGAGCAGGACGACTTTGAAAAGGCCGAGGGAGCGCGCCTGGGAGACGTGGTGATTTCAGTAGAACAGGCGGCACGTCAGGCAAAAGAAAACGGGTTGACGGTCGAAGAGGAGATTGCCCAACTCATCCTGCACGGTCTCATTCATCTCTGTGGATACGATCACACGACCGATGATGGTGAGATGAATCGGCTGGAACTGCGGCTTAGGCGGAAGCTTGGCATCTGAGGAGCGTTGAATGCAAAGCAAGATTTTCCATTTTCCATTTCAAATGTTTCATTTGTCATTGATAACCACTTTCCTGGAAAGTGTTAAGCGCGAGTTGTTTGAATAGTTCTTATAGGCCTGGCATCAAGGCCTCGACATGTTGTCTGCGAAGATTCCTTATGGCAATGACAAATGAAAAATTTGAAATGGAAAATGGAAAATCTTGTTCATTCTTCGCTCCTATTTACCATTCACCATTCACCATTTACTATTACCGCTAAATGCCACTTGAGCTAACTCTAACCGCTCTGCTGCTGGTCGGGTTGTCTGTGCTCGCGACCGTCGATATGGCCTTCGGCCAGTTAAGTGATGTCGGGTTGCGGCGCCTGATCACGGAAGCTGAAGAACGCAAGAAATTGCGATCGTCGGAGTTTCTGAAGCAGGTGCTCGAGAATCGCCCGCGGTTTAGTTTTGCTATCTCGGCAACGATTCAGATTCTTTTGGTCGCCATAGCTGTACTCGTCACTTCGATTTCTCTGCGCCTGTTTCAGCGCGACAGTTTTATCCTGATTGGTCTGCTCAGTGGATTGGTACTTGCCGGCATCTTTCGTCAGCTCATTCCTCTGTTCACGTCAACGCGCGATCCCGAAGGAACGTTGTTGTTTCTCCTGCCTGTGATTCGACCTCTGCTGCCGTTGATGGCCTTCGCGGCCGATCCCTTTCACAGACTGTTTGATCGTTCGCGGCGGAAGGAGCATGAACTCGACAGCGGTGAGGAAGATGAAGAACAGGACGACACTGACGACATCCAGGCTTTGATCGACGTCGGCGAGGCGGAGGGCATACTCGAGGAAGAAGAAGGCGAGCTGATTCATTCGATCCTCGAATTTGGCGACACGCGTGTTAACGAAGTGATGACGCCGCGGCCTGACATTATTGCAGTGCCGGCCGAGGCCACGGTTCGCGAGGCGCGTGACGTAATGATTGAATCAAAGTATTCACGACTGCCGGTCTACCGCGAACAGATCGATAACGTTGAAGGCCTGATTTATGTGCGCGACCTGTTGCATTGCTGGGCCAAGGGAAATGAAGACGGGCCAATCGCTCCGCTCGTCAGAGCAGTTTATTTTATTCCTGAAACCAAGCCTGTGGCCGACTTGCTTGAGGAAATGCAAAAGGCGAACGTTCAGCTTTCCATGGTTATCGATGAGTATGGCGGTGTCTCTGGTTTGGTAACTGTTGAAGATATCCTCGAGGAAATCGTCGGTGAGATTGAGGACGAAGACATCGCAGGCGAAGAGCTCAACGACATCGTGCAACAGGAGGACGGCTGTTACGAGGTGTTGGGCTCGACTGAGATTGGAAAGATTGAGCGCCTGTTTGATATGGAAATAGAAGCCGACGATTTCACGACCATCGCCGGACTGGTCATCAATGAATCCGGCAAGGTACCGCAACCGGGTGAGCGGTTGGTGTTTCGCGGTCTTGAGCTCGAAGTTCTGGAAGCAGACGAACGGCGCATCGGCAGATTACGCGTGAAAAGAGCGGCCAGCGATAACGGAAGCGAAACAACCTAAACACCTGGTTCAGGCGGCTTGTTTTGCCGCCCTTCTCTGTGCAA
>DASZDU010000110.1:0-5381 GCA_035941655.1 Pyrinomonadaceae bacterium | reverse complement strand
CGCTCTAAGCTACCGGCGGCCGGGAAAGAAGCGAAAAGAGAAAGCGCGAATTGTATTGGGCGAGAAGTTGGAGCCGGATCAATCCGCGCGCGATCTGTTGTTTGAGGCGGAAGCCCTGGCGCGACGGGGCGAGTTGCGCGCTGCCATACGCCGAGCTTACATCGCACTTCTGGTCGAGTTGGGCGAACGCAAGGTCATTAGTCTGGCGCAACACAAAACAAACCGAGATTATCTGCGGGCGATGCGCGAGCTCGAGCCTCTCTATGGAAACGTGAAACAACTGACGGACAGTTTTGAACTCCACTGGTACGGACTGGCAGAGGCTTACGAAACTGATTGGCAGGCGTTTCGTTCTGCTTACAATGAGGCGCTGTTAAAGTGAACTTTGTACTTTGTGCTTTGTACTTTGGTCCAAGTCTTAATAGGGCCGAGCAGATTTCAAAGAACAAAGCTCAAAGCACAAAGCTCAAAGCACAAAGATCAAACCCCCAGGCAGCTAGCTATCGCTTTCCAATATGCGCCAACGTCTCGGAATAATAATTACCATCGTGCTGGCTGTCGGCGTTTTGATACTGATCAATTCCGCGGCGTATGTCAGAGAGGGTGAGCAGCATGATTCGGAGTTATTTCCGAACCGGTCCACCTATAACGCCGGAGCCACTGGCACGCGAGCGCTACACGACTTTCTCAATGAAGCAGGCTACCAGGTAATGCGCTGGCGCGAGCCGGCGGAAAGGTTGCTGAGCTCTGATGGTGAGAAAGTGCAGACGTTCGTGGTTATCGGCCGCACGCGCGTTGCTATGGAAGAACAAGAGGCAAGGACCCTGCTGCTTTGGGTAGCGCGCGGGGGGCGACTAGTGATCATCGATCGCCGTCCTGAGGAGCACTTGTTGCCGGCTTCCGGAGAATGGAGAGTGACTACTGAGTTTCTTGATTTTCCTTTGGCGGCCGATGCCACGAATCCCGAGCAGATGACTGAAGGCATGAAGCCGGTCGCGCCGTCGCAGCCCACGCTGCTGACTCGCGAGGTCGAGTCGGTGTTGCCCTCGAAGTTCTTTTCAGCCATCAAGATTTTTCCTTTAACCAAAGAGGAAAAGAAGCAGGCGGAAGAGTTGTCAAAAAACCAGGAGGCTGACGAGGACGAAGTGTTTTCCGACGACGACGATGAGCCTCCACCGCCAAAGTCCGTCGGTGAACAGTCGTCAACCGGTTCTCCAGCTCCGGTGGTGCACCTGGAGACAACTAAGGGAACGCTGCTGGTTGATTACCCTCACGGCCGCGGGCGAATAATCTTACTGAGCGATCCCTTCATCGTTGCCAATGGTGGCATCAGTCTCCGAGATAATCTCCAGCTCGCGCTGAACGTGGTGGCCGCCCCTGCAGGGCTGGTGGCTTTTGATGAGTTTCATCAGGGCCACGGTACAACTCACAACGCCTTCGTCGGATACTTCGCCGGCACTCCAGTGCTGGCAATTTGCGGTCAAATAGTTCTCCTCATTCTGCTGGTGCTGTGGACCCGCGGACGCCGGTTCGCGCGTCCTTTGCCGCTGCCGCAGATTGACCGTAGATCCAGTCTTGAATTTGTTGCCTCAATGGCTGAGTTGCAACAGCGTGCGCGCGCTTACGATCTGGCGATTGAAAATATTTACTCACGAACGAGAAGAGTGCTTGCGCGTTATGCTGGGGTCGACTACAACAGTCCGCGCAAGGTGATTGCGGAACGAATCGCGGACCGCTCCACGCTGAGCGCTCACCAACTCGAGACGCTGATGCGACAGTCGGAAGATGCGATCAACGGCGGCGGCATTAGCGAGCGGCAAACGATTCAACTGGTTAAGCGCCTGCGAGAAATTGAAACCACGCTTGGCCTGCGCATGCGCTCGCGTGAAGTGAAACAGACCGCGCAAAATATTTGACGAGACCGGTAAGGCCAAGTTCAAAGCACCAAGTACAAAGCTCAAAGCACAAAGTTCAAAGCAAACAGTTCAAAACCAAAAAAAATGATTGAATACGTCTCCTCCACCGTCGAACACATCCGGCGCGAACTCGCGAAGATCGTAGTGGGTCAGGATGAACCCATTGAACAGGTCCTGGTTGCGCTGCTGGCGGAGGGCCACGCGCTGATCGAAGGCGTGCCCGGCACCGCGAAGACACTAATGGTGAAAACGCTGGCGCGCATCATTGGCGCCAACTTCGGCCGTATACAGTTCACACCCGATCTGATGCCTTCCGACATTACCGGCACAAACGTCTTTAATGTTGCGACCTCAACTTTCAATTTGCGACAAGGGCCAATCTTCACCGACATCCTGCTGGCGGACGAGATTAATCGCACGCCGCCTAAGACGCAGGCAGCATTGCTCGAAGCCATGGAAGAGCGGCAGGTGACGATTGACGGCGATCGCCACACCCTATCTCCGATTTTTACAGTGCTGGCGACGGAGAACCCGATCGAATACGAGGGAACCTATCCGCTGCCCGAGGCGCAACTCGATCGCTTCATGCTGAAGATTCTACTCGGCTATCCGGGCGAAGATCATGAGCGACAGGTGGTTGCAAACTGGGATGCAGGATTCAATTCCCGCCGCCTTAACGATGTGCCGATTGAGCCACTGCCTGACGCAGACGCTATTTCTCGCTGTCGTCGTGAAGTAAGCAGCGCGCGGATGGAACCGGGCGTCCAGCGCTATGCAGTTGATATGGTGCGACGTACGCGCGCGCATCCGTTCATTCATTACGGCGCGAGTCCACGTGCTTCAGTCGCCTTGTTACTTTGTGCAAAAGCACTATCTGCAATTCGCGGCCGCGAATTTTCAACGCCCGACGATGTTCGAGACGTTGCCCGTCCCGTGTTGCGACACAGATTAACTCTGCGCGCCGAAGCCGAGCTCGATGGCGCCACGCCCGACGTTGTTATCACTGACATACTCAAGAGTGCTGAAGTACCGCGATAGAACTTTGAACTTTGTGCTTTGATCTTTGTTCGTTGCTTATCGGCGCAACTTAACTCAGAAATTTTCAAAATTCAAAGTTCAAAGAACAAAGTTCAGCTACGCCATGCGCTTCGTCTTCACCAAACTGTTTTATCTGCTGATGGCCCTGGGCCTGATACTGCTTTCGCTTTCGTGGGGCAGGCCGTGGCTGCGTTGGCTGGCGCTTGTCTACGATCTGGCGCTGCTTGGCCTGGCTATAGTCGATGCGCGCCGTAGTCAACTTCCGAAAGCCGTCCGCATCACACGAGAATTTAACGGACGATTTGCAGTTGGAGCCCAAACCGAGGTTCACATTAACGTTCAAAACGCTCAGCCTCACGCAGTTTCACTGATTATCAAGGACGAATATCCACCGCAAATGAAACTGGCCGGTTTGCGTCAAGCGCACATGCGCGTCGAAGGTCAAACTTCTGCCGCGTTGGTTTATGGGCTCACTTCGCCGAGACGCGGACGGTTCGAGTTTGGCCGGATCGCAGTACGGTTTCTTTCGCGGCTTAACCTGGTTTGGTGCGAAACGTCCGTGGGAGAGAACGTCTTTGTCAAAATTTATCCGAACATGCGGCGCGCTCGCGAAGCCGAGCTGAAGGCGTTGGGCGCGCGTTCGCTCGTCTCTTCGCACCGCAAGACTTCCTGGCGCGGTGAAGGTCGCGAGTTTGAATCGTTACGCGACTACGTGCGCGGCGATGAGCTGCGGCACATCTCCTGGTCTGCCACCGCGCGCCGGGGAAAGCTGACGACGCGGCAGTATCAAATCGAGCGAGACCAGACGATCCTGATTGCCATTGATGGCGGTCGCCTGATGACCGCGCGCATTGAGCAGGAGACAAAACTTGATTCTGCGGTCCATGCGGCGCTGGCGCTGATGTCGGCAGCGGCGCGCGCGGGTGACAATGCCGGGCTGCTCGTATTCGGACGGAAAATCAAAACGTTTCTGCCGCCCGGCCGCGGGCATGAACACATGGATGCGGCGCTGGAGGCGCTTTATTCAGTTGAGCCGGAAATGATCGAGCCTTCCTACTCGCGCGCGTTCGAATTTATCGCGGCAAACAGCAAACGGCGCTCACTGGTTATCTTGATTACCGATCTGGTTGACGAGGAAGGCTCGAAAGAGTTGCTCACTTCATTGCGTCTGCTGCGTCCAAGACATCTTCCTTTGGTGGTAACGATCGCCGACCGCGATCTGCGTGCCGTCGTAAGCAACGCGCCCGAGAATGCGCGCGATCTTTTCACGCAATCGGTGGCTGAGGAAATTATGTACTTGCGCGAAACAGCGTTGCGTTTGGTGGAGTCACAAGGAGGGCTTGCGCTCGATGTGACCGCGGCGGCGTTGGCGCCGGCAATACTGGAAAAATATCTTCAAGTGAAAGAGCGCGGATTGTTGTAGACCGAAGCACAGTCACAAGATCGCGGTGAGTTACGGGGTGAGGTCAGTACCACCATGCGGTAGCGGGTGGGTTGATCTGGGTTTCCAGGTTGATGACTGTGAATCTAACACCCACCCGCTACCGTGTGGTGGTACTGACCTCATCGTTCCCGCGCCCCGCAAGCAATAAGTAGGAATAAAGCGCCAGTCCGGTGAGCGCGCCAATACCAAACTTTATTTTGGGATTTATTGGGGCCGGCGAGATGAAGCCTTCAATTATTCCGGCGACAACGAGCAACACCGCCACACCCATCATCAAGCGAACCGCATCCTTGCCGCGACTCTTCAAGGCGTCCGCGCGCGACATATCTCCGGGCATGACCAGCGCGCTGCCGATCAATAGCCCGGCGCCGCCGGCAATGAAAATGCACGACAGTTCTATCACGCCGTGACCAACCATGAAGGTGAGCAGATCGTTTCCGAAGCCTGCGCGATACGTTAGCGCCAACACCGAAGCAATCGTGGCGCCGTTGTAGGCCAGGTAGAACAACGTGCCGACGCCAAACAGTGCACCAAACGCGAAGGTGTAGATCGTTACCTGAATGTTGTGCGTGAAGATTGCGCTGGCGCCAACCTGGTTTGCCTGGTTCAAGTCTTCCCACCAATGAGTTTTTGTCTCGATGTAAACTTCGCGAAATGAAGGCGGCACCCCCACCAGTTCCGAAAACTCCGGATCGTATTTCGTTCCCAGAAACCCAAGTACAGAGAACAACGCAAACACGCTGAACGACACCGCTGTGTACCGCCAGGTGCGCCGAAATGTTTGCGGAAGCTCGCGAGCAAAAAATGAAGTGATGCGTGACCCACCCTGCGCGTCGGCCTGATAGATCCGACCGTGCGCGCGAATCACCAGGCTGTTGAGATAGTTTATAAGACGAGGATCGCGCGACTCGGCGCGAGCAATAGCCAGATCTGAGGACGTGCGTCGATAGATTCGACCCAGCTCGCGCACCTCTTCACGATGC
>DASZDU010000109.1:0-9202 GCA_035941655.1 Pyrinomonadaceae bacterium | reverse complement strand
TCAGCGCTTTAGGTCGGTTGCGACCTGTCGCAACCTTTTGGCACTGACGCCCAGCTCACCTCAGCGGCGTCAAGCCGCCGCGCACCAAAGCGCTGACAGGTCAGCGCACTCCAAGGGTTCGCTTACATTGTCAGGAGCGATAGACAACCGTTATTCTTAAAATATTCATCGTAGCGATGCCTTTACGGGTCCTTCCTCTTTTATTGTGCACGCGTCAACCGCCACAAAGTTGGTGGCCTTCCGAAATTAGCTGGAGAAACTGAGTTGCTTCTTCGCATCTGCATAATCTGGTCGCTTGTATTGGTGGGAGCCAACAGCGGGCTGACACAAACTCTTCAGCAACGCACTAAGCCGCGGACGCCGACATCGCCATCCGCCCCAAAACAGCAAACGCCGCCGGTGACACCGAATCGCACTAAAGAGCCCGCGACTGAAGAGCCGGCTGACATCGATGAACGCGCGCCGCAGGATTTGGAAACTCTAAAGACAAGCACAAATCTCGTTACGGTTCCGGTAATAGCCACGACTGCAGATGGGAATTACGTACCCGATCTTCGCCAGGAGGAATTTACTATCTCGGAAGATGGCGAGAATCAGCAGATAGCATTTTTCGCAACCGTCAGTGCCCCGTTTAATGTGGTGTTACTGCTTGATACGAGTGCCAGCACCGAGGAGAAGATCGGTTTGATCCGCCGTTCCGCGGCGACTTTCGTTGAACAGTTGCAAAATGCAGATCGCGTGAAAGTGATTTCATTCGATAATCAGCTACACGAGCTGAGCGATTTCACTAACGATCGCGCGATATTGAGGAACGCCATCTACAAAACCGTTCCGGGACAAGGAACAAGACTATATGACGCGATAGAACTGTCGCTGGATTCCCTAAGAACCATTCGCGGGCGCAAAGCGATCGTCGTCTTCACCGACGGAGTAGATTGGCATAGCGCGGACGCTAGCTTCGAAGGCTCTCTTCGCGGACTGGATGTAGACGGAGTGATTGTCTATCCAATTCGTTTTGAAACGCGCGCGGAAACTGAGCGGATCGTTCGCGACGGGAACGACGCTCCGAGCCTGCCCACGATTGGCGTCATTCGTGACCCGTCTGGCGGCGGTTCGACCCCAACTACATTCCCAAGTGATGAGCCGAGCATAATACCAAACAGACCACCGAAGACCGGCCCGTTGGGTTTGCCCACGGCGGCGGAAATTATGCGGGGACGTCGCCGGCGCGATCCTACAAACCCCGATCAAGTTCCACTCCCGGGACCGACTCGTCGACCCGAAGACGATCCCTCGGTCGTGGGAGTCGAGAGGCCAGAGGACCGCGACATCAGGGATTCTTCGCGACGCAGCCGGCGGAATGAAGATAGCGTAACTGTTATGCTCGACGGCCTTTATTCCAAGGGTGATAGCTATCTGATGGAACTGGCAAAGAAGTCGGGCGGTCGAGTGGTGCGCGCCGACACCATCTCTTCACTTCCCGAAGCGTTTGGGAAGATCGCAGCTGAACTCCGCACCCAATATGCGCTTGGATATTATCCCGTCAACAAAACGCGAGACGGAGTGTATCGAACTATCAAAGTAACAACCTCCCGCAAAAACGTAGTGGTCCGCGCCCGGCCCGGCTATCGCGCTCCCAAGGGCGGCTGAGCTGAAGCTGCGCCCCGCATCCTGCCTCTGTTGTTCGCCGCACTTCACCCGTGTTAATTTGCTGCCCGGTTCATGAGTCAGTCCAAACCTCGCGGTAGCGGGTGGTGTTCGTACGTTATGAGCTTGCATCGATTACCCACCCGCTACCACATGGTGGTGCTGACTTTTTCTACAGCGACACATGCCTGATCGAAACGAAGCCTGGGAACTCTTGTGTGAGTACACAAAGGGTGAGAGTTTGCGTAAGCATGCGCTCGCGGTTGAAGCAGCGATGCGCGCCTGCGTGAAGCGTTATGGATCGCCTGAGGATGATGAGGACGAATGGGGATTGGTCGGACTACTTCACGATTTCGATTACGAAATGTTCCCTACAGCCGACCAGCATCCGTTTACCGGTGCGAACATACTCTGCGGCCGTGGGTATTCCGAGAGGTTCATTCGCGCAATAATGGGCCACGCAACTTATACCGGCGTGCCGCGTGACACCGCTATGGCGCGCGCACTATTCGCCACCGACGAGCTGTGCGGTTTCCTGGTGGCTTGCGCACTGGTTCGTCCAAACAAAAGCCTGGACGATCTCGAAGTTTCTTCAGTCAAGAAAAAACTCAAAGACAAAGCGTTTGCGCGCTCGGTAAACAGAGACGACATTTGGCAGGGGATTGCAGAACTGGGCACTGACCTGGACGAGCACATTCGTTTCGTCATCGATGCGCTGCGTCCGGTCCAACGGCAGATTGGCCTGAGTCCGCTGCAGGGAGGCGGTTAGGCTGGGAGCGCAGGCATCCTTGCCTGCATCCGTTTTCGCGCTACGCTCACAGAGATGATGTCCGCGCTCCCAGCGCCGGCGTGACTGACGTTGGGTTGCGGAGGAGGCTCCGGCTGAATTGGCACGCGCCGGGCTGTAACTATTGAGGCGATAATAAAAATCAGGATTGTTAGCAGTATCGAAAGTGTTGCCGTTAAGATTGCCTGTAACTTTCGTCGTCGGGCGGTATGGCGATAGACAAAGATCGAGGCTAACAGGATAGCGCTGAACGGAAGCAGATAAGTTGATACGACGAGTACGCCGGGGCGCGTGATTGGTTTGAGCGACGAAAAGACCGATACGATAATCCCCGTGGCGGCACCCGCTCCTGCTACCGCAGCGATCAGCGAAGACATAAGTACCAGCTTCAGGCGCATTTGATTGTATCCTTCAGGCCGACTCGCCCTGGTGGAAGCAGTACTCCGTTTGAGCGGGCTTAGGATACCACAGCGCCACTCGCGGCTCTGCCGCCTTCCGTGCGGTAAAGCCTATGGCTGACCGCATCGAAAGCGGCAAAGCAGCCCCTACTTCAGTTACATACTGTGCAAAACTGAGCTGAACACAGGCCATTGGGCCGCGCATCCAAACTATGCTTACCAGAAGCGTCTTGATCTATTTGTCCCGTCACGAAGGACTAAAAGATTTTGCGGCCCGGTTTAGTTTATTTAAGCGACTCACGACGCGGTTCGTCGCCGGTGAAACCGTGGATCAGGCAGCCAACGCTATTCGAGAGTTGAACGCGGAAGGCTGTTCGGCTTCTTTCGACCATCTCAACGAGTCAGTTGCGAACGCTGCTGAAGCAGAAGAGGAGGTGAAAGAGTATCTGCAGATCCTGCGGCGTATCGACGAGAGCGGTATCAATTCCAACGTCTCGATCAAGTTGACGCAGTTTGGTCTGGAACTCGATCCGGAGCTCGCGTACAAAAACGCGCGCGCCGTCGTAGTGGAAGCAGCGAAGCGTGGAAACTTCGTACGCGTGGACATGGAGGCATCGAAGGTTACGCAGAAAACAATCGACATTTTCAAACGGCTGCGTGCTGAGTTTGAGTTGAACGACGTCGGCATTGTGCTGCAATCATACCTGCGACGAACGTATGCCGACGCTCAGGAACTGGTAAAGCTGCCCGCACGCATTCGTATTTGCAAAGGCGCTTACATGGAACCTCCGGAAGTTGCGTTTCCCGACAAGAAGGATACCGACGAAAACTACGTGCGCGTCATGCAGCTGCTGCTCTCCAGTGGGATTTATCATGGCATCGCTACTCACGATCCAAAAATGATCGAAGCCACGGTGAATTTTTCGCGGCGCGAAGGAATACCAAAAGAGGCGTTCGAATTTCAGATGCTTTACGGTGTGCGCCGCGATTTGCAGCGGCAACTCGCGAAGGACGGTTACAACATGAGGGTCTATGTGCCTTACGGAAAACACTGGTATCCTTACTTCATGAGACGATTGGCGGAGCGTCCTGCAAACATTTGGTTTGTATTGAAGAACACGCTTAAAGGCTGAATACCCGATGGAAAATTTCTATTGGATTTTGTGGTTTGTACTAGGCGCGGCGTTGATCGTCGCTGAAGTTTTCACTTCCGGCTTCGTCCTCTTGTGGTTTGGAGTAGGAGCACTGGCGGCGGCATTCGCGGGCATTATCGGTATTAACAACCTTGGCATTCAGTTCATAATCTTCGCGCTCGTTTCCATTGGACTCACCGCCGCCTCGCGCACCATCTTCGTCAATTATTTTTCGCGCGAGAAGACTGGAGGCTCTTTGCGCACCGGCGTCGATTCGCTGCCGGGAAAAATCGGGACTGTGGTTTCTTCGAGCCGAGGGGCAATGCAGGAAGGCGCGGTTAAAGTTTTCGGTTCGACCTGGACTGCCTATCCCGCAGAGGGCGAGTCGCCTTTGGAAGCAGGCGAGCGCGTTAGGGTTGAAAGCATCGAGGGTTCCTCAATCTATGTGAGACGGATTGACGAAGGAACGGACTGGCGAGCGAAGGAACTGCCTGTGAAAGAGTAGGTTAGTGTCTCAAAGCCGTGAGCTAGCCAGATTTTCCATTTCCCATTTCTCATTTGCCATTGTCAGAGCGTCGGGCCCTTTTATGAAACGTACTTAGGCCGCTCGCGCCGAGCCTTTAGAACGCCGGACTTGTCTGCCGCGCGACTGAGGCACAAGTGCCCTATCTAAACGGCGCGGAAAATGATCGCAAATGGAAAATGAAAAATGATAAATGGAAAATCGTCTTAAGGCGTTGCGTTCCAAGGGAAATATTAGACTCTGACTATTGCGGCTCGGTATCGGAGTTGTAAGTATCGTCGAGGGTCTTATCTTCTTCTGCCATTGGCGGCAACTCGATTGTTATTCGATCGGTTGATGGTTCTTCCAATTCATCTCCGGTAAAGCGGGCCAGAATCACCGTAATGTTGTCTTCACCACCGCGATTATTAGCTTCAGCGATTAACTCGTCACATGCCTTCGCAAGATCCGGATTTCCAGCCACGATGTTCTGAATATCTTCCGAGCGTAACTTCCCTGATAAGCCATCGCTGCAAAGCAGCAGGGTATCTCCACGCCGCAAACGTATCCTGCCGGTGACAGGTGTAACGTCGCCCTGCGCTCCAAGCGCCTGCAGAATCACATTGCGAAACATGTGGGTTTCAGCTTCTGCTTCGCTGATTTGCCCTACGTCGACGAGTTGCTGCACCAAAGATTGATCTTTGGTAGCCAGGCGGATCTGACTCTTGCGCATTAGATAACCGCGGCTGTCTCCTACCTGCACTAAATCCAGGAGGTCGCCATGGATCGCAGCGCCGGTAAAGGTCGCGCCCATGCCCGCACAGCGTGAATCTTCCTGGCTCTTGTGGTGAATCGCGAGGTTAGCGTAAACCGTCGCACTCTTCAGACACTCGACCAGCGAGGCTTCCGGATCGCATCCTTCTTCGGAGTTGTTGCCCATAATCATGTCGCGCACCGAATCCACCGCCATGCGGCTGGCGACATCTCCGGCGAGTGCGCCTCCCATGCCGTCAGACACAACCAGCACCAGGCCTTTCTCGCCGAGCTTGAAGTTACCGATGTCTTTGGGAGCGGCGTTACCGTCGGTACCCGTCCAGGTTTGCTGTGTTGAGAGTTCGAGGACGAGAAAGTTGTCCTCGTTTCCTCGGCGGACGCGACCTACGTCGGATTTTGCGTGCAGCTCAACATTCATACGGCGCGTGAAGGCGTTTTTAGGAATAGGCAAAGTTCGAATGAATTCTAACCTGTTCGGAGTTTGGCTGTCACTTCCGTTTTGTTTTAGCGCAAACTGTTAGATTGCTCACGATGGTCGCAAACCAACAGTTGGCATTACAAAATCAAATACTGTTTAGGGCCTGATCGAGGTCGGCGATTATATCATCCGTATCTTCGAGGCCGACAGAAACCCTGACAAGTCCATCGCTAATACCCAGTCGTGCCCGCTTGTCAGTATCAACCGAGGCGTGAGTCATGGTGGCCGGATGCGAGATAAGCGTTTCGACGCCACCCAGGCTTTCAGCGAGCGTGCACAATTTCACAGCTTCGAGGACCGCGCGCGCCGCGTCAAGTGAACCGACGTCGAAGGCCACCATGCCACCAAAACCATGCTGCTGGCGTTTGGCTAAAGCGTGCTGTGGATGCGATGCCGAACCGGGATAATAAATCTTTTTGACTTTCGGGTGCTCTTCGAGGAAGGCTGCGACCGCTCGGCCTGACTTATCGTGTTGTTCCATGCGCAAGGCCAATGTTTTCGTGCCGCGCATAACGAGCCAGGAATCAAAAGGCGATAATATCGCGCCCGCGCTGTTCTGAATAAAACCGATCCAGGCAGCGTCTTCTTCGTCATTCAATAAAACAGCTCCGCCAATGCCGTCGGAATGTCCGTTCAAATATTTGGTGGTTGAATGCACCACGATGTCGACGCCGAATTCCAACGGACGCTGCAGGTACGGCGACATGAAAGTGTTGTCACAAACAACACGCGCGCCGGCCCGATGTGCTATCTCAGACACCTCGCGCAAATCCGTAACGATCATCACCGGATTCGTGGGCGTCTCCACAAAAACCATTTTAGTGTTTGGCTTGATGGCGGCCTCAACATTGAGAGCGTCTGAGGTGTCGACAAAGTCAAAGGTAATGTTGTAGTTAGCCAGCACCTTTGTGAAGAGACGAGACGTGCCGCCGTAGGTGTTATCAGAGACGACCACATGCTCGCCCGCTTTAACCAGCCGCAACGTCGCATCTATTGCGGCCATGCCTGATGCGAAGGCAAACCCAAAACGTGCGCCTTCGAGCGCAGCCAGATTTTCCTCCAGCGCGCTCCGCGTCGGATTTTGCGTGCGCGCATATTCGTAACCCTTGTTCTTGCCGAGGCCATCTTGCGCGTAGGTGGATGTTTGATAAATCGGGACGGTGACGGAGCCGGTAGTCTGATCCGGATCCTGTCCGCTGTGTATTGCTGTTGTTGCGAAACCCATAAGACTCAATCGTAAATGCTGAAACGGGAATAGTAAAACGCGCAGGTTGTGAATTTGCAAATTTGCGATGCAAGCGGGCTGTAAAAAACGGCCGCACAAACCGGCCGCGTAGGGCGTGGCATGGTAGCTCGCGTGCATGCGAGAGTCAATTGAGTCAGATCGCTGTTAGTGGGTCGGTCTGGCGTTAGCGGAGGCGCTTACAGAATCGAGCGCAGTAGCGCCGGATGTTGGAGTCGACTGTCGTGATAATTGGCGGGCACAAAAAGACTCATTATGGGCTAAAGCCGCTTTGAAAACGCGCTCACCAAATCCCGTCGCGCGCGCGCGAAAGCTATGTTGCGAATGCCTCAAACACTCATTAGCGCACGCAAGACTAATTGCGATCCCAGTTCTTATTGACAACAATCGCCCACCGGTATTAGACTCCGCGCGTTTTCTTTCACTCATCGCTATTGGCGTTCATGCGACTTAACCTCGTTCACGTGCGACTCACATCGCGTCAGCCTCGCGTCAACGACTCTCTTGTAACCGACTAATCAACCGTCCACCTCGGACTTTCTCTCGGTTAACCAGCTCTGTTTTTACATTGACTAAATTCCGGCATCGGTCTGCTGACCGGGTGTCACCGTTGATGCGGTCTGGATCAGATTCGCTGTTCTTTTTTCGGCGTTCTTGACTGAACTGATTCGCGTCTTTATTTCCACTCGAAGTCTTCCTGAAAGGAAAGTCATGACCTTTATCACCCAACTAAGCAGCAGGCGAACATTTAGCGCGCGGGTTCTGGCGATTGTCTCCGTCGGCTTCGTGCTGGTCGTATTGCAGTCGAGCATCGTTCAGGCGCAGCAGTGGACAACCACCGGCACCAACATTAGCAACACCAATACGGGCAATGTCGGCATCGGGGCGCCAACTCCGAGCTCAAAATTAGAGGTTGTGGGAGATATTAACGCTAAGCTAACTCTCAACGCGCCAGCCACAACAGATGTTCGGCACATCTTCAACGGAGCTGCGGCATGGCTTGGACAAGACGCTACTAACGGCGAACTGAACTTTGGTCACAACCTCTATTACAACAACGGATTCAAGTATCGCATAGCCGGAACGGCCGCAAATATCCGAATGTATCTGGGCGCATTTCAATTCCAGACAGCCGCAGCAGGTTCATCGGGTGGGGCGATTACCTGGGCTGACAGTATGGTGATTTCGGCAAACGGGAACGTGGGCATCGGCACCACCAGCCCTCAGAACCCTCTCACCATCGCGCGCAGTGGGAGTGCGCCCTGGACGGGGCGTCCTGCATATGAGTTGTTACAACTCGTCGACAGGACCAATAACACCCCGCAAATTCTTTTTGGCTCTGCGTTTAATGGGATGTTCCTACGCTACACCGGTACCGATGGCACGGCGACCAATCAGCGGCTGGGTATATTTACCGGAGGACTTGTTGAGGCGTTCATGGTCAATAACGACGGCAAAGTCGGCATCGGCACAGCCACACCAAACTTTAATCTCGACGTAAACCGCGGCAGCGCTTCTGCTGATGTAGTGCTCGGTATTGATGCCAACGGCTCCAACACTTTCGGGCCCATGCTCTACTTTCGCAATACGGGAACGGCGATCTCGAAGATCATGAGTTCCGCAAACCTTCAATTTCAAAACACCAACAATACTCCCCTACTATATCTTCAAACCAATGGTAACTTCGGCATTGGTACTACAAATCCTTCCAAGAAGCTTGATGTCGCCGGCGATATTAACGCCACGGGAACAATCACGGGAGGTACGATACAGGCGAAGTACCAGGACGTCGCCGAGTGGGTTGAATCTTCACAGGGTCTCACCGCCGGCACCGTCGTTGTCCTCGACCACACAAAATCCAATCAGGTGATCGCTTCATCGCAAGCCTACGACACTCGCGTCGCCGGCGTGATCTCATTACAGCCTGGAATCACTCTCGGCGAGAGTGGAACAGGCAAGGTGTTGGTTGCTACAACCGGTCGAGTGAAAGTCAAAGTGGATGCTACCTCGGGACCGATCCGCGTC
This sequence comes from Pyrinomonadaceae bacterium, assembly GCA_035941655.1. Lineage (GTDB taxonomy): Bacteria > Acidobacteriota > Blastocatellia > Pyrinomonadales > Pyrinomonadaceae > PSRF01. The sequence continues at coordinate 215 of DASZDU010000109.1, read as the reverse complement.
GGCGATCTGCTTGTCACCAGTGAGAAAGAAGGCGTCGCGAAGAAGTCAGAACCCCTCAGCCTCGGCGGCGTTCCGATTCATCGTCCCGGCACCTTGATTGGTAAGGCACTCGAACGACTTGAGAGAGGCACCGGTGAAATTCTGGTGCTACTCAGCTTGCAGTGAGTTGGAATCAAGGCCTCTTGCGAAACGCTTGCAGTAATTGCGAGCGCAAT